>JAUXFG010000136.1 GCA_030620115.1 Candidatus Fermentibacterota bacterium
GATTATGGCCCGTGGTATGTAGTGGACGGCAGCAACCAGGTAGGGATTGTTGATTTCCCCTACAATCGTCCCCGACCACAAGACGATGACATTCCCATCAGGATGACGGAGTTTCTTGGTATTCCCCTCTACGGAATGGATCTGACTCACTCAGGCGGCAACTACATGACCGACGGGATGGGGATCTCGGCATCCACCACCCTGGTCTGGGAAGAGAACCTCGGGATGACACATGCGGAGATCGATCAGATGGTTGAGGATTACCTTGGTGTTGAAACCTACCATGTAGTTCCTGATCCCAACAATACATATATCGATCACATCGACTGTTGGGGGAAGTTCCTTGCTGTGGACAAGGTCATGATCCGAGAAGTTGGTCCCAGTCATCCTCAGTATGACGAGATCGAAGCGGCTGCCGATTACTTCGCCTCTCAGATATCTGCCTGCGGTACGCCATACAGGGTGTACCGGGTGTACACATCCTCCTTGGATCGACCCTACACGAATTCGTTGATTCTCAACAACAAGGTTCTTGTGCCTATGATGAATTCGGTTTGGGACGACGACGCCATAGCCTCCTACGAGGAGGCCATGCCCGGCTATGAGGTCTTGGGTTTCACCGGCGGCTGGGTGAGCACGGACGCGCTGCATTGTCGGACCAAGGGCATCGCTGACCGAGGCATGCTCTACATCCGGCATCTGCCTGTGGTGGGGAACATGCCCGTGGGTGAAGACTGCGAGATTGCCGCGGACATCATTCCCTACAGCGACGAAGCGATCATCGCTGATTCGGTACTTGTCTATTACCGGTTGGACAGCGGATCATACACCCCGATCAACATGGCTGCCGCAGGCGGTGATACATGGACTGCCACCATCCCCGCGCAGCCGGAAGGCACCAAGATTGCCTACTACCTCCATGCCGCAGATCAATCAGGCCGTAGCGAGAATCATCCATATATTGGAGCCCCTGACCCGCATGTCTTCTACTCGGGCTACGCCATTCCATCCAATCTCACCATCACTCGCCAGGTCGACGAAGTCAGCCTCAGCTGGGAGCCCGTTTCTGGAGCCACCTCATACAGAGTGTACTCCTCAAATTCGCCCTATGCCGGATTCATGGAGGACCTTTCCGGGGCATTTGACGGGACCACATGGACAGCACCCATCATCAACGAGAAGGGATTCTATTACGTCACCGCGGTGAGCGACTAGACTTTGCACGCCATCAACTCCTAATCGACCGAAGGTCGCAAGAAGAATCCTCTTTGCGTCTTTGTCCAAGACCCTGAGCAGCGTCAAAAGGCGCCTTCTTGTCACAGCGCAGCTCCAGTGCGAAGGCGGATGCGTGAGGCTCCCATCCCGCATTTCCCCATTCTCCTCCCCGCAGATTCTTCGGTCGCGTCGCTCCCTCAGAATGACACGCAGTGCCAAATATGCTTGCGCGCAACCCCTGTCATTCTGAGCGACTGCAAGAAGTGAAGAATCTCTCCCTCTGCTTTGCGTCTTTGCGCCTTTGCGTGAGGCTCCCTCCCCTTCAACTTCTGCAACATGTTGTAGATCGCTGTGACCCAAGCGGCTGGATTTTTCTTGTAAGAAAATGCCTGGTGACAAAATAAGAGGAACAAAGAGTGTACTGTGGAATATCCCTCCAGGATGGTAAGGAGCGAGCATGATCATCCGAAACCTCTACAAAAGAACAACCGCCTTCCCGATGGGAGGCCCCAGAGGAGCGGGTGCGTCATAGCTTGATATAGAAAAGCTTCTGCACAAACCCGCTCACGCCCCACGAGCGGGTTTTTCATTATCAACCCCAGACAATCCCACCCGCTCGTTGGTCGTTCCAAACACAACAATCGAACGTACAGGTTACCGCATTTTTCGAGGACGGGCGAGATGAATTCAAAGTATAGAATGATTTGGAATTTGATGGCGGGGCAGCGCCTCACCTATGGATTGGCAATAGCGGCACTGGTCTTGGGCTCATGCTTCATGTATTTGGTCCCAATGGTACCTCAAATCATCATGGATGGCGTGCTGTCAAGCGAGCCGGAAAAGGCCTCCGACTTCGTCGGGCGTGCCGTTGAGCTGACCGGAGGACGTGAGTTCCTCAAGGGTCATCTATGGATTCCAGCCATATGGATTCTTTCACTCACGGCGATCTCCGGAATCCTTACCTACCTTCGGAGCCGCTTCGCTGCAATGGCCAGCGAGGAGATCACGCGGAAGCTGAGAGACCGGCTCTACGACCAGCTTCAACACCTGCCGTGCTCATACCACGACAAGGTGGAAACAGGAGATCAGGTTCAGCGTTGTACGTCGGATGTGGAGACGTTTCGTCGATTTCTGGCACATCAAACCGTCGAAATCGGCCGTGCGTTGATCATGATGGTGGTTCCCCTCCCTCTGATGGTGGCGCTCGATGTGAGAATGACGATAGTTTCTGTGGTGACCATTCCGCCCATCGTCGTTTTTTCGTTCCTCTTCTTCCGCAAAGTTCAGGCTTCGTTCAAACTGGTTGACGAGGCAGAGGGGCGAATGACGAGCCGATTGCAGGAGAACCTGAGCGGCATCCGGGTGGTGAGAGCGTTCGCCAGACAGGATTATGAGCAGGAGAAGTTCGGCGAGCGGAATCGGACTCATCGTGACCTCGATTACAGGCTGTACAAGCTCTTTGCCTGGTACTGGTCGATTTCCGACTTCCTCTGCATGGGGCAGAAAGCACTGGTGGTCGGCGCCGGCGGATACTTTCTCGCCATGGGACAACTGCAGGTCGGGACATTCTTCTTCTTCCTGGCAGTGGTGAACATGTTCATCTGGCCGATCCGGATGATGGGTCGGATCCTCTCCGAGTTAGGCAAAGCCCTCGTGGCCATCGGGCGGATAGGTGAAATCCTGGATCACCCCAGGGAAAGCAAGCCACCCATCTCCCAGCGGCAGATCCTTCCCATGGATTCCCATGTGGGAAGCGAGATCGTCTTCGAGAGCGTCAGCTTCTCCCATGATGGATCGGGCCAGGTACTCACGGACATCTCTTTTCGGGCCGCACCGGGGCAGACCGTGGCGCTCCTCGGCCCATCCGGGTCGGGGAAATCGACCATCGTCAACCTCCTCCTCAGGTTCTATAACCCCAACAAGGGGTTCATCACCATCGATGGGGTCGATATCGGGAAAGCTAAACGCAAGGATGTGCGGTCGAGGATCGCAGTGGTCATGCAGGAGCCCTTCCTCTTCTCCAAAACAGTTGGAGAGAACATCAAGTTGGGCAGGACAGAGGCAGACGAGAGCGAGATCGCCCACGCCGCAACCACGGCCTGCGTGCATGACGCCATTCTGGAGTTTGATGACGGCTATGAGACAGTGGTCGGCGAGCGCGGGGTCACCCTCTCTGGTGGGCAACGCCAGAGGGTAGCCCTGGCACGAGCGCTCCTGGAGGATCCAAGGATCCTGATCCTCGACGACGCGATGAGCTCGGTGGATACGGAAACCGAGACCATGATCTTGGACGCACTGTCGCACAAGCTGGGGCAGCACACGACCCTGGTGATCGCACATCGGCTGTCTACGCTGATGCATGCCGACAAAATCGTGGTGATTGAGCATGGCCGTATAGTCCAGCAGGGAGCGCACGAGACCCTCGTGACCCAAGAAGGACTGTATAGAAGACTCTGGCGAATTCAGAGTATGGTGGAGGACGATGTGGCTGAATTCAAGGCAGTGGCCGGTGACGCCGCGTGATAGTCCGGATAGGGTAAGGATGATCGTTCAAAGGTTCAGGGTTCGGGGTTCAGGGTTCACCGGAAATCCGAGCTGATTTCAGGCAACCCTGCCTCCGGCCCATGGGGCCTAGGGCCCGGCGGGAACGGTGAACCCTGAACCCGTCAACGAATAGGAAAGATTATAATGGATGAACAAGAACTACAACAAGAAGAAAGTCAGAGACGACTGGACATCGGGCTCTGGCGGAGAATCCTGGTTTATGCCAGGCCATATCGCTGGTCCCTCATCTGCTTGGGGATCACAGGTTTCGTGTTTGCATGGATCGATGCGGTGCTGCCGCGCATTACCGGGTTGATCATTGACGAGGCCACGACGAATGGACTAGGGCCCGGACTCGTCAAACAAAGCTTGTACTATCTCGGGCTCGTGACCCTGATGGCCTTCCTGATTTGGCTGTTCATCGTGAAGGCAGGGCGCGCGGCAACGGGCTTCGCCTTTGACATACGCCGGGCTGCGTTCTCGCGCCTCCAGGAGCTGTCATTCTCGTTCTATGACCAACGGCCGGTGGGATGGCTGATGGCGCGGCTCACTTCAGATTGTGAGCGTGTCTCTTCCATCATCCCATGGTTCCTGTTGGATCTCGTGTGGGGCAGTACGCTCATCGTAGGCATAAGCATCATGATGCTTCATCTCAATAAGCACCTGGGGCTCTTGGTGATGCTGATCCTGCCTCCCCTGGCCGTGGTGAGCGTTTTCTTCCAGCGCAAGCTTCTCGGGAGCCAACGCGCTGTCCGGAAGACGAACTCGGAGATCACTGCAAGCTTCAACGAGGCAATCATGGGCGTGCGCACCACCAAGACGCTTGTCAGGGAGCGGGAGAACCTGGAGGAGTTTGAGGTTCGATCCACTGCCATGTATGGCCACTCCGTGCGTAATGCTCTGCAGGCCGCGGTCTATCTTCCCATCGTCATCACCCTGGGTAGTATCGGCGTCGGGCTCGCGCTCTGGCGGGGAGGTCTTCAGATCGGTGGGGAGATGAGCTTCGGAACCATGATCGCCTTCATGCAGTATGCCGCATTTTTCTATATCCCGGTGCAGGAGCTTGCCGAAAGGTTCACGCAGCTTCAAGCAGCACAGGCCTCGGCTGAGCGCCTGCAGGGGCTTATCGACACCGAACCGGACATCAAGGATTCTCCGGAGGTGATCGAAAACATGGAACAAGAGATCAAGCTCGGGCGATTCGAGGAAAAAATTCACTCGGTGGAATTCGAGAAAGTCTCATTTCACTACAAGGAAGGGGAGCCTGTGCTCGTGGACTTCGATCTCCGCGTAGGCGCAGGAGAGACCATCGCTCTCGTAGGTCCCACCGGAGGCGGGAAGAGCACAATCGTGAGTCTGCTCTGCCGGTTTTATGAACCGACCTCAGGGTCGATCAAGATCAATGGAATCGACTACCGCCAGCGGGGTCTCCTCTGGCTCCAATCGAAGCTTGGTATCGTGCTCCAATCGCCCCACCTCTTCAGCGGGAGCATCCGTGATAACATCCGTTATGGGAGTCTCGAGGCCAGCGATAAGGATGTTATCGAGGCAGCCAAGGTGGTGAATGCACATGAGTTCATCTCGGCTCAGGAAAATGGCTATGAGACGGATGTAGGGGAAGGAGGGACTCGTCTTTCCACCGGCCAGAAACAGCTCATCTCTCTTGCACGGGCAGTCCTCTCCGATCCGGAGATCTTCATCATGGACGAGGCGACCTCATCGGTGGACACTGAGACAGAGAGGCTGATTCAAGAAGGGATCAAGACGGTACTCCAGGGGCGGATCAGCTTCATCATTGCGCATCGCCTCTCCACGGTCCGATCAGCTGATCGAATCATGGTTATCGAGCAGGGACGAATCGTGGAACAGGGCAACCATGAGGAATTGATCCGGCTCCAAGGCCGCTACCACTATCTCTACACGGGTCAGTTTGCCCGGGAGCGCCAGGAAGGGATTCTCCAGGAAGTAGCAAGCGAATGACTCGGGAATCCCAGGTTTCTGAGAGAAGAAGAGAGCGTTCAGCGTTCAGCGTTGAGATTGCAGAGGAAGGCGAGATTCTTCGCTCCTCATGGTCGCTCAGAATGACAGTGGTAGTGCAAAAAGACGCGTGAATACCTGTCATTCTGAGGGAACGGAGCGACTGAAGAATCTGGGTGGGGGAAATGGGGAGAGAAGCGAAGGCGGGGGAATGGGAAAATGGGGGATTGAATCCGCCGGCTGGCGGAAACATTCAACATCGAACGTCGAATTAGCCCATCAGGCGCTTTGTGACGCAACATCGACCACGCGAGGGACGCGTGGTCGATATGGAGATCCGGGAACATCACATATGCAATCCACCGGCCGGCCGAGGCTCCCACTTCGGCGTTGGACGTTCGATGTTCGATGTTCGATGTTTCTTCTTCCGAGCGAAGTCTCGGAAGAAGCATAGCCCCTTTGTCCGACACATCCGCGTTTTTTGCGTAGATAATGATGGAAGCTCATCGCGCGGAGAAGTTCGCGAGAAAGCTCCCGACGAAGCTCCCAACGAAGTTGTCCGGCTGACCTTTGACCTCTGACTTCTGATCCCGCCGCCGGCGGGATTGCGGCCGGAGGCCGCCTTAGGGGGCTAGGATTTCGAATTCGTTTTTGCGGGGTTCCTGGAGAAGCCCCGCAACCAGCCCATCAGCGGATCAATGCCCTCGCCGGTCTTGCACGAGACCTTGAATACTCGCGCCTTGGGACAGATCTGGGCCAAGCCGTCTTTCACCTGGTCCATGGAAAAATCCAGGTAGGGCAAAAGATCAATCTTGTTGATGACAACCGCCTTCGCGGTTTTGAATGCCGCGGGATATTTGAATGGCTTATCAGCGCCTTCGGCGGTGCTAAGCACTACCCAACGCATGGTCTCCCCCAGATCGAAGCTGGCAGGGCAGAGGAGGTTGCCGACATTCTCCACGAAAAGGAAGTCCCGGTTGCGATAGTCTAACCGGGGCAAGGCGAGCTGCACCATGTTCGCGTCCAAATGACAGGTTCCACGGGTTACGACCTGGATCACGGCGGCGCCAGCCTTCTCCATGCGCTCCGCATCCATGGCGGTCTCCGGATCCCCTTCCAGCACAGCCATGGAGAGATCATTGCTCCCGGCGATCCTTTCCAGGAGCGCCGTCTTTCCCGCCCCCGGAGAACCCAGGATATTGACCACGCAGACCCGCTCACGCGAGAACCGTGCGCGATTTTCGCGCGCTGCTTGACTATTGGCTTTCAGGATCTTTTGTCTGACAGCGATCACCTTCATTATTATCTTCTACCTCCAGAGACACCAGCTCCAAATCGCGCCCCCCGGTATGGTCAATACGTGCCTTCCCGCATGAAGGGCACACAACGGGGAAGGTATCAAACGTGAAATGCTCGCCGCAATCAAGGCAACGCCCGGAAACAAGTACCTCTTCGATTTCGAGCCCAGGACTACATCCCAGTATGTCTGTGGCCGCAAACCCAAAGGAGAACCGCAGGACATCCGGCACGATGCCTGCAAGACAGCCAATCCGGATGCGTATCGAAATGGGCGTCACATCGCCATGCTCGAGGAGTACTTCCTTCACATTCTCTGCGATGCTCAAGGCAATGCTCATTTCATGCATGTTAACGCTTTCCCTTTCATTGCCTTGCGGGGCGGAACTGAATCATATCGATCCATTCTGGCTCCCATGCATTGCCCAGAGTGGTCCCGGACCAGTGATCTGGAGAAATCCTGCGGCCTTGGCAAGAAGCTCCGGCATGCGCGTCTGGGCAATGGCCACACTTGCTGAAGATGGCCACGAAACGATACTCCGCTCCGGTGGAGCCTCAGTGGCTATGGGATTTGGTATTCCCCTCTTCTGCACTACTGAGATACCACCTGTGGCGCGCCGTGTTGGAATCGACTCCGCGTTGGCGGCCGCGTTGGTGGCCGCGGAATCGGGTTTCGATCCACGAGCGGTGAGCCATACCGGCGCGCGGGGGCTCACCCAGCTTACCTCGAGAACGGCTCGTTCGCTGGGCGTCTACAACCGACATTGGCCCCGGTGGAATCTCTGGGGTGGTCTCACCTATCTCTCGCAACAACAAAAACGGTTCGGCGATGACGACTTGGCGCTGGCGGCATACAACGTAGGCCCTACCAGGGTCGCACGCAAAGGGAAATCCGTGCTCAAGGATCCCGCGGTCTCACAGTATGTTTCAAGGATTCGGAGTCTCAGACGGGCCTATGCCAAGCGATATCCGCAGAAATGCTTGAGTGGCGGGAACTCTGTAGGTGTGGCATTCGCCGAACACAACGATGCAAAAATCTATGCGCTCGGTTGGGGCATAGATCTCCAGGCCTTTCTGGAGTTCGGCATCGGGGCCGTTTTCACCGATGATGGCGATTCGACCACGCGTGACCCCATTGTGGGGACTAGAATCTACCTTTTCGACCCGTTCTTCGTTGCAGGGACATACAACTGGGATTCCCGTGAGTGGGTGGTGGGCGCCCTGACGTCGGTACGTGGAGAGAGGGTACTCCTTCATGCTGAACTCGAGCAGGACAACAGATTCCATCTGGGCGTCGATGTTGCACTGCCTCTCGGTCTTGGTGTGGGGATACGGTGGCGGAAGAAGACCCTGGGGGTCAATCTATCGGCAACAGCCGGCTCCTGGCATGTGACCTATGCGCAATCAAGGCACGATGGAGATGAACAGCCCGATCCCGAGATATCGCATACGATATCATTCTCCATCGGCCATACGCCAATGCTCTGAACCACGCAAATTGAGCACTGATACAACATCATCATATACAACGAGGAGAATACCATGACCAATCTTGATATCTCCACCGCGATGACCGTAAAACTCCCTTCGGTCCTGCCCCCAAAGAAGGAGTTCAAAGAGGGGATCCGTCGAGCCCCTGATCGGGGTTTCCCTCTTACGAAGCACGAGACTGTGACATCACTGAAGAATGCATTGCGGTACATTCCGGAGGAACTCCACGACACCCTGGCTCCGGAATTCCTGGAAGAACTCACGTCCATGGGAAGGATCTATGGCTATCGCTACCGCCCCGGGGAACGCATCTGTGGCAAACCCGTGGACGAGTACAAGGGCATTCTGGAGGCACGAGCGCTTCAGGTAATGATCGATAATAACCTCGATTTCGAAATCGCATTGTATCCGTACGAACTGGTCACCTATGGCGAGACAGGTCAAATCTTCCAGAACTGGATGCAATATGGACTAGTGAAACAGTACCTCGAGATCATGCGGGAAGATCAAACACTTGTGGTGAGCTCGGGGCATCCGGTGGGCCTGTTCCCGTCAGAACGAACCTCGCCTCGCGTGATCTCAACCAACGGATTGCTCGTTGGGGAATGGGACAATCCTGAACAGTTCAAGAAGCTGGCTGCCATGGGAGTATCCAACTACGGTCAGATGACTGCCGGAGGATGGATGTACATCGGCCCTCAGGGCATTGTCCATGGGACGTATCTGACTCTGCTCAATGCGGGCCGGAAGTATCTCGGGATTCCTGCTGACAAGGATCTTGAAGGAGTCTTCTTCGTCACATCTGGTCTTGGCGGCATGTCCGGTGCACAAGCAAAAGCAGTGGAGATCGCAGGCGGAATCGGGGTTATCGCGGAGGTGGACTACAGTCGAATCCAAACCAGGCATTCCCAGGGCTGGGTGAGCAAAGTCTCGGACAACCTTGATGAGATCGCCGGATGGATGGCGGAGCACAAAAGGACCGGGCAATCCACCTCCATCGCCTACCACGGGAATGTGGTAGATCTTCTTGAATATCTTGATGCCAATAGTATCCATGCCGAACTGCTCTCGGATCAGACATCCTGCCACGCAGTGTATGAGGGCGGGTATACGCCGGCGGGGATCACTTTTGAGGCTGGCCGTAAGCTCCTGAAGGAAAACCCAGAGGAGTTCAAACGACTGGTTGATCGATCGCTCAAGCAGCACTTCCGCGTCTTGAAACGTTTGACGCAAAAGGGATCATTTTTCTGGGACTATGGCAATAGCTTCATGGCCTCGGTCTTCGAGGCCGGGGAGAAGGAGATCGCGCAGAACGGAAAAGACACCTCACAAGGCTTTATCTGGCCATCCTATGTGGAAGACATCATGGGGCCAATCTGCTTTGACCGTGGCTTTGGCCCATTCCGGTGGGTATGCCTGAGTGGCCGCGCTGAGGATCTCCAAACGACCGACAAGGCAGCCATGGCACATATCGATCCAAAGCAAAGCGCCACCCACAGGGATAACTATTCTTGGATCGCCACCGCCGAACAGAACAAACTCGTAGTCGGCACCAAAGCGAGAATCCTCTATGCCGACGAAGAGGGGCGGGTCAAGATCGCCCTGAAATTCAATGAATTAGTGAGAACCGGAATGATCGGTCCCGTGATGCTGGGCCGGGATCATCATGATGTCTCCGGCACTGATTCTCCCTACCGGGAAACAGCCAATATCTATGATGGAAGCCGACCCACGGCTGACATGTCCGTGCAGTGCTTCGGCGGGAACATCGCCAGGGGAATGACTCTGGTGGTGCTCTCCAACGGTGGCGGTGTGGGCATCGGCCGCGCCAGCAATGGCGGCAATGGTATCGTGCTCGATGGTAGCGAGCGAATCGATAACGTGATTCGGAAAGGGCTTTCCTGGGACGTCATGGGCGGCGTTGCAAGGAGAAGTTGGGCACGCAATGAGAACGCCGTAGAAACCGCCGCGGCTTGGAACAAAAAACGCGAAGGCAGTGGCCACA
>JAUXFG010000168.1 GCA_030620115.1 Candidatus Fermentibacterota bacterium
TTCCACAGGACCCGAAGAAGCGCGGATAAGACTCTGAACTCTGCGTAGATCCGACATGACCTCCCCCAGCTGCCAAAGAGAACTACTGCTCCGCACAATATCACGAAATCGCCTCGGGATATTAGGACTGCCGCTTTGCGGAGTCAATGCCCGGATTCAGCGGCCACAGGAGCATCTCCGTGAGGTGGGATGACCTTGCGTCACTACCCGATCCATGTAAATTAACCTGCCGGTTCGTCCCCATCGTCCAGCGGTTAGGACTCCGGCTTTTCAAGCCGGTGACACGGGTTCGACTCCCGTTGGGGATGCCAAGCATGGATTTCGCCTCTCAGGATCTATTGGCCTGGGAGGCGTTTTTCATGGAGTCAATGGTGATCGATCGTGTCCGTCACGGGAGCCCAGAAAAAAACGCGCTCATTTGTCCTTCTCTGTTGTATCGCCCCCTCTTCAAGCAGTAGATCAAGGAGCTTGATTGCTTCATGTCGGTGTATCTCCATTGCTCGAGATACATCCTCAACCGAGCATGGTCTCCGTGAGAGCATGGCGAGGATTCTCGTCTTCAGTAGGGAGGCCTGTTGCGTACTTCCTCCGGCAACCGAGCATCTCTTGAAATCCGCGATGACTGCGGCATCAGGACCAAATCCGTGGGCAAAACGCTGGAGGGATCGGGCAGAACAGGGAGAGACAGAAGCAGATGGATGCGGTCGCACCGGGGTATTAATATCGACGTTGCCAGGGGCGAGCGTCTTCACCAACCTGGTGAGATAGCCCAATTCGGCGCCAGAATCATTCATCCCCTTGATGATCATGACCTCCAATCTGACATCACCTCTGAACCGGCTTATGGCATTCATCAAACCAGTAGTCATCCGATGGAATGTCACGGCTTGACAAGGCTGATTCACTCGTTCGAATGTGACCTCGTCGCCCGCATCCAGCGAAGGCGCGAGGATGTCAACAGCCATGATGTCGGCCAGCACATCATCAAGAAAAAGCGTCCCCCCATTGGTGAGGAGAACCACCGGGATCTCGGTCAATTCCTTCAAGATCCGGATGAGCCGTCCAAGCCCGGCATAGAGGGTTGGCTCTCCGGAGCCTGCCAAGGTGATCACATCTGGGGATGGCCCTGTTGCAAGGGCAGCCCGCACATCACCAACAATCTCCTCAACGGGATAGAAAAGCCGTCGTGTGATGGTCTTCTCAGTGGTCCCGCCGAGCTGGCAGTAGATGCAGTCGTAGCTGCACACCTTGTGTGGAACCACATCAACGCCAAGTGAGAGCCCAAACCGCCTCGACGGAACGGGTCCATACACACGAATACGGCGGCTCATACGGTGCGATAGTCTCGATTATTCATGGACATCGGCGACAGGATGGAGCCCTTCTTCACTTCGCATCAGATAGAGGAACCGCAAAGGACAAGGCCATCTACAACGCCGTAAAACTCTCCACGGTCTTGGCGTCGAGTTTCTTGATCACCGCCACAAGCAGATTGATGAGGTTGTCCACATCCTCCAGGCTCAGAATACCGACGTGCGAGTGGATGTGACGGGTCGGAATTCCGAGGACTAGGCTGGGACATCCTGCATAGGCAAGGTGGATGACGCCGGCATCAGTACCTCCGCGCCTCATGTGCGATAATTGATACGGAATATTTGCTTCCTCCGCCGTTGAGATCACGAGTTCCTTCAATGCCTGATTGGGGACCATGCTCGCATCGAATGTGAGAATGCTGGGACCTTTGCCTGTCTTGACCAAAACCTTGTCCGGATCGATGCCGGGAATGTCCTGGGCTATATCCACGTCGAGAGTCAAACAGACATCCGGCTTCGTCAACCACGCGGCGGTTCTCGCACCACGCAGCCCAACCTCTTCCTGGACGGTTCCAGCACCCACAACCGTGTTGGGGTGCTCGATCCCGCCCTCGCTCAACCTCCGAACCACTTCAGCCGCTATGAGAACCCCGACCCGCTCATCAAAGGCCTTGCCCATGGCCAGGATTGTCTCCCCCTTGCGCGCTCCTTCCTCAACAGTTGGTCTCTCAATCGTGCTGAAAGACGAATCGGGAACCACCGGATCGCCGATCCTGACTCCCATCTCCTGCGCTTCTTCTTTGGTCGAGGCTCCGATGTCGATATACATCTTTTCCTGCTTGACGACCTTATCACGCTCTTCCTGTGGCAGAATGTGCGGTGGTTTGGAGGCGACGATTCCAGGCAAGAGCCCCTTTGAGGTCCGCACCACTACGCGCTGGGCAAGCAGCACCTGGTCGAACCACCCTCCCACTGGGCTGAACATCAAGAAGCCCTCTTTGCTGATGCCGGCCACCAGGAAGCCAACCTCGTCCAGATGACCGGGGAGAAGCACCACGGGGCTTTCGCTCGATCCCTTCTTGGAGAAAAGCAAGGAGCCAAGCTTGTCCGTGGCCATCTTATCGCAGTACTGTTCCACATACCCTTTCAAGAGACGTGCGGGATCTCTCTCAAAGCCAGATGGGCCAAATGATTCGGAAAGCTGGCGAAAGAAATCTAAAGATTTGTCGTCGATCATCTCATCCTCCTCGAGAAGTCATGGTTTCACCACATTGCATTCAATCCTGGGGTTTGCGCAGAAATAACTTCACATCTTGACATCCCATCTTCACCACATCTATTGGCCTCGCCTCGATCGCGAAATCCTCGATGTAGCTCTGGCTACGCCTCCGGTTTCGCTCCCTCGAGGAGACCAATTCTGCGGCAAATCTGTGCGCCAAAAATGCGAACTTATTCTTGCGCGAACCCTTGGACGGCAATTGCGCCATCCAACATTCAAGAAGAAGACAACTTCAATGGTGCCCAGGCAGGGCAATACACTTCATATTCTGTGGGCCAATTCTTGACCACTCTTCCCGCATGATCAAGCAAGAGGATCTTCCAGAACCCTCGCCCTCGTCGTAGACCATCGGTCACATTGGCGGCAATGTACTTGCCATCTGGAGACCATACCAGTCTTCCACGCCTCATGGCCTTGGGCAACGGGATTTCTGTCACGCTGCCGGGGATATGAGGATCGGGCCAGATGAATATGGCCAATGGGAGCGGCCGTTCACGAAGTGCCGCCAGCTCACCTCGAGATGACCATATGCCTGAGACGAAACGGCCGCGATCTTCCCCTGCCAGAATCACGGGCCTGCTCACTTCAAGATCGATGGTTTCCAATCTCGCGCGTTTCCTCGTGCTCTGCTCGGCAGAGCTGTACACCAACGAAGCTGAATCGCGAGACCATCGAGCCTTGAATTCGGTCCGGTGATCAGAGGCCATCACGACCTCCATTCGACCGGAATCAACATCTATGATTGCCAGGTCCCATTGCCGTTGCTCTTCCTGCCTGATCTGACACACCAGACGGCGTGAGTCGGGCGACCATGCCGGCCGTATGAGACGGAAACCCATACGGCCATGCTCAGTGGGCGATCCAGTGAGAAGATCCCTGACAATGACACCCGTGCGCGTGCTGTCCCTCGATACATAGGCCAATTTCCTCCCATCGGGGGAAAGCGCATACCAGAGTTCTCCCGGAAGCGCCGGGCCATAGAGAGTATCCTCCCTGTCCGACTCCAGATCAAGCCTGCAAATCATCACCCGCTTGTCTGGAAGCCCCCTGGCCTCGAAGTAGATCCAGCGATTCCCACCTCCCCAGGCGGGCCACATCTCCGCACGATCCGGAGTATGGGTCAGCCTTCTGAGGAGTCGTCCCGCTCCATCGAGAAGCAAAAGATCAGAATCAAGGCCCTCAGAGGTCGAAACCACAATGCGGTATTCGCCCAGATCCGAGTGGCCGCCACAGCCCTGACCAAGAGCAAGGATGAGGAAGCAAAGCAGTATTCCTCCCGATCTCTCGCATGTCACATTCGCGACATGCAATGACCCCCGACCCTTTTTCAGTAGAGTGGCGAGCCATGCCCATACAAAAAAGGCTGCCACCCATCTGCCTGCTCCACGCTTCCTCATCGTGGAGCACAAAGCAGGCGGGCCACAATCTCCATAATACTCTCCGGCTCCACCATTCTTCCCGCGCCCACATCGCCGCAGGCCAGATCTCCTTCCTCGGGACCAATTATCTCGTGCCCAAAAGCCTTGAGCCGATCAACATTGGCTTGGACAAGAGGGTTGCGCCACATCTGATGATGCATGGCAGGAGCCAACAGTATCGGACACCTCACTGCGAGACAGACACATGCCAGCAGATCATTTCCCATCCCCGCCGCCATGCGAGCGATAAAGTCCGCAGATGCGGGAGCGATTACGAGGGCATCAGCTGACTCGGCAAGCATAAGATGCGGTGGTTGCCCATCTGGTGATGCTTCGAAAAGCTCGGTGTACACCCGAGCACCACTCAAGGAAGAAAATGTATGAACAGTCACAAACCGGGCGCCTGCCTCGGTGAGGATGACTCTTACTCGAGCCCCGCCCTTGACGAGAAGTCGCGCCAAATGGGCGGCCTTGTAAGCCGCGATGCTTCCGGTCACGCCCAAGATGAGCTCTTTCCCTTCCACCCGCCATCGTCGGTTGTCAGTCGTCATTGCAGACTCCAGATTCTTCCCATTCCCGCATTCCAGCATTCCGAAATTCCCCTCATCCTCCCCCCTCAGATTCTTCGGTCGCTTCGCTCTCTCAGAATGACACGTGTTCACGCAACCACTTATGCACTACCACTGTCATTCTGAGCGTCTGCAAGGAGCGAAGAATCTCTCCTTGCTCCATCATCTCAACGCTGTACGCTGAACACCATCTTCTCCCCCCCCCCCATCAACCCATTCCCAGATGCCCAGATTGACAGATCATAGATTCCTCCCTCATCCTCCATCCACCAGATTCCATAGGTAGGCCGCCAACTGTTCACGACCTGAGATCTCGGCAATTATCCTCTCCGATCTGTCCACGATCAGACAACGGTAGTGATCTTTGCCGACCCATTCCTGGAGATTCGCCACCACCACCTCCGCATGGGTCCGCTTGCCAAGGAGGGCAGCTCGCCTTACCAGTTCAGATCGGTCGATCCCCCGTTCCAATTTGAACCCCACCAAACGCGCCCCCGGAAACATGGCGGGCAATAGGTCGATTATCTTGGGTGTGGGGGAGAGCTCCACATGCCATGGAATCCCAGATGGTCGTTTCCCCTCGTCAACCATGTGGGGCGCATAATCCAAAACCGCCATTGCATGGAAGATGACGGCAGGGCTTACTCGTGTCTCCACATCTTCCAGGGCGGGGATCAACTGGTCCAACCACGCAACTTGGGTCTGATTCACTATGCCGGACCATGTGGACTCCACAGGCAGATCCGCGGTGAACGGCCCACGCAGTAGCTCGATCTGCCATCCCCTCTTTGCTCCCTCGGCTGCCAGTGCGACACCTAGTGCCCCGGTGGAGCTATTCATGATAAACCTGACTGCGTCCAATCGAACCCTGGTAGGGCCGGCCGTGATGATTGCCGCCTTGCAATGATCACTCGTCATGTGAGCCTACTGCAGCACGTGAGAGCCCAGCCAACTACTTGGGAATGGCCTTGGTGAGAGTCTCATACGCGACATTGACGCGTTTTGCCTCCTCTTCCGCCTTCATTTTCTCCGCATCAGGAAGGCTTCCAACAACATCAGGATGAAAACATCGCATGAGCCCCCGCCAGGCATGTCGCACCTCGCTCCTGGTTGCGCCGAGATCGAGGTTGAGCACCTCGTACGCTTCCGCCAGGTCCATGCCGCCAATGGAAGGCATCGCGGGCTCTTTTTTCTTCTCTTGGGTTTTCGCCCGATCGTAGGTTTCCCAGTGCTTGCGCCGCTTCGGCTTGTAACGACGCCGCAGTTCCCCCGACGGGTCTATGGCTTCTATGGCTTGTTGTGCTCTCTCGCGGACAAAATCTATCGGATCCTTCAGTGCACCAAGCAAGTAGGGAATGGCCGACTTCTCTCCCAATTTCCCTAATGCTTCCGCGGCGTATCGGCGCACGCACCACTCATTGTCTTCAAGGACTTCAAGGAGTTGTTCAAGCGCCTCATGCGATTTGATGAAACATAGTGTCTTGGCACAGTACTCCCTCATGCCGGAATCGCTCTCCCGGAGCCCGCGAATCAGCGCAGGAACGGCCACAGGGCCAAGATCCACCAGTGCTTTCACCGCTTGATCTCGAACATGCCGTACTTCATCAGCAAAGAGGGAAATCAAGGGTACTACCGCCTTCTCGTCGCCTGTCTTGCCCAGCGCAGCGGCGCTCTTCATACGTACTCGATCGTCATTGTCCTGCAATGCCCCCATGAGCCCGGCGGCGGCATCTTTCCCCCCGAGCAGGCCAAGGGCATCCACCGCAGCCACACGAACACCCGGTTCCTTATCATTAAGCGCCACCATGAGGGATGCCACTGATCGTTGATCGCCCATGGTGCCGAGAAGAACCGCGGCATTCTGTCGCACCCATCGGCGCCCATCCATGAGTGCAGACATCAATGCAGGTATCGCAGTCACACCAAGAGCGCCGATGGACTCCTGAGAGCTCTGAGGTAATCTTGGCACATCCAGCAGTTCGGTGATGGCCGCAGCCCCCTTTGCGCCACCAATCTTTGTAAGGCAGCGCGCGACCTCATCTTTGATTCTTCGTTCATGGCGTCCCAAAAGACCCGTAACTGCGGGAAGCGCTGATTCGATTCTGAGCGTGCCGATGCTATCCAACGCGGCGATGATCACATCCTGGTCCGCGTCCCGCAGCAAAAGAACCAATGGCTCCCGAGCCGTTTCCTCCGTCAGATGGGATGCCAGATGTGCAGCCTGCGCTCGAATGGGAGATTCCTTGGCCTCGAATGCTTCGAAGAGGGTCTTCTGCCATCCATCGCGTTTGGCCTGCACCAATGATTGCAACTCTTCCGTGGTGAGCGTGTGACCTCCGAAGAATTTGCCAAACCCAAGTCTCGCCATCTCTCTTTCCCTATCCCTTCACCGGATATCTCACCATGCGCTTCGCGTGATACCAGAGATCAGTAGTGGCGCAGGCGTCCCTGCCTGCGATCTCTCCCTGCCTGCCATCCTGAGAAGCATCCGCCGATCGGTGGATGCTTCCAAGACCTCCCCGCCTTTCGCCTGCTCCGATCAGAAACGCCCCCTCAGCCCAGGCAATGTCAACTCATAGTAGCTGCGAATCACGCGATCAACATCGCTCTTCGGGCAAACGACCTGCTTGATGGCAAGCCTTGTCATGTTCTCCAATTCCTGGACAACTTCTTGTTTCAAGGGATACACCACGGCCAGCGAAAGCATCCCTCCCATACGGTCAACGGGTACCAGCTGGTGTTCTTTTGCAAACTCAGGTGGGATGTACTTTATCACCTCGACATCAAGATCCAGCCCATCCAAATCCAAATAGGGAAGGCGCAAATGGTTCGCCACCAGATGAATCAGATCCCTCTCGGAAAGATATCCCATCTCGATGAGAAGTGAGCATAGTTTCTTTCCGTGATGCTCTCTCTGCAGCTCTGCCGCCTCTTCGACATTTTCCCGGCTCACATATCCGTGTTGGACCAGTAGATCTCCAACTCTCACGTGCGGTACGACCATCTCCTTCTCCTTCACCTGCGCAAACAACTGCCTCTGTCTCAGGCATCCTGCCAGCGTCTACCCCCATCTATCGCGGCATCGGAACGGTCTAATGCCTCCCCGATCGCCAGAATCACTCGTCTTGTGCTTGGCATTGTCGACAGAGGTTCTTCATCGAAAAGCGCGGCAAGATCCATGCACGCCAAGCGTGCCGCATGAAAAA
>JAUXFG010000052.1 GCA_030620115.1 Candidatus Fermentibacterota bacterium
ACTTCTCGCAAAACCAATATGTGGCATCATAAATGAGTGTGGCGGACCGAAAGGTGCGCAGATCCCGATAACCGCCGCTCTTTCTGAGTCTGCTCATAACCTGTCCCCCTTGATCACCAGCCAGGTCACCAGTTCGAAATCAGAGGAATCGGTGGCCTGCTCCTGCTTGTCGGGGATAACAAAATCCCGGCCGGACTGCAACCCGGCTGCGGTACGTTTCGGAAAAGTGCAGACGATTGCGTTGATAGCCTTGGCCAACGAACCGCTGTACTTATCCATCTTCGCGCCGCTTTCCGTCTCCTGGTCAAACAGGTCGGAGAGCGCCTGATACGGCAAGGCCTTGCCGACACTGAGCTTCTGGACGGGGTCCGACCTTGATATGTGACAAAGGAGCGACGAGGACGGAGACATCCGCGAATCCCAGACCACGATGACGGCGAGAAGTCCTGAGCGGACATAAGAAGAGGCAATAGCAATCCACAAGTGCCAAATGGTGCATTCTTTCCTCCGAGTTGTGTGACAGATTACATCGCGAGTGGCTCTCATTCAAGAGTGACTGCTCTGCACGTGACTTCGCCACCTGCAAAGCCCTGAGTTCAGCACGAGTCTATCTCCCCGTTGTCAGATGACTCTGTTATCCTCATTGATTGTATGGCTCATGCCATCTGCACCAGAACTCCAAACCTCATTGCCCTGCAGAGATTTGCAGGTTAGAAGTGACCCAGCGTGTTTGGCATTCCTTCAGCTCAGGTCTATTCCTGGTGAACCCGGATTAGGGGAAGGGGCCGCGCGGCGGCGATTTTGAATTCTTAATTCTCAATTCTGAATGTGAAGAAGCTGGTGAGCTGTTGAGCCATTGAGCTGATAAGCTGTTGGGGGGGAAGGGGAGAAGTGAGGGAATCGATAAAGCTCCCGACGAAGCTCCCGATGAGGTCTTGGGGAGGGGGGGAATGTGGAATCTGTCAATCTCGAATCTATAATCTGGGGGAGCGGGAGAGGAGAATGGCTGCAAAACTGATTAAGTTTATGCGCATAAACTTAAATAGTTTCTGATGCAGAGGCGCGGGTTGATCGAGAGCTTGACATGGCAGGAGGATGTGATGATAATGTAATCACATCTTAGAGGTATTGACTAATGAAAACGCACCTGGTTCAGATTGGCAATTTCGATATCCATTTCGATTGGCATGTCGTTTCCAGGGGCGGGACGGCTATGTAATCCTCGATCAAATCCGCGCGGTGGATCGTGAACGTCTTGTGCGTCACCTCGGCCGGCTTCCCCGGGCCACGCTTTCTCGAGCTCTGACGATTCTGCAGGAGATGTTTGCCTCTTAGGGTTTGAATCCTCTAATGCAGAAGAAACTAGAGCTTCCGGTTGAGAATAGAGTACCATTCGCTATCTGTTCACGAGCGGTTTCCCAATTCCGTGAACGCATCTCACGAACACGCTTCCAGTACCGATAATAAGCGGAGAGCGAACCACCACCTGCCAGGAAGTATTCTTTGTACTCTTGCCCCTCGTCTCGCGGAATCTCCTCCTCATTCACACGTTCTTTCATCTTCTCCAATTCGAACTTCTGTCTTGGGCTCTCGTATGGTGGTAGGAGGAAGTGGACTTTGTCATTGGCGCGGATATCAATGCGGGCCAGCCCGAGATCCGCCATCATTTTCGGAACTTTGATGCCGATTCCATAGTCGCCCTTGCCCAATTTCTTTCGTCCCTCGGCCCAGATCAACAACGTCTTGTTGTCGAGAAGCTGCTCCTTGATGTCAGGGGTTGAAACCGACGAGTATCGTGCTCCGAGCTCGGCGGAAAGGTTATCGGGCTCCTTGCACATCACAACTCCGCCGGGCTTTGTGACTCTAATCATTTCCTTCAGGGCACGTTCGGGGCTCTTGAGGTGCATCAGGAGCGTCTGACACATCGTCATATCGGCGTAGTTATCATCAAGGGGAATCGCATAGGCGTCCGCAACAGAGAACATGGCCGCCCCATCGATTGCCCATTCTTCGGCCAATCGGGAAGCGGCCCTGACCAGTCTATCCGATAAGTCGAGGCCGCAGTACAATCCCCCTTTCCCGAAGTATTTCCAGTAGGCTCGACCGAGGTAGCCGAGCCCACAGCCAACATCCACTGCGATCATGCCTTGTTTGAGCCCGAGCCATTTCGCAAGCATCTGGATCGTATCTTCGCGCCACATGTACTCTCGCTGATCCACGATGTGTTTCCGTTTGGACCCTTCCGACCATTCGTTCCTATCCGGGCAAGTTGTCATGGCCTTCAATCACCTCCGATTCTAAACACGAACAGAAGGGGGGGGAAGAATTTCGAATTGCTGGATTGCTTGAATGGGGGAATAAACATCGAAGTTGGGGAGGAGGGGAAGTTCGGGACCCGCCTTCGTCGGATGGCTTCCGTCTTCTCCTGGCGGATGCGCCGTGACCAGTCCGTCTTCTCCTGCTGGATACGCCGGGACAAGTCGGTGTGGCAAGCAAAGTTCGAGACGAAGTTTTCGGAGAAGCTGTTGAGCCATTGAGCGGGAAGAGAGAGAGATGTCTCTCAGAGAGGGCGGAAGATGGAGAAACCATCGAATGCTCAACATCAGAGATTCCAGGATGTTACCACTCGATAGTATGGTAGTATAAGAGTTCCTTGACTCTCTGTTTCAAACGGTATGAAAAACGACCCTTGCGCATCATGTCTTCGAGAGGCTCTTGTATGTACTCGAGCGGAACGAATTTGAAGAAGTCAAGAATACGACTGATCCATTGTCTGGTGGTGTTATTGGAAGGTACATGTTCCAGTTGATCAAGAAGATACGACGTCATGAGCGGTCTAAACTCTTGGCGCTCAAGATGCCGCAGGATCATCAGTCGCAGATGGACATCGTCTATCGTCTCTATCTGCGGCAAGTCTTCCAGAAAAACAAGAAGTTCCCGAAAAGCTGCTTCGTTTCCTTGGATTGCCAATGCGCCGAGGGAGGCGATGGCTCCGTTCCGCTTTTTGATCACAGGACTTCTGAGATCCTCGAGATACCGCTCCACTGGGAGCGTCTTGAAGTCTATTCTTCGTATCTGTTCCTCGAATATCAGTTGTTGGAGTTTTTCCTTGTCGAATTCACCGCTCTCGACCGCAGCTACCAAATCTCGTCCGAATGGAGTGCTCTCGTCGATCTCGATGCTCTCCGTTTCAGCCTGTTCGAAGGCTGGACAAGCATCACGGTTCCCATCGAACTTCTTCCGTTTGATCAACTCCAGGCAGCAAGCGTAGTTCTCTTTTCCCAGCAATTCATCAATGAATGGTTCGAATTCCTTGTCTTTCAAGCAAATTCCGTCCGCAGTAGGACCATCAATGAGCGTAGGGAAGAAGTCGACACAGTCGAAACAGGTTTTTTCGGTCTCTTCCTCAAACAGCTCTAGTTGTTCTTCCATCATAGCCCGCCTTTCTCGCCAAGTCTCTACTGCAATAGAAAATCCGAAATCCATATCCTTCTAACCCAGTATTCCACCATTCACACAATCCCCGTGATGAGATTCTTCGGTCGCTCAGCTCCCTCAGAATGACATGCATGAGTACATGTTTCTTTGCATATCATCGGAATCGGGATCGGAATCACTATCGAAATCAGTCACACCATTGCTCTCGCCTTCATCAATCATCCACATTCTCGCGGCTGAGGACCATGTGATCATTCCTCAATTCGATTCCGATGCCGATTTCGATAGCGATTCCGATGATGTCGTCTTTGTCCGCTTCTATTCGCACCGAATAGCATATGTGCCATACCGACATGAACTTGGGCAATGCGAATCCGATTCTCCTTTATGTCCCGCCCTGTCAGGGCTGAGGGCATTTTGTTCCCATGCCCCAGGGTTATGCCCTATCGGGCTTGCCCTGGGCTGATATGTCAAGCCCCCTCGGGGCACAATGCCAGCTCATTTCCAGAACATCCGAGCGTCTGGTTTCGTTTCATCCCGTGAATATGGACAGAGGCGTCTGTTCTCATCTATACTAGTCGACTCCCTTGAGGTTCGTGTCGCCTCGAATCGCCCCCGGTGTCAAGTGTGTTCTGCTGTCAGCTTTGCAGGAGGGGGAAGAGGTCACACATAACATTGAGGGCAACCCAGCATATGCAGGAAGTTTGCATCTGAGTCAAGCTTTCGACGGCAATAGGCTTCTTGATAACGGTTCGTTGGTCATTGCGAGGAGGACGAAAGGCGACGAAGCAATCTCTTCTTGGGAATAGAATCGCTTTGCTGGCGCTCGAAATGACTGAGTTCCCGCCATTGAGAGAGAAATCGCTGGGTTTGTGTGATACAGTATCATCAGGATCGCAGGCAGGGACGCCTGCGCCACTGGTACGGTAACCATCAGCGAGATCATCCGGGCAGGAGTCTTCAATCCAAATCGACGAAGCTTCAGCCTAGCCTTCTATGATGTGGAAGGCGTCATTGCCGAGCAGGAGCAGCATGGTTCCATGGGCGGATAGGTACTTGGCTGCCTCCGGATGTGACTGAACCAACGAGAAATACTCATCGCTGAGGAAAACGATCTTCTCGGGCGTGGCGCCGTGGAGCGATGGGTCATACCTGCTGTCCACCCACACGCCATCCTCGTCCACGTAGAAGGTCCTGTCGTGCACATGCTGGACCGTACGGCGGATCGCTGAGTGGTACTGCTCCAGTTCGTCACTCGTCTCCCCAAACACGGCCATGGGAGTGAAATCCATTGCCCGGGAACTTGGCGCAGGCGACATTTGTCTCATGGTCGCCATCCTTCGTGATTCGCGCACCGCGCCGGCCCCAACCTTTGCCTTCTCCAAAGAGTGGCGAGCCCCATCAAACCGCCTGGCGATCTCCGGTGCGATCTCATCCTCCAGCACCAGGAGCGAGGTGTAAGGGGTGACGATACCATACCGCTGCCCCAACTCCTTGACGGCATCAACCAATTCATCTTCTGCGCCATTCAGCCGGATCTGTTCGAGCAGATGGATGATCTTGACGCCTGCCCACATCCGGGGAATGAAGTTGTTCTGGGAATCGGGCCCGAACGTGACATCATGGGTCTCTTTCGACCGTTTCGTCCCGGCATGACCGCGCAGCACCAAGGCCGTCGCGCCGTCCTGCCGATACCGGCCCAAGACCACCAAGTCCTCACCAGCAAATAGATCGGGCAAGGGTACCGGATAGATGTTGAATGCCTCGGCAGTGCCAAGATCCAGCGCGAGATCGGCCAGCACAGGGCTTGCGATCTTGTAGTAGAGACTCGATACCTTGACTTCGATATCCTCACTCTCGGCCACATAGGTTCTGGTCCCCTTGGTACGCGCGGCAAGGCCATCCAACAAGTCGGTGTTGAGATCATCCCCCACACCAAACACGAAAAACCTCATCTTTTTGGCATTCTCCTCTTCCACCATGGATAGTATGGATGGCACATCGGTATTGCCTATTGTGGGGAGCCCATCGGTGAGGAGAAGAACCATGCCCAGGCGGCCTTTGCCCGGGATGTGCTCAAGGGCAAATCCCAGGGCGTCATGAAGCGCGGTGCCGCCCCGAGCCTTGACTCGTTCGACCCGGTCCAAATCCCCTGCAAGCACATCGGATTCAACAGGGACAAGACCTTTGTGCAGGGCATTCACCGTGGTACTGAAAGTGACCACATTATACCTGTCATCCGGGTTGAGGCTTCTTAGGCAAAATTTCAGTGCATCCTTGGCCTGCTCGATCTTAGCGCCCGCCATGCTTCCCGACGTATCGAGCACCAAGAGCAAATCCTTGGGAATGACCTTTGTGGTGGCCGGCGTGGTAGAGGGACTGAGGGTCAGGTAGAAGTACCCAGCCTCATCGCCCGGAGGGTGATAGGTGAGCATGGTGAGCCCCACCGGGCCCTTGTCGAGCATATAGTAGAAGTCTACCTCCGCTCCTGGATTCAGGGAATGCTGTTCAAAGGATGCCACCATATGGGTCTTGCTCTTGCGCGATATATCGAACTCATACGTGGGACAGTACGCTGACGCGATGGGAGCATCCCCCTCCACGTCGATGGTCACCACCACGCGCTGGATGGTCTTGACTGATCCTAAGGGCTTTGCGGAGCGAAGCGGATAGTGGAGATGGTAGGCGCCTTCATCGCCGTGCAGGAGCTGCTCATAGATCAGTTCAATGGTCACTTCTGAGCGAGGCTCGATGGGATACACACGTGTTCGAATCAACCTCTCACCCATGTACTCCAGCAGCCCAGGATCCTTCATCCGCCGAACCGTCTCCTCATAGATGCGGCGCGCCTCGTCAGCAGGCAGCAGCTCACCCTCAAGGGTCTTGCCGTTGGCGGTCATGGAGAAGGAGGAAACCAGAATGTCAGGCTCGATAGGAAACAGGTACTCGCCCTCAAGCCTTGTATGACCTGGGTTGTAGAATACCGCCTCCACCTTCACCAGAGCATGATTGTGTCGAATCTCAATTTCTGCCCGATGGCTTCTGGTTTCCAGATCAAACCGGGGAGGTATGGGCCGCGGATGCGGAGGAGGAGGATATGGAGGCGGCGGTGGAACGATAATGCACGCGTGGGCAGCCGCAGCCAAAAGCAGCACAAGCATGAGTAAGCACGCAGCTGTTCTTCTCTCCGATCTCATGAGTTCCTCCTTGCCATGAGTACGCTCTCTATGTGGGCCAACACGGCAGGTGAAAGCTGTGTTCCCAATCTCTTAAGCAACGGGAACCTCGATTTGGTTCATGCTTTCTGTGGGAAAGGTGCTGGATTGCTTAACCCGCACTTCTCACCGGCTTTCGTCGCGAAGCGGTGTAGTTGGCTGTGGATGTCCCGCACCCAACGCTTTGGGTGCGGGACGACCGAGGACCCCGCAGGCATATCCCCTGCGATACGCCGGTCCCAATCGAGAAAGTTCGGCCCGAAGCTTCGGGCCGGGCCGAAGACCCCCACTAGCCACTTGAGCCGCGGCGGGCTATCTTATCAACGGCTTCCCGATTCCGATGATGGCAAGAGGGATCTCCTCACGAGGCATCTCCAGGATTGACCGTACTTCAATATCCTCGTATGCCCCCACAAGTACGGAACAGAGGTCGAGACCCGCTGCTTGCAGCAAGATATTCTCGGCGACACATCCCGTCTCAATGTGGGCATACCGTGGTGCGCGGCTGCCATACCGGTCGGACAAACGCTTATAGCTGCCTCCGATCACCAAGGAGACGACTGCTTCCCTTACCCATTTCTGATTCATGGCCGCATCGCAGAGTGCTTTCCTTACGTCACCGGCAACGACTTTCGACAGCGCATGATCATGAGGCAGGTACTGGTACACTCCAGCAGGAAGACCTTCCACATTGCCGGCCACGACGTACAGTGAAAGCGGATAGAGTCCTCCTGCTGAAGGCGCGGCACGAAACTTCTCCGGACTAGTGATCCCCTGTCCGGCCCAGAGAAGCTGCGCGACATCGCCCAGCGCTACTGCCTCATCAGAGAAGCTCCGCATTGACCTTCGAATGTTGAGGACCCCCTCTATGGACATCATTCCCACCGTGCGTGGCTCCGGAAGCGGTATCAGTTGGTCGGAGACCGCAAAAACCACGCTGACCATCAGAGCATGTATGGAAACGAGAATGGTCAGGAACCGCATAGAACCTTTGAGCTGCATGACTGATCTCCCCCTTAGATTGAGTATCTCACGTCGCTTCGCCCCTCGTCTTGTCGCCCCTATGCCCGCATTCCGCCATCCGGCAATCTGAAATCAAAGAAGCAAGATCCCCGTTCCCCATCATCTATGGCCCATAACCTATATGGTCTATTCCCGATTCTTGGTCTTGCTCGTGGAGCACTCGGGCTATCATTCCCGAGGATTTATGGATGATCCAGACAAACTAACAAGACACAAGTATTTCTGTAACGACTCCATGTCAACCATAACCCGTATTCTCCATGAACATCGATGAGAATTGGATTTCGAATGCTGAATTATGGGAATGAAGAGGAGAGCTCATCGCTGTTCATCCACGGGAGCGAGCGGAGTTCATCACAGGTCTCGCCTCTTGCTATGCTTGACATCGAGGCCCCCTCATCGATAATTGTATTGATAGAGGGGAGTTTGATTCAACGAGACGTCCGGTGGACAGATCAATATGGCAACCTTGCCATGCAATGAAAGGGGTATGCCATGTCTCGATGTATGGGACAAATTCCCCTAATGATCTTAAGCGGGTTGCTCTTTCTGCCCCTGCACGCAGAGGAGTCCTCCACAAGCTTGCACGAAGCCGCCCGGGAGGGAGATATCGAGGTGGTGACGCATCTCTTGGCCCAGGGCGCGGATGTGAACGCCCAGGAGGATGCCGGACATACGCCGCTGCACTGGGCCGCATACAATGGACACGACGAGGTGGTTGAGCTGCTTCTCGAAAACGGAGCCGACGTGAACGCCGCCATACGTGTCGGCTGGTCCCCCCTATTCCTGGCGGCTATCCGTGGTTATGACAAGACTGTGGTCCTGCTCATCGAGCATGGGGGCGACGTCATTCTAAAAGACCGCATGGGATGCGCTGCGATCCATCGTGCAGCAAAGGAAGGTCACACCAAGGTAATCAAGGCACTGGTTGATGGCGGGGCCAAAATCAATGCGAAGGACAACAAAGGCCGTACTCCGCTGCACTTCGCCGCCCTGGAAGGCCACAAGGACGCCGCAAAGCTCCTACTGGCTCTTGGTGCGAACCTGAATGCCACCACGAGGCGCGAAAAAACACCGCTGGACTTTGCCAAGGAAGGCAACCACCAGGCAGTGGTGAAACTGCTGGAGAGCTACACTCCGGAAGACTAGGATCCGCGACGAGTTCCCTCGAGATGGCAGGCAGGGACGCCTGCCCCACTAAGGGCTTGCGAAGGATAACTTCACATTCTTCCATTCATCTCCATCCCGCCGACGGCGGGACTTCGCCGCCCGTCTACGCCAAAGCTTCGCCGAGGCAGGCCGGTGGGCACGGTCCGCCAGCTGGCGGATGCCCCTACATGGGGGAGATCAATTCTGTGCCAAATCATTGCGCCCAGAAGGCGAACCTATTTCTGCACGAGGCCATCCAAATCTAACTCTCCGGAACGGGCGATCTCGCCTGCTGGACGAGCCCTGGTGCTTTTTTCGGCGCCGGTTTTGGTTCGTCATCAATCACGCTGCGTTTCCATGTTCCCCGGGAGAACCAGACGGTTGCCGCCACCGCAGTGAGCGTGTTCGAGAGAAACATCGCCCACCATAGTCCAGTCGGCCCGGCGGCAAGCACGATGGCAAGAAGGTAAGCGGCAGGGATTCGTATGCCCCACAGCCTAGTCATGTTCAGCACCATGACCGGCACCGTGTATCCGGATCCCTGGAAAGATCCGAAGAGGACCATTACGAAGCCAAACGCAAACACCGACGGAGAGAGGATGCGGAAAAGCTCCCTGGTGTGAGCGATGACTTGCGTGTCATCGATGAAAAGACGACCAATGGAACCACCAAATACGAACATCAACGTCGTGATGGGCACGAGTATGACCGCTACCAATGCCATGGAGTTCCGCACGGAGCGGGCGGCCCGATCGGGCCTGCCCGCTCCAAGGTTCTGACCGACCCCGGTGGCGTTCGCCTGTGAGAGCGCATGGGCCGGAGCCATGGCCATGTGCACTACTCGATTGCCGATCCCAAAGGCAGCGATGACTGTGGAACCGAACGTGTTAACGATTCCGATGAGCAATGTGAAGCCCAGGGCCGTTCCCGAGTGTCCCAATGATATGGGCAGCCCGATCTTGAGTATCTTGCCAACAATGGCCTTATCCAACCGAAGGTCACAGCCATGAAGCCTGAAACCACGATGTCCGGTGAACAGGCGGTAACATCCGATCCCCGATGCCACTGCCCGGGCAAGACACGTGGCAATGGCGGCGCCGGCCACCCCAAGAGGCGGCAGGGGTCCATACCCGAAAATCAGGAGCGGATCGAGCAGCACGTTCAGGACCACCGTAATGAGAGTTACTTGCAGCGGCCCCACCGTATCTCCCATGCCTGTGTAGATGCCTTCGTAGACGAAGAAAGCAAACATGAAAGGAACGCCGACAAGGATCCATCGGAGGTACGTAAGAGTCTCCACGAACGCATCGGCTGGGGTCTGCAGGAGTCGCAGGATGGGAACGGCAAGGAGGAATCCCAAAATCGCAAGGAGTGTTCCCACGGAACCCAATAAGATCAATGTCTGCCCCCCGGCCCGGCGCATTTCCTCGAATCTGCCCGCGCCTCGATACTGAGACACCAAGGTGGTCCCCCCCATCCCCAGCCCCATGGCCAATGCCATACCAATGAATACCACGAACATGGTGATGGTTGGCGCAGCAAGGGCAGCCTTGCCCAGTTTTCCCAACCAGAAGGCATCGACAAGATTGTACAGGCCTTGCAAGATAAAGGAGAGCATCACCGGCCAAGCGACGGCGAGCAGATTCCGGGTGAGCGGCCCCTGGGTCATGTCTCGGCCCATGGTGACAGACGACACCCCGTCGGTAACTCGGGGGTTCAATGCTCCACTACCCCTACCCCGTTCTTGCTCGTCTTCTTGATACGATACATGGATTGATCTGCCAGGAGAAGAAGATCCTTCTTTGTGGAAGCATCATCAGGAAACGAGGCGATGCCGAAGCTGGCGGTGATCCGAACCGGTTCAGGTTGCGATTCCAGATAGAGGGACTTCTTGATCTTGTGGAGGATCTCGAGGACGAGAAGCCTGGCTTGCTCCCTGTCTCTACCGGGAAGCACGATCACGTATTCATCGCCCCCATATTTCACCAAGATGTCGCTGTCCGTCAGAGAGACAGCGATGGTTTGGCCGATCTCCTTCAGCGCCTGGCTTCCCAGGAGATGACCATATGTATCCACCACTTCTTTGAAATTGTCGATATCAACAAAGACCACGGAGAAGGCGCCATCCTGAACCGAAGCCGTGCGCACCAACTGATCAACGGTCTGATGGAGATAACGCGCGTTGTAAAGACCTGTGTACTCATCAGTGATGCTCATCTCGTGTATCTTTTTAACATACTGTGCATTCTGGATGGCGATTGCGGCATATTCCGCGATAACTCTGAGTATCGGGAGATCATTCTTCTTGAAGGAATTCATGTCTTTCACATTGATTACTTCTATCACTCCCAAAACCGTCCCATGGATCTTGAGTGGAATACAGGCGATTGATTCGGTTTGAAACCCGGTTCTCTTATCGATATCTTTATTGAATCTTGCATCTTCCCGGACATCTGAGAGATAGAGAGGCATGCCTGTCTCCGCCACTTGTCCGGCGATACCAACGCCGCGTCCGAGCCGTACTCCACTGACCAGTTCCTTGTCGAGCCCCACCACGACTTCAAAGCTGAGCTCCCCTGTGACGCTGTCTCTCAGGAGCAGCGACCAG
This sequence comes from Candidatus Fermentibacterota bacterium, assembly GCA_030620115.1. Classification (GTDB taxonomy): domain Bacteria; phylum JAFGKV01; class JAFGKV01; order JAFGKV01; family JAFGKV01; genus JAUXFG01. The sequence continues at coordinate 11,434 of JAUXFG010000052.1, forward strand.
TTTTCGGCATCTATGAGCTGAGCGCCCTTGAGCATGATGAGTTCAAGGATTTCCTCGAGCTTCAGAGTCGATGTGAGGAGCTTCCCTATCTCGACGCAGGCCCGAAGACGTTCGGCTTCGAGGCAAAGCTCTTCCCTATCCGGTTCCTCAGGAATCATCTGATACGCCCTTCCGTATGGATGAGGGGTAAGGGCTCGTGCAGAAATAACTTCACGATCTTGGAGAGATTCTTCGCTCCTTTCACTCACTCAGAATGACAGTGGCGATAGCTTGCGAGTGCCTATTCTTGGATCAGCGAAGCAGGCTACTTGCGCAAACCACGATACCATGCCTTCAAAGAGAGTCAAGTGGACAGAGGAGCATTCGGCTCTATTGTCCGAATTCGGACAATGACGTCCGGCCATGGACGGACGATTGGGGCAGATGGGAAAGAGAAGAAAAGCGAATTGCTGGATTGCTGGATTGCTGATTGAGGGATCGGGGGATTGGGAAGAAAAGCGAAAGAGAAATGGTTGACGAATGCCCCTTTGCGATATTTGCGCTCAAGACAAGAAGGCATACAGCGGTACAAGAGTTGCTCATGGTGGTTTATCTTGCACAGATCTTCAAAAGAGATATCTCTTGTGCCCGTCGCCCGGTAACTACACCGCACCCAAGACAACGCCGTGGAGGCAAACTATGAGGAATACCTCCGTCATTCCTTTCACACTTCTCTCTTTGTCTCTCCTCACGCCACTGGGCCACGCCTTCCACCGCGAGGGGCCCTTGGAAGTTGAACCAGGGGACGAATCACCTCACTGCATCATTCGAACGGAAATCTTATCCTCATCTCGAGAATCTACAATTCTCGAGGTCACACTGGATCCCATTGAGGGCCGTGAATCCTCTCGCTCTGCCGAGATCGGCATTGGGCTGTTGGCGGTGGCGCTCACCGGGCGAATTGAGGCGAAGGTTCTTTCTGTTGAGATAGCGCCGATGTCGGCTCCTCAAGGAACGGTTGAGCTGTCTCCGTCACAGCTCCCAGACGACTTCCTCCGCCTCGGCACACCGGCAGTATGGCGGGAGCTCAGAGTGGTGAGGCTCGGGCTGGTTCCGTGGTGGGGACATGCCATGGAAGCCCGCATGGCGCGCCGTGTGGTGATCGAGGTCTCAAACCTCGGGGGACAAGGTATTGCAGAGAAGGAACAGCCCATGAGGCCCATTTCTCCTCTTTGGGAACGACTATACAGAAGCCACATATTGAACTATGACTCCCTAACCCTCCCTCGCCTTGTCACGGGCACGGGAAAGCGGTACATCATCATCTCCCGGACACGATTCGATACAAAAATCCCTCAATTCGCCGCGTGGAAAACCCGACAAGGATACGGCGTTGATCTGGTGACCCTGGAAGAGTTGGGTTATACAGATCCCCGACAAAGAGATGCCATCAATGCCACCAAACGCTACATCATGGAAGCCTACACATCCTGGCCGGAACCGCCGGAGTTCGTGCTGCTTGTGGGCGACATGTACGATGCCATCCCCTCGGGATCTCTCTACAGCAAACAGTTCCTCGACATACTGGGCTACGTTCCGCTCATGAGATACTACGACGGATGGTATGCGCTCCTCGACGGCCCGGACCTTCTCCCGGATGTGATGATAGGCAGGTTCCCCGATACGAATACTGAACGGCTGGACTACGAGCTGGCAAAGAGTATCGGTTACGAGATGCACCCATACATCGATGGTTCATGGCAGAAAAACACGTTGATGACCGCGATGCATTCCAATGCAAACCACGTCACCATCCGCACAAAAAGGGAAGTGGCGGACAGCCTGGCTCAGTGGGGGCTCAATGTCACGGAACTCTACAATGAATCTGCCAATCCGTCCCGTATCATCCCCCTCATGAATGAGGGGCTGTCATTCTACAATTACCGCGGAGAATGGTGTGCGGAGTGGGATTGGGGAGGCACCTTCGCTGCCTGGGATACTCCGTATGTCTACAATATCAACCGTCTCTGCATCTGCACCATCATCAGCTGCTCGTCCGCAGACATAGTGTACAGCTATCCCACTACCGCCGAGCTCCTCCTTCGCCTCGGCTACGAGAACCCGACCAATCCTCGGGGCATAGTAGCCTTCGTCGGATCTCAAGGCTACTCATGGTACTACTACAACAACGCCTTTGATAAAGGGTTCTACCGGTCCATCACCGACGAAAACGCTTCCATCCTCGGCGAGGCCCTTGTCTCCGGCAAGATCTGGGCCTTTTGCAACACTACCCCAAGTGATAGCCAAGACATCATGCTCAAGGAATATACGATCCTAGGTGATCCCTCTCTGCAGTTCTGGACGGACGTGCCGCGGCCGATGCTCGTGTCCATGGATCCTCCTTCAGTGACTCCGGGGCAGAGCACCGACGTCGAAATCACGGTGACCGACTCCGCTACCACAAAGCCGCTTGCCGATGCGTTGGTGTGTCTTTTGAGGCCGGACGATGTCTACGTGTACGGCTACACGGGTCAGACAGGTGCGGTCATCCTTTCGGTGTCACCTGAGACAGGCGTGGCCCCCGGGGCTTCGGACATCGACGCGACGATCACGGCATACAACATGATTCCATTCTATGGTTCACTTCTCGTAGACGACGCGATTCGACTCGGAAGACCGGAAAACGTCCAATTGACGGCAGACAGGAGTGGTCTGTTTGTACTTACATGGAGCCCTGCGGCATCCAAGCCCTCCGTTTCATCCGGTGAGGTGGATCACTACGAGATCTATGGGAGCAACAGGGCGCATTTTCACGTGGCCGGCCTCGAGCCTTTGGCAAAGACGGCCTTCACTGAATTCAGAGAAACGAGATTTCTTGAAGATTCTCCCACGATGTACTTAAGAATCGTTGCCGTTTCAGCCTCTGGCAATAGATCACTGCCCTCTTGTCCGGTGGGCAGGATGGGAACCCCGCTTGCCCCCTTCAGGGAAGCCTTGAAGCTCCAGCTTGGAGGGGATCATGCGGAGTGATTCCTCTCAGGGAAGCGCGGGTCTTTCCCGGACCGCATCCGCACGAATCAGAAGGATAACTTCTGTTCTTGGACTCCTGGCCTTGTGTGTCATGCTTAGGGTATCCTCCGCCGAAACATTCGTGGTCACGACTAGCTCCGCCAGCGGAGAAGGATCGCTACGTCAAGCAATCATCGACGCAAATGCCACCGCCGGACTGGATACGGTGGTATTCAACATCCCCGGCTCGGGCCCCCACGTGATCATGCAATCGAACTCTCTCCCTTCGCTCTCTGATTCTACTGTCATTGACGGGTATACTCAACCAGACGCCGCGCCGGCCACGGAGAACTCCCCCGCCGACATCAAGATCGAGCTCAATGGGGGTTCCTCGGTGAATACTGGCTTCAGAATCACCGCCGCGGGCTGTACCATCAGAGGTCTGGCCGTCACCGGGTTCGCCTACGGCATCACACTCACTGGCCCAGGCGGCACCAGAATCGAAGGGAACCATGTGGGCATGGATGCCTCCGGCTCCTTTGCCGGGAGGAACACTGTGGGCATCCGCATTCTCTCCCAGGGCCACACCATCGGAGGAACGGACCCGGGAGCACGTAACATCATCTCGGGCAACGGGGAGGACGGGATCCGTATCAATACAGGCCACTGGAGCACCGAACCAGGTGTGGGGAATAGCATTCAAGGGAACTACATAGGTACTGGTGTTACGGGGACGACGGATCTGGGGAACGCAAGTTGTGGCATTGCCATCCAGTGGGGAGCCGATAACCTCATCGGCAGTGGGGATGGGGATGCCGGCAACATCATCGCCTATAATCAAGATGTGGGCGTCTTCGTGGCCCACGGGATTCGTAATGCAATCCTCTCGAATGCCGTGTTCTCCAATGGCGCCCTGGGAATCGATCTCTTGTGGGACTACTGGGATTCGGATCCCGACGGGGTGAACCCCAATGATGCCGGCGATGGGGATTGGGGAGCAAACGAATTGCAGAATTTCCCTGTGCTGACATCGATCGCAGTGACCAATGATTCGACTATCATTGGCGGGACGTTGCACAGCCTTCCTTTGACAGAATTCCTCATAGAGTTCTATTCCAATAGCGCAACGGATTTCACCAACTATGGCGAAGGTCAGACATCCCTGGGCTCGTCAGTAGTCACCACCGACGAGCAAGGCAATGGAGAATTCTCCGCGGCCTTTCCCCTGGTCTTGGCCCCCGGTCTCTCTATCTCTTCCACTGCCACGGATCCATTACATAACACCTCTGAATTCAGTCTCTGCCTGGTATACATGGGCAGCCTCCTGGTGACAAATACCAATGATACCGGGCCAGGCTCACTGCGAAACGCATTCACCAATGCCAATCTCACGGTGGGCGCCGACACCATCGCCTTCGACATTCCCGGGCCGGGGCCTTTTACGATTCGCCCGGCCGCGGCGCTGCCGGGGCTCAATGAGAGCGTGGTGATCGACGGCTATACCCAGCCGGGAGCATCGCCGGCCTCATCTCTGGATCCTCCCGTGCTGCAAATCGAGCTTGACGGGAGCGTTGCGGGAATCGGAGCCTCGGGGATCACGCTCTTTGGGGGGAGCAGTACTGTCCGAGGATTAGCCATCAACGGCTTCGATGCATACGGCATCATTTTGGATCAATCGGGCAATAATGTCATAGAAGGAAGCTTTGTGGGGGCCGATATCTCGGGGACGGCGGAGCGCGGCAACGGGGGCGGCATCCATGTGGGCTCGATGGGCAACACAATAGGCGGCCGGGCTCCCCACGCCCGAAATGTGATTGCAGGCAATCGCGGCGATGGCATCACGGTGCGGGGGAGGGATAACCTGATTCTTGGCAACTTTGTTGGCACTGATCTTTCAGGAACATGCGCCCTCGGGAACGGCAACGGGATCGTGCTCAGCAGCGGCAATGTGGTGGGCGGCGAAGAGCCAGAGGCGAGTAATCTCGTATCCGGCAACCTTGGTGACGGCATCATTGTGCTCGGCTCAGAGAATCTCATTGAAGGAAACCGGATCGGATCAGGCAGCGCAGAAAGCTCAGGGAATGGCGGCGCGGGGATACGGATCGGCGAATCCTCAGAACCCCTGTTTTCTTGTTTCGCTGAAGAGAAGGGGATCCACAACGATGGCCTCGGCGAAACATCCGTCGGGCCGCCGGTGGCACAAGGCAACGCGATCCTGTCGAACAGCATCTCTATGAATGGCGGACTCGGCATCGACATCTCGCCTCCAGGAGTGAACCAAAACGATAGTGGCGACTATGATGACGGGCCAAATGGAGGGCAGAACTTCCCAGTGCTCACCCAGGTCCTTACATCGGGTGACTCTACCCTTATCCAGGGAATTCTGAACAGCACGCCTGGGAGCGCATTTCGCATCGACTTCTTCCTGAGCAACGCCCCCGACGGCACCGGCTACGGCGAAGGCGAAACCTTTCTGTGCACCACCAACGTGGCTACCAATGGTGCAGGCAATGCAGTGATTGAAGCCATCGTTCCCTCTATTCTCCCCACAGGAAGCTTCATCTCATGCACTGCAACGGACTCAGAGAACAACACATCGGAGTTCAGCCAATGCCTTGCGATTCAAGGCGATATGGTCGTGACGAATACCAAGAACAGCGGTCCTGGCTCGCTTCGCCTGGCGATTCTTACTGCCAACACCACCGACGATCCGGATACCATCAGCTTCGATACCCCTGGAGCGGGACCCCACATCATTCGGCTGACATCGCCGCTGCCGGATATCGTCGCCCCAGTGGTCTTAGACGGCTACACGCAATCCGGTTCAATACCCGCAACCGAAGCCGCTCCCGCCACGCTGCAAATCCGGCTCCATGGGGCACTGACCTCCCAGGGCTCCTGTGGCCTCTCCATCGTGGCAGGGAACAGCACGGTGCGAGGTCTTCTTATCAGTGCATTCCCCGATTGTGGAATCCGTCTTAGCGAGAATGGGAACAATCTCATCGAGGGCAACTGGATCGGCGTCTCTAGCAATGCCGGCGGGGGCAATGGGGCGTGCGGCATTCTTGTTCTTGACTCCTCCTGCAACACTATTGGCGGGATGTCGATGGCGGCGCGGAACATCATCTCCGGGAATCAGGCCGATGGCATCCGTCTCGATGGCGCGGATGCCTACAACAATGTGGTGCAGGGGAACTTCATCGGCACAAGTAGCACCGGAATGGAGACATGCGGCAATTCGGGGTGCGGCGTGGCAATCGGTGGTCCTCATAACACGATCGGGGGCAGCGCGGTTGCCGCTCGAAATGTCATATCCGGCAATGCCTCCAATGGCGTGGCTTTGGATGAAAGCGGAGCGCACGGGAACACCGTGCAGGGAAATTTCATCGGCACGGATGCCTCGGGTCGGCACGCTCTTGGGAATGGGGGCTGCGGCATATGGGTTCGTACCGCGGACAACCTCATTGGGGGCCCCGCAGAGGGTGCACGGAATATCATCTCCGCGAACCACATGGGAGGCATTTGCCTCGCATACGTGAGCGCGAGGCGAAATGAAGTACAAGGCAACTCTATTGGAACCGATGTGTCGGGTGAATTGCCCCTGGGGAACACGGGCTCCGGCCTGCTGGTACGTGGCGCCTCCGACAACACGGTTGGCGGCGATCAGGTCAACCGAGGTAATCTCATCGCCTACAATACGGAAGGCGGTATCGCGGTCACTTCCGGCGCACGAAATGCGCTGCTCTCCAATACGATTTCAGAAAACGGAGGCCTTGGTATTGATCTCGGGAACACCGGTGTGACGGCGAACGATCCCGGAGACGGAGATAGCGGGGCCAATAACCTGCAGAACTTCCCGGAGCTTTTCACGGCACTGGCCGATTCCTTTTGGAGCATCACTCTGGAAGGATTGCTCAACAGTACACCCAACACGCTCTTCACGATACAGTTCTTCGTAAGCACGACCAACGATCCGTCCGGCTATGGCGAAGGCGGCCTGTTTCTCGGAGCGCACATAATCACCACTGACAGTCAAGGAAACGCCTCCTTCTCCGCCACATTTACAGGAGACCCCCTCCCGGCAGGCTCCTACGCCTCGGCAACAGCCACTGATCCTGGAAACAATACCTCGGAATTCGGCCGCTCCGTTCCTGTGCAAGGTGTGGGCTGCATTGAGCAGCCCCTGGTCTTGATCCACGGCGCTTCCGAGAGCTTTCCCAATCCCTTCAGCGGCAGGACACAGATCAAGTTGAGCTTGGCGGACCACTCGCCGGTGACTCTGAGAATCTACAACGTGGCAGGCGAGTTGATCAGAACAATGATCAGCTGCGACATGGCGCCAGGAGTGCATACCCTGATGTGGGACTGCCGTGACGTTACAGGGCGCTTGGCGCCTCCGGGTGTGTACGTGTACCGGGTTCAAGCGCAAAGGATCAACCAATCGGGCAGAATGATTCGGATTGAGGGATTGAGGGATTGAGGGACCAGGAGAAGGAAGGGTTCAGGGTTCAGCGTTCAGCGTTCAGATGACAAAATGGGGAACAAGAGAGATTCCTCGCTCCTTTTAGTCACTCAGAATGACAGGCTTTGAGGCTGCTGGGCGCGGCAATGCGTGTCATTCTGAGGGAGCGGAGCGACCGAAGAATCTGTGGGGAGAAGGAGAAAGAATCTGGAATCTGACAATCTATAATATGGAAGAAAGAGGGAATCAGAACCCCGGACGAGGGGACAAACTTGCTATTCTGAAGAGGGATTCCTCGGAGGGGCCGCTGTGCGAATAAGAGAGATCATGAGGATCCTGCTCTCGCCCAAGAGAACGGTGCGCCAGAAGCGCAACCTGTTTCTGGGCGTCATCCAGTTCGCGGGAAAAAGAGTCCACGCCCCGCACTATCCTGCTACCTTGACCATCGATCCATGCAATGCGTGCAACCTGCAGTGTCTCTTGTGTCCCGCCGGAAGAAAAGACTCTGGGAGACCCCAAGCCCTCATGAGCTTCCCCACCTTCAAACGAATCCTGGATGAATGCGGCAGATATCTTTGCTCAATCAATCTCTTCAACTGGGGAGAGCCCCTGCTCAACAAAGACGTTCCGGCAATGGTTCGATATGCCACCCAGATGAACATTGATGTCAATATCAGCACCAACCTGAATCATCTCGATGATGCCATATGCAGGGAACTGATCGAATCCCGGCTGACCAATCTGGTGATCTCGCTTGATGGGGCATCGCAGGAGTCGGTGAGCATATACCAGAAGGGAAGCGATTTCCAGGCGGTCCTGAGCAATATCGAGCGATTCGTCCAGAAGAAGAAGACGCTCGGAAGCAATCTTCCCCATCTCAGATGGCGTTTCCTTGTGAACAGGCACAACGAGAATGAAATCGACAAAGCAAGAGGAATGTCGGCTCGACTTGGGATAGATAGATTCGAACTGGGTTTCTTTCGATGTGATATGTCAAAGGAACTCCTCCTTGACCATGAAGCCCAATATGAATCTGTGGAGCCATGGTTGCCAAGAGATGAGAGCTTGTCGATGTACAACTACGCCCAGAGACGGAAAAAGGTAACCAAGCGCATCTGCAGGCTCTTATGGTTCGAATCCGTTATTCACCCAGACGGCTCTGTGTCTCCCTGTTGTGCCTGTTGGCCCAAGCGCTACGACTTCGGCAATATTCATGAATCATCTTTTCGGGCAATATGGAATGGCCCTCACTACCGGGACGCTCGCCGAATAAGTCGAGGAGATGATGTCTCTGCACGTGATAATATCTGCGGCATCTGCAAGAAGAATAATGCGGAGATCTAGTGAAGCTGCGCCTCAAACCGACGAGTGATCACCGTCGCACCGCTCGGTTCGGCGCAGCGATGCTGGTTTCTGGATACTGGATGAAACCCGGATCGTTCCGTTCTCCTTCCAGCATCAAGCATCCAGAAACCAGCATCAGCTCGCAGCTAACCTACAACCGTTGTCGCAAAACTCGACTCGTTTGTGAAGTTTCCAACCCATTGAAGACGGCTAGTGCGGATTCTTCATCGGACGCCATGGCGTAGCGCCGAATGGTAGTCTGCGGGTACTTCCTCCCGTGAAGGGGTCTTCCCGTCACAGTCCAACCCATCGATCCATTGGAATCAGCCAAAAGAGAAGGCTTGACGTAGGCGGGGGAATATATATCATTGAGCCCTAACTCAATGAGTTTCCACTCAATAGCGGTGCATAGAGAGATGGAAAAATGACCGTACGTCAAGAACAGAAGCAGAAAACGCGCGCAAAGCTTCTGCGTGTGGCCTTGCGTATCTTCAGCAAGAAGGGGATCATGGCCACCCGGGCTGCTGATATAGCCAAGGCCGCCGGTCTTTCCCACGGCAGTGTGTTCGCGCATTTCCCAACGCGGGACGATCTCGTCACCGCAGTCATTGAGGAGTTCGGAAAGAGGGTGACCAGAAAGACCCATGATGTGGTCAATCAAAACGCGATCGTGCGGGAGGTCCTTGTCTCTCATCTTTCGATCCTCGCGCAATACGAGGACTTCTACACGCGACTCGTTATGGAGGGCCCACTGCTGCCTCCTACTGCTCGGAGTACACTCATTGGAGTCCAATCGGCCATCGCTTTGCATCTGTCCGCCGCGATGAAACGAGAAATGGCGGAAGGCACGATCCGGCAGGTTTCACTGCCGCTGATCTTCAACACATGGCTCGGATTGGTCCATCATTATCTCGTGAACGGAGACCTCTTCGCGCCCCGGGAATCGGTCCTGACCCGATATGGCCAGGACCTTCTCGATCACTACATGGGACTATTGGTTCCCTAGTGGAAAGGAGCTGAAAAATGAGCACGCAATGCATCTCCTGCGGCATGCCCTTGGAGAAGAAGGAGGATTACCCGTTGGGTGACATGAGCAAGGACTACTGTCTTCATTGCGCCCGGCCCGACGGGGCTTTGAAATCCTACGACGAGGCCCTGGCGGGGATGTCAGCATTCATGGTAAAGACCCAGGGCCTTGACGAGGCAGCAGCCGGAAATGCCGCAAAGACTTTGATGGCCAAGATGCCGGCGTGGCAGGGGATCTGACGATTCTTTTGGATTCACTGGAGGGGGCACGATCCGCCAGCCGGCGGATGCCCCCTACCATTGACTACCACAGCTTCACACATGTCTTGCCTATGACACATCCCCGCCGGCTGGCATGAAAACGCACTGGCTCCATTGCGGTATCCTTTGTGGGATTGTACTGATCCTTCTATCCTGCTTCTATGGGAAGATAGACCCCCATGACCCTTCGATGGCACGTTGGGACTTGCATCACTACATGGCCATGGCTGAGGCAAGCCCCGGCTTCTGTGCATCGGCGCCCCAACCATTTGTTTTTCGCTTGCTCGGCCCATACATCGCCGGGATATCGCCCCTGCATACGGCGACAGCCTTCTACGCGATAACTCTGGTTGCTTCTCTCTCGCTGGCCTTGCTCTTCTACTTCTTCCTATACAACCACGGGATCGATGCAACGGTCTCGGTCATCTCGGTTATTCTATTCCTTCTCAACAAGTACGCATTCGGGTTTCCTGCCTGGAACTACTTCCAGGTGAATGATATTCTCTCATTGGTCGAGATCATTCTCCTGTATTGGGCCATGCGCAATTCGAGGTGGTTGCTTTTTTCGATGTTCCTCATGCTCGGTGTGCTCACTCGAGAGACGGCCCTGCTGATGATTCCCGTGGCCTTCGTCCATCTGCTGGAATCCAAGACATGGACGAAGGCTGGTCGTAAGTATCTTATCGCTCTGATCCCGGGGATCATGCTTTTTATCTTGATTCGCCTGCTTGTTCCCCACAGCGGCGGAGACCGCCTGTGGAGGACGTTTTTTGCCCACGCCGCGAAGGTCACGTCACCTCATCGCCTCTATGCACTGTTGATTAACTCATTCGCGCCACTGTCCGTGATCCCGCTCGTCTTCCTGAGAAGAAGCATCCGTTTCTTCCGCACGCATAAGACGGGGCTCCTTTTTCTTCTTCTCGTTTTCACGAGCACATTGTTTGGTTCCAATGATGAAAGACTTATGGCCCCAGCCGCTCCTGTGTTCTATCTGCTCATCGCCGAGCTCATCGAGACTTATTGCTATTCGAGCAAGGCATTGCTCATCATCATCGCCATATCCGTTTTCCTCACCAGTCTTGACCACCGCGTCGGGATTTATGCCTTACCCAGCCTCGCAGCTACGCAATTGGTCTCGGTAAGCGCCATGCTCCTTCTGACCCTGGCATTGCTGCGCCGCATGATCGCCATCAGGCATAACAAGCCAGAGATTGAGAAGTCCGGGTTAGTCACCGTTTCATTCGACAAATCGACAGCTCGTCATGTTGATCCGGATTGCCGCCTCTGAACCCTTGAACGTTATACAAAACAAAGCCCCCGCGCTGTTTCAAGCACGGGGGCTCTGTTGCATAACTCCGGCGGCGACCTACTCTCCCACCAGGCCTCCCTGGCAGTACCATCGGCGCTGGAGGGCTTAACTTCCGTGTTCGGAATGGGTACGGGTGTGGCCCCTCCGCCATTGCCACCGGATAATCTTCTATCTTCGTCCTTTATCTGCTATCCTAACCCGGTGAGATATCCGGGATGCATTTCAGATTGTCAGATTATAGATTGCAGATTCCAGATTCTTCACATTCTTCGATCGATATCGTCCTGTTATTAACCAAGACAAGCCGCTCGGCTGATTAGTACCGGTCGGCTGAATGCATTGCTGCACGTACACCTCCGGCCTATCTACCTTGTCTTCTCCAAGGAGCCTTATGTCCCGCTTATGCGGGAGGGAGATCTCATCTTGAGGCTGGCTTCGCGCTTAGATGCTTTCAGCGCTTATCCATTCCGAACATAGCTACCCAGCGATGCACCTGGCGGCACAACTGGTACACTAGAGGTCCGTCCACCCCGGTCCTCTCGTACTAAGGGCAGACCCTCGCAAATCTCCTACGCCCACGACGGATAGGGACCGAACTGTCTCACGACGTTCTGAACCCAGCTCGCGTACCGCTTTAATTGGCGAACAGCCAAACCCTTGGGACCTGCTCCAGCCCCAGGATGCGATGAGCCGACATC
>JAUXFG010000295.1 GCA_030620115.1 Candidatus Fermentibacterota bacterium
CTTCTGCACACTACCACTGTCATTCTGAGCGACTCCAAGGAGCGAAGAATCTCTCCTACATCCTTTCTCCGTCATCTCAACCCTGAACCCTGAACCCTGAACACTTCTCCCCCCCATTCCCCCATCATTCCATCACCCCAGAGGCGGAGCGACGCGGAGCCAAATTCCTATCCGCCTCACGAAGCTCCTGCTTCATGTCGTCGATTTCGCGTGCAAAGATTCTCTTCAGCCGGGCGAGGTTCAGGCTTCTCAACGCGATGTGCGCCGCTGATTCCGGCCTGATGACCGTGGCCGCAGGCACCTTTGACGGGAGCATGATGGATGAGTTGAGGTTCAGCAACAGGTCCACCTGATCCTTGAAAGGGGGGCAGTTGATCACGGGGAGCGTCGAATTGGCGGCAAGCGCTCCACCTAATCCATTGGACAGCCCTGCCACGGCAATAATGGCGCCTGGCTCCATGGAGGATTCGTAGGCCCCCAGCACTTCGGCAATATCCTCGGGATTCTTATGGGCGGATACTATCCGCTCATCCACCATGATTCCGTAGCTCTCGATGGTGCGCCTGATTTTCTGACAGAAGTCCATATCCCGAGGCGATCCCATGACAATGGCCACATAGCCATCCTTGATGAGCTTATTTCGAACCAGATTCCGATAGATCCGGCACGAAACATCCTCATCTGTTACTTCGATTCCTTCTCCCGTGATCAGCTCGCAAATCTCTCGATACCTGCGCGACGCCTCCCGGGCGACTTCTTCCGGCAGTGAGGTCGGCACCTTGTCCCCGTCGCCGTGGGCAAGGAGGTACTGGCGTACATATTCCTTATCCATGTGCTTCGGGTTGGCTGGATCCGTGGCATAGCTCGCTTCGTGCCAGAAGCGTGATGAATCAGGTGTATGAAGCTCATCGATGAGCACCAGCTTCCCATCCTGCAGCCCGAACTCATACTTTGTGTCCACAAGAATGAGTTTCTTCTCTTGCAGTATCTCCCGCCCCCGCAGGAAGAGCTTGAGGCTGATGGCTTCCATTTGCTGGTAGGTTGCCTCATTCAGAAGTCCTTCTGCCACGATTTGGCGAGGACTGATCTCTCTATCCGATTCCTCCTTCGTGGTGGGTGTCACCAGGGGTGTGTCAAAACAATGGTTCTTCTCAAGCCCATCGGGAACATCGACTCCAGAGAACGTTCGCTTCCCCTCGGCGTACTTCCGCCACATGGAACCGGTCAGATACCCGCGCACGATCATTTCCAGACGGATGGGCGCTACCTCACGCACCAGCGCTACCTGGGCATCGATTGACCGGAAAAGGTGATTCTCCACGATATCACTCGTCTTGGAGAACCAGAAGTCGGAGACTCGATTCAAAACCGCCCCTTTGCCGGGGATCGAGTTCTGCAAGACCCGGTCGAATGATGAGATGCGGTCGGTGGTAACGATCATCCGGGTCTTTTCATCGATTCTGAAACTCTCCCGCACCTTGCCCGAGTGGATCTTCTCAAGCTGGGGAGTACTCACATTGGAAAGACAATTCATCCCATCACCTCGCTAATCCTACAAATCTCTAGTAAATCCATAGATTTAGTAGACATTTCCATCTTTCCCGCAATCAAGCATCTCTCCGTCATCTCAACCCTGAACCCTGAACGCTCTCTCCTCCCCCCACCCAGATTCTTCGGTCGCACTGCTTCCTCAGAAAGACACGTGGTTCCACATACTTCTGTACACGATCACTGTCATTCTGAGCGACTCCAAGGAGCGAAGAATCTCTCCTACATCCTTCCTCCGTCATCTGAACGCTGAACGCTGAACGCTTCCTTCTC
>JAUXFG010000105.1 GCA_030620115.1 Candidatus Fermentibacterota bacterium
CCACCGCCACCACGGGCTACACCTACGGGGGTAGATTCGAGAGCCCCTCCACGTCGGGCGTGGGCGTCTTCGGTTACGCCCCCGCCACCACGGGCAGCACCTACGGAGTCTGCGGCCGCAGCGTCTCCACGTTGGGCAGGGGCGTCTACGGTTACGCCTCGGCCACCGCGGGCGCCACCTACGGAGTGCTTGGGCGGAGCGATTCCCCCGGCGGCTACGGAGTCTACTATTCCGGCGGGCTAAGCGGCAGTGGTACGAAGGCCTGCGTGGTGAAGACGTCCAAGGGTCCGACGCTGCTGTACTGTCAGGAGAGCCCCGAGAACTGGTTCGAGGACGTGGGTGAAGGGCGGCTTGTGAATGGGCGGGTACATATCGAACTCGATGCGTTGTTCTTGGAGACCGTGACCATCGATGCCCAGAATCCCATGAGGGTGTTCGTGCAGCTGCAGGATGATTGCGAGGGCACGTATGTGAAGCCTGGAATGACCGGATTCGAGGTCGCGGAGTTGCGGGGAGGGGCGAGCAATGCGCACTTCATCTATCGGGTGATGGCCAAGCGCAAAGGCTTCGAGGCGAAGCGCTTGGACGTGTGTGAGGCGGCGCGGACCGATTCGTACCTCTACCCTGAGCTGCGGGAGTTGGAGGAAGAACGCGCCGGGCACGAAGAGGAACGGGTGCGGATGGAGATGGAGCGTGATCGGGTGGAAGAGGAGCATGCGCGGATGAGGCAGCAGCGAGATCGGATGGAAGAGGTCGGGACCGAGTAGCGGGAGACGCGATCGAGAGGGTCGCGAAGTGCCGACCTAATCTCCTCCTGAGAACGAAACGCCCCAATCTGAATCCAGCGGGCGGGCCTAGGTGCCCTCCCGCGTTGTTGATAAGCGTGAGGCTTCTTCTGAGCGATGCCCGGGCGGTTACTGGGCTCCATGGTCCCCGTGGAGTAAGCTTGGCTACACCACTGGTCCGGACTTCTCCAGTTCTCTTCCATCTTCACATCAGATCCCCAGGTCCTGCAACTAATCATTGACGGCGGTGTTCATTGTTCTGGGGCGTATGATCACTTATCTGTAAATCCCCGCGCTTGCTGTCTGGGACGGGCCTTCCTCCAAGAAAGACCCCCCGTGTCACAGGTCGCGGACATAGCCCGGACTTCTCACCGTCCGTCGTCGCGAAACGGCTGAGACGGCATTGCCTGCAAGGCCTGCGACCGAGGCCGACCGAAGACGTATCCTCTGCGATACGTCGAGGCCGGCCGACGAAGCGTAACGAAGCAGGGAGTGCCTGATCAGTCGTTGCAGCAGATGGTTGGTGAGAAAGCCGTGCTAACAAGGAGGAGGCTGATGTTGAAGACCAGATCTCTACCGCTGTTCTTGCTGTTCTTCGCCGTGATGATCAGTGGATGTGGCGATAGCAGCCCAACGGGCCCGGATCCATTCGGAGCGCGCGCAATACCGGAGCATATGCTCCCTTTTGTGGAAGAGGCCGTCACTGCCGGCAATCTGTTCGCGTTTGATCTATATGCAGAACTCAAGGATGGGGAGGGCAATAGGTTTTTCTCACCTTACAGTATTTCCTCGGCTCTGAGCATGACGTATGCGGGAGCTGCGGGAATCACTGAGGAGGAAATGGCCAGGGTCCTCCATGTGCCCAATAATCCCAGTCAGTGGCACCCCGCAGTCGGCGCCCTGCAGAACAGCCTGAATCGCGGCATTGCCTTGGGTGGCTATGAACTCAGCATTGCCAATCGGCTCTGGGCTCAGGAAGGTTACCCTTTTCTCGAATCGTTCTTTGCCATCATGCAAGACTGCTACGACGCAGGGGTGGCGCTGATAAACTTTGCTTTGGATCCTGAGGCGGCACGCCTCATCATAAACGAATGGGTAGCTGATCAGACACAGGACAAGATCCAAGATCTCATCTCCCCACCTTTGAGTGGAGATACACGACTAGTCCTTGTCAATGCGATCTACTTCAAAGGAACATGGCTCACACAATTTGATCCTGAGCTTACGACGGATAGGTCCTTCAGAATCACGGCCGATGAGTCGGTGACGGTTCCCATGATGATGCTGAAAGAAACTGAGTTCAACTACGTCCAGACGGATGATGTTTCAATCCTGGAAATGCCGTACGATGGCGAGGATCTGTCCATGATCGTCCTCTTACCCGAGGAGGTCGATGCATTGACTGAACTCGAAGACGCATTGACTCTGGCCAGAGTCGAATCCTGGCTTGCGTCCATGTACAAGACAACACTGAACGTTATCCTCCCGAAGTTCGAGATGACCTCAGAGTTCCTCTTGAATGAGGTCCTAGCCAGAATGGGTATGCCCTCAGCATTCGGCAATGCCGATTTTTCCAACATGACCGGCGCGCGGGACCTGTTCATTTCCGCCGTGATCCACAAAGCATTCGTCAACGTGAACGAGGAAGGAACCGAAGCTGCTGCAGCCACTGCCGTCATCATGCTCGAAACATGCATGGGAAACTCCTTCGTGGCAAATCATCCCTTCATCTTTCTGATCCGTGACAACGTGACTGGAAGCATCCTCTTCATGGGCCGTGTGAGCGATCCATCTGCCTGAGCTAAGACGCGATGGAGCGGGCTTCTCCCGCTCCAACGCTGAGCATGAGAGCAAGGGAGCGACAGATTCACGATGCGACAGGATTAGCCCGGCAGTTCCGGCCGGGTAGAAGGAAGCGAAGCCCAACGAAGCCACGAAGGGCGTAGTTGGGAGAGATAGCTGATGCCAGATCCTCACCGCTGTCATTCTGAGTCCATTCGTTTCACACAGGATAAATCGGGATGTTTCAGGATAGGCCCTTCGACTGGGCTCAGGACAGGCCGGGAAGTGGTTTGTACTTTCGGAACCCTCCTTGCAATGACTGAGGCCATGCCGGGGTCATCGCGAGCGGTAGCGTGGCGATCTCAATGGGCGGATGAGATTGCTTCGTCGCTATCCTCCTCGCAATGACTGAGGGCGAGGCCACGGTTCCGGAAGCCCTCTACGTGATTCTGTATTCCTATCGTGAGCCGTAGCGCTGGGCCTAGACTGTAAAACGAGAGAATGAAAGATCCCGATAAATTGCACGAAGAATCTCTCTTCATGGCCGAGATCACGTGTCTTGAGATTCTTCGCCTGCGCTCAGAATGACAGACCGCGCTCAAGACCTTATGCAATGCAGTCCACAACGCACAACCCACTGCCGACTTCACCCATCCGCCAGCCGGCGGATGGACTCGACCCCACTGAACTGCTAAGCTGTTGATCTGACAGCTCGGGCACGTCCGCCAATCGGCGTATGCCAATCGTAATGACAAGCAGGGGAAGAATAGCAGGCAGGCCTCCGGCTCCGCTTCCAGCCCGTAGGCTTACAGGCCGGAGGGTGGAGCCTACCGCCCCTCGGAGAGGACGCCTGCCCCACTATCCTGCCCCACTCACGCTCCAACCACGCGACATACGTGGTGAAAGAACCGAGTCAGTGATCTCCCCAGACCAATAGCTCAATATGGAGGAAAGTTCTCCTCTTCTCCCTCCGTTGTCCACTGATCCTGCTCATAAATGCTCATATTCTAGTAATTACTGAAATTTGCCATTTGACAGAATTTACGAGTTCTATTATATTATCAGGAAATACTGCATTGTGGCACAGCAAGGAGGTCCGCCATGCCAGATCAAGAGAAGCAGCTAGGCTTCGCGCACTACATCGAACAATGGGGAATGCTCTTCGAGCTCTTAGGCGCCACGCGTATGATGGGCAGGATCCTGGGGTGGCTGCTGATCTGCGATCCCCCGGAGCAGACCGCAAAGGAGATCGCTGACGCAATCGACGTGAGTATCGGTTCGATAAGTACCGCAACAAAAACACTCAACCAAGGGGCTATGATAGAGCGTATCGGATTGCCTGGGCAGCGAAGTGTCTACTTCCGCATCAAACCCGGCATGTGGACACAGCTTCTGAAAACACGCATGGGGCGCCTGGCAGCGATGCGTGAGCTGGCCGACAAGGGTATGGATCTTCTCTCCCCCGCGGACGACGACGCAAAGCTGCGCCTAAGGGAAATCCGTGACTACTGCGCCTTCGTGGAGAAGGAGTTCCCGATCCTCCTGGAACGTTGGGAGGAGGCTTGGAAGAAAGGACAACAATCATGAGCAAGACCTGCTGGAATCTCACCAAGACATGTTGCCGCTATACGATTCTGGCCGCGGCGCTCCTGCTCAGTATTTTCGCGGGTTCGGCCTCTGCGCAGATGTCCTCCGGAGACCAAACACCAGCGACAACAACCGTCCCAGCGCCGGATGTATCCGAACTCCTGGGGCGTTTCGATGAATTGTACGAGTCGCCTGGCACCAAATCACAGGTGGTGATCACCATAACCAAACCAAGAAGAACCCGAACCCTGTGCATGAGAAGCTGGAGCAAAGGAGACGACAAGGCACTCATCGTCATCGATGCCCCTGCCCGCGATGCCGGCACCGCGACGCTGAAGGTAGGCAAGAACCTCTGGAACTACCTGCCCAAGATCTCACGAACCATCCGCGTTCCGCCATCCATGATGATGGGATCGTGGATGGGGAGCGACCTGACCAACGATGATATAGTCCGCGAATCGTCATATGAGGAAGACTACTTCTCGGAGCTCGTTGGATCCTCCGTGGATCCCCCCGGATGGAAGGTGCGACTCGACGCTCGCCCCGACATGGTGGGGCTTTGGAATCGTGTGGAGATCGTATTCTCGTTCGACGACGAACTCCCTATGCAAGCGCAGTTTTTCGATCGCAAGGATCGTCTCTCGCGGACCATGCGATTCGGTGAAGTGAAGGATATCGGCGATCGCCGGATACCAACCTACATGAAGATCATTCCAGAGCGGGAGGAAGACCAATGGACCGAACTCTGGTATCAAAACGTCGAGTTCGACATCGAGCTCGACGATGGAATGTTCAGCCTGTCACGGCTGGAACGAACACGCTAGAATCGAGGATGCCATGGCAACCAGCAGTACTCTCAGAATAGCGTGGCGCAACCTGGGGCGTAATCGTAGGCGTACCTTCCTGGCGCTTGGCGCCATCGCAGTAGGGCAGCTCGCATTCCTGGCCACTGCCGCGCTGTTGCATGGTTACGCCGAGAAGTATTTCGACTCGGCTACCGGTCCTCTGGTGGGACACATCCAGGTCCATGCTCCGGAATGGCGCGACGATCGATCCATAGATCTCACAATTCAAGATATCCATCATACAGCCGATGAAATCCGGAAAGATCCAAACGTTGCGCATGTTTCGCCCCGCATTTTCGCTCCCGTGCTTGCGGCGCTGACAGAAGATGGGTTCATGGGAATGGTGGTTGGTATCAATCCTGCCCTTGAATCGCACAAATCGGGCCTTCTTGGCGACGAGACGCTCTCGGGGAAAATCGGCGACAGATGCATACTCGTGGGCAGGGTCTTTGCCCAGAAGTACGACATGGAGCCCGGCATGCAGCTTGCCGTTATCGGGCAGGATGTGGACGGCTCCATTGCCAACGATCTCTTTACCATAACCGACATCTTATCTTCGCCTGTTGCCGTGGTGAATAATCTCGGCATCGTGATGTCCCTCCACGATGCACAGGAATTGCTCTTGATGTCGGATCAGGCGCATGAGATAGTGATCCATGTTGACGACGGGGATCTATTGGACGAAACAGTGTTACGGCTCTCCTCAAGCCCGCTTCTGGCCGGAATGGAAGTACTTCCATGGCAAAAGATTGTCCCCCACATCGTGTCCATGATCAAGTTCATGGACATCTACCTGTTCATTATCCTGTTCATAGTCTTTTTAGCCGCGGCAGCGGGCATTGCCAATACCATGCTCATGTCGACCTTCGAGCGTACCCACGAGTTCGGCATGCTTCTCTCGTTGGGGTGCGGACCGGGCAGACTGTCAAGGATGATAGCCGTGGAGGCGGTCATTTTGGGTCTTTTGGGCGTAGCCATAGGAACGGTTTTAGGGCTGGGCTTCTTCCTCCTGACCTCTGAAACCGGGATCAACTATGCGGCTCTTGGAGGCGACAAATCTACCTACGAGATGGCCTACAAAGGCTTACAAATCTCCTCTTTTGTATTCCCGAAGCTCTACGTCCGTGATGTCGTCTTCGCAGTGTGCGCAGTGCTGCTGACCTCATTCATCTCAGTGATATGGCCCACGTTGCACATTGCACGATTGGCGCCAATGGAGGCGATGCGATCATGAGAGTATCACTGATAATGAAGTTCGCGGTTCGTACCCTCGGAAGGAGCAAACGACGCACACTGCTCTCTGCCATCGGAATAGGCGTTGGCTGCGCAGTGGCTCTCTTCATCACGGCCTTCATGCGCAGCGGTACCGAGATGAGAATACAGGCCATTGCCGACAGTGGCTTCGGCCATCTCAGGATCGCTCCCTCAGGCTGGATGAAAAGCCGCGAGAACAAGCTTCGTCTTTCTGACTGGCATGCCGAGCTGCAGGCAGCGAGATCCATGGATGGAGTAAGAGTCGCAGCCCCACACGCCCGTACCACTGCTCTGCTCGCCTTTGGAACCCGGGTTACGGGCGTAGAGATGTTAGGCGTGGATCCGCCTGCTGAGGAAAAGCTGAATCGGCTCATTGGAGCAGTGCAAGAGGGCAGATATCTCAGACCCGGCGATAGAGACGTGACAGTGATAGGCAATGCGATAGCAGAGCGTCTCGAGGTGGAGCTGGAAGATGATCTTTTCCTGACCGTCGTTTGCGAAGATGGCAACATGGAGTATGCTATGCTCAGGATTGTGGGCATCGTGAATACGGGCAGCCGCGACATAGACGCTTCCATCTGTCACGTGGCCCTTGGAGACCTGGAGCGCCTCACCGGCTTGCATGGAGCAGGTGAGATCACGATCACTCTGGAGGATCCGAGCAAAATCGATCAGATGGCGGCCCAACTCAGTGACCAGATAGGAGGACGAAATGAAGTCCTTACATGGCGAGAGATACAACCTGGACAGGGCGCCGACTCGGCCAGTGACAAGGCATTCATGAACCTCTTCATCGGAATCGTTGGCGTGGTTGTCATTCTCGGTATCGCCAGCGCGCAGCTCACGGCAATACTCGAGCGCAAACGAGAGTTCGCTGTCTTGATGGCATTGGGTATGAAGGGTTTTCAAATCGTGCGGCTGGTTCTTTTGGAAGCTGTCGCTTTGGGGCTGTTGGGTGCAGCCGCGGGTCTCGCTCTTGTGACGCCCCTCTTGTACTACACGGATACAAAAGGAATCGACTTTGGATCAGCCTTGGGTGGAGACATGGCGGTCTCAGGTGTTCTATTCGACTTTGTGATGTACACCCAGATGGGTTTGTGGATGATACCGTATGCATTATCCGTTGCGCTCATTTCGACACTCATTGCGGCATTATATCCCGCCTGGTTTGCCATGAAAACAGATCCCACTTCCGCCCTGAGCTTGAGGGAGGCATAAAGATGGAAAACACACTAGTTGAAGCCACAGATGTGAAGAAGGATTTCTATACAGGAAAAATCACCGTGAATGCCCTGCGAGGACTTGACCTCAACGTCCACAAAGGAGATTTCCTCTCCATCGTGGGCCCCAGCGGCAGCGGCAAGACCACACTCCTCAATCTCATTGGGGCGCTGGATGTTGCCACGAGCGGGGAGGTCAAGGTATTCGGAAAGGATCTCTCCTCCCTGAGTCGCAGGAAACGAGCAGACCTGCGCTTGAAATCGCTGGGTTTCGTGTTCCAGGCATACAATCTTGTGCCTGTGCTCACCGCATTGGAGAACGTTGAATTCGTGCTGGAGCTGCAAGGCGTGGGAAAGGAGCGACGAGAAAGGGCGCAGGCCGTCCTGGAGGATCTGTCGCTTGGAGAGCTGGGTGACCGCAGGCCCAATGAGCTTTCCGGCGGGCAACAGCAGCGCGTGGCAGTAGCCAGGGCCGTTGCATCTCGGCCTAGGCTTGTTCTGGCTGACGAACCCACTGCCAACCTCGACAGCGAGAACGCAAAAACGCTGCTTGAGATGATGAGATATCTGCGAGATGAACACGACATGACCTTCGTGTTCTCGACCCACGATCCGCTGGTGGTCTCGTATGCGTCCCGGGTCGTGACGCTTCGGGATGGGCGCGTGGTGAGCGACGAGCAGAAGAACTCCATCGCGGAAGATGACGAGGCGACCGTGCACTAGTACTCCGTCTCGGAATTTCTGTCCTCTGTTTTGGCAATTCAAAATGAGACGATATTAGGAGATGATGAAGACATCTCCTGATTCTGCGACAGGGGCGGGTGGGTGACATTTAGTTGGTGAGAAGTTCGGGCTGGGTCTTTCACAGGGGCTGGATCATATGGGAACAGCGTGTTGCGTGCACTTGGGTAAGACCGGAAGACTGATAGCCGGAATAGCTTCTGCGCTGTGGCAGATAGCCTTCGTGCCCACAGCGTTTGCTATCGAGCTCTGGTCGAGCAATGTTGACGATCGTTATCTCTCCCTCGATGCATCGATGAAATGGACGTCTCTTCTTTCGTACGCGCCGGATGACACCGCGTTTTACCCTGAGCGCTGGAGTTCAGCTAGTCTTTGGCGCATGAGACTGGCTATCGGTGCGCAGCCGGCGTCTTGGTTGACCGTCAAGACGGCCTATGAACAACGTGCTCGGGCAGTCTCCGAAGGCTCAGGCGCTGCGGGAGGATTCGGCATTCTCGTTTCCGAGAATCGCGCACCCTATCGTATTTCCCAGATCGACGAGTCTCTGGTGGAAATCGGCAGCACTTTCGCTTACAGACACGAGCTTGATCGTGTCTTCGTGGCCGCGCATCTAGGGAGAACAGAGATCATCATAGGCAGGCAGGCCATCGGCTGGGGCCGCGGCGTGCTTTTCTCCGCAGTTGACATATTCGCGCCTTTCAGTCCGCTGGAGAGCGACAGGGAATGGCGGCGCGGCATCGATGCGGTTCGAGTCGGCACTCCGGTAACCGATCTGATGTCGGTGGAGGTTGTGGCAGCATTCGGTGAATCAAGGGAGACATCCGCCTTGGTTGGACGTATGCGAGGATACCTGGGCAATGTTGACGGTGAGATGATATTCGGGAAGAGACGTGAGGATTATGTCTATGCAGCCACGGCCTCATTGCCCGTGCTTGACGCGGAGCTGCACGGCGAGGTCGCGCTTTTCAAGACACCGGGGGAATCGCCGGATTGCGGCGTCTTTGGGAGAGATGACCTCATCGCAAAGACGGTCATCGGGGGCTCCTACAGCTTTGAACTGGGCATCGAGCTTTATCTCATGGCGGAGTATCATCATAGCGGGTTTGGTGTACGCGACATCAAGGATCTCGAGACATGCCTGGAAGAGGAAGCATTGAGAGAACGGTTTGTGCGAGGCGACACCCAGATCTTGGGCCGGCATGCCGGTGTCGTGCAGGCTGTGTATGGGATTGGAGGGGTGTCGCCACTCAATATCTCCTGGATATTCAGCCCAATGGACGGATCCGGGATCTTCGTTCCAACCGTATCATGGATATTCTCGGACAATGTCACCCTGGTCGCCAATGCCTATCTCCCCTACGGCGCAGAACCCAAGGACGGCAAGATTAGGAGCGAGTACGGCGGCACGCCGACCAGTGGACTGCTCCAGATCAGTTTCTATTATTGAGTACTTGGACGATCTTGCTCGTCAAAGATATGTCAGACAGACGCAGAGCCGTCAGCCGTGGAAAGGTGCTTGCAGATGCGGTGGGGGGGAATCCCTTCATCCTCGTATTCTCCGCAGGGAGAAGGGACTTGGGCAAAGGCGACAACGACCTGGGAAAGCTGCTTCACTCATAGAGAGAGGATCGAATAGCGCGTGACGTTCAAGGCAACAGCAGCTATTTTGCTGCGCGAGAAACCAAGTTCTTATATTTGAAGGAAACGCTTGCCGGAGGCCAGGCAATGTTGAGTAGCTACACAGCGAAGTATACAAGAATCCGGTCCGGCTATATGGGGCAACTCGTGGAATGGCCGGAGGTTGTGACCGAAGGTGGAACTCTGGAGGAATGCCGAGAAATGCTGAGAGACGCGTTGAGTGAGATGATACTTGCATATCGGCAACAAGAAAAGGAGATCCCCATCGGCAGCGCTCTTTTGGAGCAGATTCCGGTAGAAATGTAGGGTGTCTGTCAAACGCAGGGACCTCATCAGGTATTTCGTGGAGAATGGGTTCTATCTTCTGCGCGAAGGTGGAAGACACTCGATATACACTGACGATCGGAAAACAATTCCCATCAAGCGGCATCGGACCCTCGACAGAATCACTGCAAACGAGCTCTGCAAGCAGGCAGGACTCAAACCCAAATTCTAAGGACATTTGACTGGGCAGGATGAGAAATCAACCCAATGACGCTTGCCCGCCGTCGGGCAGAAAGCGAAGCTCCATACCGGTTCCTGATGCTCACGTGGCTGGTGCCAAATGCTAATTCTGGGACTCGAGAAGAGGAGGATCCGATGACAAGACCATTGGCAAAATGCATTGTACTCGTGTTGGCGCTATGGATGGTAGGCCCCGGTGCAACCCGGGTCGCCGCAGCTGAACCCATTGAGTCCGCCGCCACCAATTGGGAGGGAGTGACGGTACACCTCATGAAGGTCACGCGGAAGCGCAATGTGCTTACGGTGAAGTGGGCTGCCGTGAACGAGGGCGAGAGCAAAAAAAAGATCTGGTTTGGCTTTACGGGCAAGAATGTGTGCTACGCCGTTGATGAGGAGAACGGTACGAAGTACTACGTACTCACCGACAAAGAGGGCAACCCAATGGCTTCCGCCAATGAATGGGTCGACTCAAATACGAATGGCTACTCTCGTGAGCTCAAGGCGGGATCAACGGCTAGGCTATGGATGAAGCTTCCGGCTCCGTCTGCGGAGATCACGGAAATCAGCATCTTCCTCAATGAGGCAGAGCCTTTAGAGGACATTCCAATCGTGGACAAATAGGATGCGGCTCTCGCCTATTCTCCTCATCTCTCTGTCTTTGCTGCTTGCGGGCGATGCGTCGACTGCATACAGCATAGGCAATCCTCCACGCATCGATAGCTCCGCGCCCATTGTGATCGATTGGGAAGATCCCGAGCCGCCGCAAGCCCAGCAATGCGCCGAGGATGTGCTGAATGAACCGTGGAACAAGGACAAACACACCACGCTCAGTCAAGGAGTTACCACAAAGCTCACCATGCACATCACTACTCTCGTTGACCGCACCACAGGCATCGAGGGCTTCCACACGGCTCTGGACCAAACTGAGACTAGCATCGAGGATCGTCTTGACCGTCTGGGGGCAACCGAGACCGAAATGGAGATCACCATTCGTCTGTCCGGTGCGATTCTATTTGACTTCGATGCCGCGGGAATACGACCTGATGCCGGGCGTGTATTGAACGAGGTTGTGGAAGTATTGGGCTCCTATGTCGGCCGTCCGGTCAAGGTGGAAGGCCATACGGACTCTGTCGGATCGGACGAGTACAACCAGAAGCTTACAGAGCAACGCGCAGAGTCGGTCTGTGACTGGTTCGTGGTCCATGGAGTAGAGGCGGGCCGTCTCTCATCTGCCGGATATGGAGAAACCAAGCCAGTAGACGACAACTCGATTGCAGAGGGTAGACAGCAAAACCGCCGTGTGGAGATCACAATAGCGAAATAGCCTGAGTATTCGGCATACACCGCCGGCTCTTCACCTCGACGACGTATTTGATCCTGAGAAAGAGAGGATTGCCTCTCGACCCCATGTGGACGGACCGGCGGACACACGTTTTCAAACTGATTAAGTTTCTGCGCATAAACTTAATCAGTTTCCATGCAAGAATCGGGATATTTCAGGATAGGCCGGGAAGTGGTTTGCGCTTTCCGAACCCTCTCTGCAATAACTGAGCCCCGGGGGCCATCGCGAGCGGTAGCGCAGCGATCTCAATGGGCGGATTAGATTGCTTCGTTGCTATCCTCCTCGCAATGACAGGTGGATGAGCTGGTCATCGCGAGCGGTAGCGTGGCGATCTCAGTTGAGGGCATGAGATTGCGTCGTCAGGCCGAGACCGCAAAGCGAGAAAATGAAACATCCCCAAAACACCTCTCGAGCGCGTTGACATTTCGGATTGCAGGATATATCATTTAGAGATATCGCATTGATCCATTTCCCATGAGGTGAATTCCGTGGCAAGAACAAACAAGACGAAGTATGCGATTTTGGGGTTCCTGAGTTCGGGGCCGAAATCAGGATATGACATCAAGAGAGAAAGCGAGTGCTGCATCGGTTGCTTCTGGCATGAGAGCTACGGCTCCATATATCCCATGATGAAGAGGCTCACTGCTGAGGGTCTCGTCACTCGCGAACTGGATACCGAAGGCGGAGTGCACGATCGTATTCTCTATCACATGACCGAGAAGGGCTGGGCCGAGCTCAAGGATTGGCTGAGACGCCCGCCTGACCCGCCTGTTCTGCGCGATGAACTGCTCCTGAAGATTACCTTCGGCAGGCATGGTTCCTTTCGGGATCTTGCCGCGCACGTGAATAGATGCCGGATCTACTGCCAGGACAGACTGAATACGCTGGAGCGAATCGAACAGCGGCTCCATGAGAACCAGTCAACCCACCCGAACTTTCCCCTCTGGTTGATCACCGTCAACATGGGGCGGCATCGCGCCAATGCATACCTCGCATGGTGCGAGGAGACATTGGAAACGCTTGCCGAGCTCGACAACAATCACATGAAAGACACATCGTAGATGGAGGATGAATCTGGTGAATCAAAAGCGAACAATTGGCGTCCTGATAGGGGCTGTTCTTGCCGCATGGATAGCCGTACCAGCAGACGCGTGCACCTGCTTCTTCCTCAGTCATGTTAAGGCAATGATTGTGGGGAAGAACTACGATTGGATGATGTCGGATGGGCTTTTGATCGTGAACAAGCGCCATCTCCGTAAGCCATTCGACATAGTCCCAACAGAGGATACGGCCTACTGGACATCAACATATGGAAGCGTGACGTTCAATCAGTATGGGCGCGACCTCCCTCAGGGAGGCATGAACGAGGCCGGACTCGTCATCGAGATCCTCTGGCTCAATGGAACCGAGTACCCCCTCA
>JAUXFG010000130.1 GCA_030620115.1 Candidatus Fermentibacterota bacterium
CTCTGGAGCAGATCGAGCATGTTCGACTCCTCGATCAAGTCATGCCTGAGGAGGATGCCCTGGCGGCAGTCCTCAATGGCGACATAGACGTTGTGCTTGTCTTCGTACCACCAGAGGAGGAGGCGACGGCACTCGTAGATAACTTCGGCGTCAGGCTTACCTACAATGCTTCACGTGAGCGTAGCGACGTTGCGCACAATCGAATGGTGGCGGCGCTTGATCGGTACCGAGCCGCCTGGCTCAAGCTCGAAGCCCACCAGCTCGGCATCACCTCGTCGGAATGGCAATTGTTCGAGATCGAAACAAGGAATACGGCCAGCAGCAAGCAGATGGGTGCATTTATCCTTGGCATGATGCTGCCGATGTTCTTCATGATCATGGTGGCCATAGGGTGTTTTAATCCTGCGGTGGACGCGACCGCGGGAGAACGTGAACGCTCGACCTGGGAGACCCTGATGTCTGTTGCGGCATCGCGAATGAGTATTGTGGTTTCCAAATACCTCTATGTCACCACTTTCGGGTGCATGGCCGGATTGTTGAATCTCGCTGCCATGAGTATCTCCATGCGTGCGATCTTGGCGCCGCTTTTGGGAAGGAGTGGGGAAGCCCTCGTGATTTCGATGCCACTGGCTGGGTTGCCCATCATGGCGTTGGGGGCAGTGCTTCTCGCCGGCTTCATCTCTGCAGGCATGATGCTCTTTGCCTCATTTGCCAGGACATTCAAGGAAGGGCAATCCATGATCACTCCTTTCTATATGCTGACTATTCTGCCGGTGACCATCCTTGGACAACCGGATCTGGAATTCTCTGCGCTTCTTGCAGTGATACCAGTAGTCAATGTGGCCATGATGGTCCGCCAAGCGATCATGGGCTCGTGCCCGTGGGACAAGATTCTTATCACCGTTGGAATGAGTGGTGTTTGCATTACCGCTTGCATGGTTGCAGCGAGTTTCATACTGCGTTTCGAAGATGTAGTGATGGGCTCTTTCCACGGCAGTTTCGTGGCCTTTCTGAAAGAACGTGTATTCAAATCCAGGAGCGCGAGACATAGGCTGGAGGGTACGAGATGAGTTCGATAACCGTGGAGGTCCAGGGGCTCACCAAACTTTTCTACGATGAGAGCCGTGGAGAGATCCGAGCAGTCGACGGGATCGACTTCTCTTGTGCTGCTGGAGAAATTTTCGGGCTTCTTGGAGCAAATGGAGCCGGCAAGACGACCACACTTCGTATGCTGGCCACAATACTCACACCCACGGACGGTATGGCTAGGGTGATGGGCCACGAGGTAACGGGAGAACCGGAAGCCGTACGGCGCTCTTTGGGCTTCTACTCGTCCACCACCGCACTCTACCCGAAGCTGACTGCCCGTGAGACTATCGAATTCTTTGCCCGGATAAACGGCTATCCTCCAGGGGAAGCGCGACAACGAGTCGAAACCCTGGTGACTCGTTTTGGCCTTGATGAGTATGCAGACGCCAGGGTTGACAAGCTCTCGCAGGGGATGAAGCAGAAGGTCTCCATCGCGCGCACTGTTGCTCACGAGCCACCGGTGCTCATCTTTGATGAACCCACCGTAGGGTTGGACGTGCTCAATGCATTGGAGATGCAGAAGGTCATCGGTGAGTTCAGAGATGCGGGGCAAACCATCATCTTCTCGACCCATATCATGAGCGAAGCGGAGCGGCTCTGCGACCGCATCGCAATCATCCATCGGGGGCAGATCCTCGCGTGTGACACCCTGGAGGGGCTTCGCAGCAGCACGGGATTCCGGTACCTGGAGGACATCTTTGTGCACTACGCGGGTCAGGATGATGTCTAGAATCAGGCTTCTTATGCTCGACCTATGTCATGACCCATCGAAAAGGCGCCGGGTCCGGTGAGATTACCCATGTGGTTTTCCAACGATGTCGTCCGAACCCTCTATCGTACTGAGTTTCGGATGCTGCTGCGTGATCGGCGGACCATCATTATTTCTCTCATACTTCCATTGGCGGTGATGCCGATTCTGATGTTCGGTTCCCATTGGGTTACCCAGCGTCGGGAGAAGAAGCTGGAGGTTACGGAGTTCACCTATGCAGTGACAGGCCCGCGGCAAGAGCTTGCCCGTGAGCTCATCGAAACGAGCCTGACCCTTTCCAGGGAGGATCAAGAAAGAACCCCCCTCTTTCTCAAGGAGGTGACGGTAGACTCCGCCTCAGACAGCCTGGCATGTGGACAGCTCGATTTCTATGTGGAAGCTACCAGTGTGGAAACATCTATGCCGGATTCGATTGCCACGGACACGCTGAGAAGCGTGAATACTGAAAAGCTGGCGGAGCTTCCACCGGAGACGCCTGGGATGCCGCTGATGCGGCTCTATTTTCGGGGAGACCGCCACAGGTCAGAGCGGGCAATACTGAAGCTTCGCAATGCGTTGAACGAGACCCGGCGACAACAGCAATTTGCCATGCTTGAGGACCGTGGTTTTGTCATTTCCCCCCAGAATATTGCTTCCCTGGATGAACATGATGTGGCCAGCGTTCGTCAAGTAGCCGGGCTTCGAATCGGGCGATTCGCCGTGCTTTTCTTCCTTCTCTTCATCATGTCGGGGGGATCTGTGGTGGCAACGGATTCTTTTGCGGGAGAGAAAGAACGGGGGACTCTGGAAACCCTCCTTACCACTGCGGCCACTCGTGCCGAAATCGTCACAGCGAAGCATCTGGTCATCTTGACGGTTGCGGTAACCATCGCGGTGATTCAATCAGTCAACCTCTTGGCCTACGTGGCATTCAAGCTTATCCCACTTCCAGAGGGTATGGTGCTCGAGCTTGCGCCGGGCGCTGTATTTCTGGTCCTGCTTTTTCTTCTCCCCGTTGCCGCTCTCGTTGCCGGCGTCTTGCTGTTAACGTCGGGTTATGCGAAGAGCTATAAGGAGGCACAGCTCTATTTCTTCCCGGTATTCTTGTTGGGAATGATTCCCGCGCTGGCTTCCTTTCTCCCGGGCATTGCCCTTCGTTCTGCCATAGTAGTCGTTCCGGTGTCCAATGTCGCGGTAGCAGTCAAAGAGATGCTCGTAGGGATCTTTGATTGGCCCATGCTCATCGTTGCATTCGTCAGCACGGCGCTTGCCGCCGGTTACGTCAGCCGTTTGGCGGAACGCACGCTTTCCACTGAGCGGCTCATTGTGCCCGGGGGCGGAAAGATCGCCGAGAGCCGAATGGGACCCGAGTTATTCCCACGTCATGTGCTCCCCGCATTTGCCATCATGTGGGCCCTGCTCATCATCCTGTCAACGAACATCCAGGGGCATGTTGACCTTCGAATACAGCTCCTCATTAATCTGGTAGTGCTTTTCCTTGGCGGATCGCTGCTGATCATGCGACGTTACCGCCTTGATGCCCATCAAGTACTGGCGCTGCGCCCAGTCCGACCGATAGTTTGGCTCCTGGTGCTGGTGGGGGTTCCTTCAGGACTGCTGGCTGCAACAGGGGTATTCCGCCTGGTGAACCTGGTACTTCCGGTGCCTCCCGAAATGCTTGAAGCCTTGAGCCGGGCCCTGTTCCCTTCAGAAATCCCCAAATGGCAGCTGCTCTTTTTCGTCGCGATCTTACCTGGGGTCTGTGAAGAGATTGCGTTTCGCGGAGTGTTGCTTCATGGGTTACGGCGACAGTTGCATCCTGCGGCCCTGGTCATTGTGGTGGGTATCATCTTCGGTGTCTTCCATGTGAGCCTGTTTCGTATCGCGCCCACTGCCTTTCTAGGTTTCATCTTAGCTTCGATCACCATGCTCACTGGCTCCATCTTTCCCGCCATGATGTGGCATGCGTTGAACAATGCCGCGGGTATCCTATTCAGCGATATGGCGGCGAAGATTCCTGAGCTGGATGCCGGCAGTCATCTCGCAGGCGGAGTAGCGCTTATCCTGGTCTTCTATTTGCTCTGGCGCAACCGATCACCGTATCCGGATCTGTTGCCCTGGCGCCGCTAACTCCGCCCACCAACCGACGCATATCATTCTGAGGGAGGGGGTTGGGGAGAGGATAGCGTTCAGCGTTCAGATGGGGGAAGAGGAAGAGAGCGTTCAGCGTGCAGCGTCCAGATGACAGAATGGGGAGCAAGGCGAGATTCTTCGCTCCTTGCAGTCGCTCAGAATGACAGGGTTCCAGGCAGACGCATGTGACGCTCCGTGTCATTCTGAGGGAGCCACGCGACCGAAGAATCTGGGCGGAGGATGGGGGGATGTACGCCGAACATCCAACATTCATTATTCAACGTCGAAGTGAGGATGATGGAGGGCCATGCTCCGTCATGGCAGTTGATGGCACCGATCCATGCGGACGCGATCCGCCGGCTGTCGGACGTCCCTCCACCGGATAAGACGTTCACATCCCTCGCTGGAGGGCCATGCTTTGTCATGGCCGTTGATGGCGTAAATATATCCGGACGCGATCCGCCAGCTCAACTCACCGCCGCCAGTGCGATCTCTACCATCTGGGTAAAGGTGGTCTGTCGATCTTCCGGCGGTACTGCTTCACCCCTGACGATATCGTCGCTGACGGTGAGGATCGAGAGTGCCTGGGCGCCGGATTTGGCGGCTAGCGTATAGAGTGCCGCAGTTTCCATTTCGATGGCCAATACCCCGTATCCGGCCCAGAGCTTCCAGAAGTCAGGGTTCTCGTAGTAGAAGCAATCGCTGGTGAGGATGGAGCCTACCTTGATCTCTATGCCACGCTGTCTTGCTGCATCATGGGCCTTTTTCAAGAGGTCGTGGTCTGCAGTGGGTGCGTATGCCATGCCGTTGAAGTGTATCTTATTCAGGCTGGAATCCGAAGACGCGGACATGGCAAGAATGATGTCTTTTAGCCGTATTCCCTCTTGGATTGAGCCGCAACTACCGATTCTTATGAGACGTTTGACGCCGTAGCTCGAGATGAGCTCATGCACATAGATCGATATCGACGGAATACCCATGCCGGTTCCCTGTATGGAGATTCGCTCTCCATTGTAAGTTCCGGTGAAGCCATACATGCCCCGGATTTCATTGTAACACACCGCATCTTCTAGCATGTTTTCTGCGATGAAACGGGCACGGAGCGGGTCGCCCGGCAGCAGAACCGTACCGGCAATAGCTCCACTTTCCGCGGCGATATGTAGGCTCATCGAACATTCCTTCCTATCGAGAAGTCACCAACTGAACAATGACGCGAAGCTACGCCTTCGATCTCGCTTCGTCACCATGAAAATTGTGGGAGAAGCGAAATGCCTGGAGGCAGAAGAGAGCGTTCAGCGTTCAGATGAGGAAGGATGCAGGAGAGATTTGACGCTTCTTTCAGTCGCTCAGAATGACAGGGATTCCAGGCAGAGATATGGATCGCAGTGTGTCATTCTGAGGGAGCGGAGCGACTGAAGAATCTGGGAAGGGGGAGAGGGGGCAAAGACTGTTCAGCGTTCAGCGTTCAGATGACGGAGGAAGGAAGAGGGAGGGATTTCGAAATGCTTGATTGCTGGAATGGGAAATGAACATTCAACGTCGAAGTGAGGATGATGGAGGGCCATGCTCCGTCATGGCCGTTGATGATCGATACGACGGACGCGACGGAGCGCGTCCCTCCAGAGATGCTGATGAGACGTGGAATGAGGAGAAGGGGAGAAGGGGAGAAGCGATTTGATATTCTTGTAAAAATGACTACGTTGTCTCGTATATGAGTGCGAACGCGACCTAGTCCTCGCCGATGCCGCAGTCTTGGGCTCGTGGTGCATTTATCGTGTGAAGGAGAGCAAGAATGTCCAGCCCGCATATCTCACGGCTCAACGATTGTTTTCTGAGATTCGGGTATAATCCGGACGAGAACATCAACAGACTTACCGAGTTCATTGGTGAGGAGCTTGGCGCGTTCTGCGCTCTGTATGGTCGACTCGATGGGGAAGTAATGTGCTCTTCGGGGCTATGGTACGTACGGCCGGATCTCGATCCCATGGACCACTCTGATGGGCGCATCTGTTTTGATGTAATCACGGAAAATATCGATGGGGTGCAACTCGTCCGTGATCTACCCCACTCCTCCTATGCACAGACCGATCCCAATGTCAAACGTCTCGATCTGCAGACATACGTAGGCATTGGCGTCAAACTGAGAGGTCATTGCATTGGTTCCCTCTGCGTATTGTACCAGGCTGACCATGTGCCCACGCCTGAGGACGAGAAGCTGCTCAGCATCGTGGCCTCGGCGGTTGCCATTGAGGAGGAACGCAAACGTGCAGGGGAAGCGCTCTTGGAGAGCGAGACCAGATACAGGGCCCTTGCCGAGAACCTCAATGTGGGCGTATACAGGAACACCGTCGGCCCGAAAGGCAGGTTTATCGAGGCCAATCCGGCGATTATCCGGATGTTCGGGTTTGACACCAAGGAAGAATTCTTCGCCATGAATGTGGCAGATCTGTATGAGAATCCGGATGATCGGAAGGAGTTCAATCACAAGATGCTTCGCCATGGCTTTGTCAGTGATGAGGAGTTGCGGTTGAGCAAGCGGACCGGCGAAATCTTCATCGGCTCTGTGTCAGCGGTGGCGGTGAGGGGTGATGATGGGGAGGTGAAATACTTCGATGGCATTATCGACGATATCACCGTACGGAAGCGGATGGAGGCGGCACTGGAGATTTCTGAACGACAGTATCGTTCGACATTGGACTCCATGGGTGATGCCATTCACGTGGTGGATGCGGACCTACGGTTTGTCCTATTCAACAGGCGCTTCAAGAAATGGAACGAGGAGCTCGGTCTCGAAACCAATGTCATCGGTCGCTCGTTATCCGAGATATTTCCATTTCTGTCACGCGGCGTCTTTGATGAGTATGACCATGTGTTCAACACGGGGAAGACATTGGTTACTGAGGAACGAACCGTTGTCGCCGGAAAACATTTGATAACCGAAACTCGAAAGATCCCGGTTTTCGAGGGAGACCGGGTTGCTCGAATCGTGACCGCGGTACGTGATGTGACGGAACAGCAAAGAGCACATGATGCGCTCATAGAGTCAGAAGAGAGGTACCGTGGGCTGTTCGAGAACGCCACGGATCTCGTATGCGCATTTGATCGAGAGGGTAGGTTCACCAATGTGAGTAGATCAGCTGAGCGCCTTATTGGGTTTGCGAATACCGAGCTCATTGGTGTCATCTTCTTGAACCACATTGTCAGGCGTGATCGGCGCAGGGTTGTCCGTGCTGTCCAAAGGGTCTTCGAAACAGGAGAGCCTTTGCGGGACTTCCCGGTGGAAGTAATCGTCAAGGATGGCTCTAGAAAGCAATTCGAGATGAGCATAGGTCCTCAACGGAAAGGGAAGACTATCATCGGGGTCGTGGGCAGTGCCAGGGACGTCACTGCTCGGAAAGAAGCGGAAGAGGCGCTCAGGCAGAGCGAGGAGCGGTTCAGGGAGATGGCTGAGTTGCTCCCGGAGATCGTGTGTGAGATCGATGCGCAGGGGATGCTCACCTATGTGAATCAACAGGGTTTCGCTATGACCGGGTACACCCAGGAGGATTTCGAGAAAGGCTTCTTCGTTGTCGATCTTTTCGTTCCGGAAGCTCGCGAGATAGTCAAGCACAACATGGACAGGGTCCTTTCCGGTGAGTGGGTTGAGATGCACGAGTATCTTGCCCAACGTAAGGACGGAAGCGTTTTCCCAATCATCGTTCATGTCGCGCCTATCATCCAAGACGGCCAACGTGTAGGTCTCCGGGGTATCGTCATCGATATCAGTGGCAGAATACGGCTTGAAGAGCAGCTTCGCCACGCCGTGAAGATGGAGGCGGTCGGGCAGCTTGCCGGAGGGATCGCGCACGACTTCAATAACCTCCTCACTGGAATACTCGGGCACGCCAACATGCTCAAGCTCAGGGTCGAGCCAGGGAGTTTTGCCTATGACGCCGCCAAGACCATGGAGGGAGCGGCGGAACGTGCCGTTGAACTGACTAAGCAGATGCTCGGATTTGCGCGGCGCGGCAAGCATCAGATTCTTCCGGTTGACCTTCACCGAACGATCTATGACGTGGTCACTCTCCTCTCTCGAACCATTGACAAGAGCATCCGCATCTCCGTCCAGCTCGATGCGAGGAATGCCACCATCATGGGCGATCCGGGCCAGCTCGAGCAGATCCTGGTGAATCTTGCCATCAATGCCCGGGATGCCATGCCGAGAGGGGGAGATCTTGTTTTTCGAACCGAATCCATGAGTCTTGATAGTGACTTCTGTGGGATGCATATGATGGAGACTCCGGGCGAGTATCTCGTGATCACCGTTAAGGACACCGGCAGCGGGATCCCGGCAGAGATACGAGATCGAATCTTCGAGCCTTTTTTCACCACAAAGACCAAGGGAGAAGGAACGGGGATGGGGCTGGCCATGGTCTATGGCATCGTGAAAAACCACGGAGGCACTATTCAAGTCCAGAGCGAGGGGAGTAATGGTGCCACGTTTCAGGTTTATCTTCCGCTCACCGAGGAACTGCCAATTGAGCAGGGCGACCGAGGGAACGACACCGTAGTCCATGGGACTGGTCGGATTCTCGTGGTTGATGACGAAGAAATTGTTCGCACAACCATCTTGGAGATGCTTCAAGTGCTTGGGTACCAGGCAGTAGGTGTTTCCGGGGGAGAGGAGGCCGTGGAATACTACCGTGTGCACGGCTCCCGCATCGATCTGATTCTCATCGATCTTGTGATGCCTGGAATGGGCGGCCGAGAGTGCTTCAGACACCTGAGAGAGATCGATCCCAAGGTGTGTGCGGTTCTCACCACAGGCTACGGCATGGATGGCAAGGTTCAGGAGATCATCGATGAGGGCATGCAGGGTTTCCTCCAGAAACCATACCGCCTGAAGGATCTCGGCACGAAGTTACATGAGGCCATGCTCGGGCCCACAGAAAGACAACCCGCCGGATAAGACTCTGAGCGAACCCTTACTCGGCAGACACCTCCCCGAGGTAATTCTTCATCAGGGGTTCGATAATTTCTTGCGTTGCCTTCTTGGCGCCTCCGAGATCGGCCAGAGTCAGAAGATCATCGATGGCTCCGAATGCTTTATTTTCTCTGTTGAGACGTTCTTGAGCGCTGCGGAATCCATAGGCCACAAAGATCCTTTGAGCCTTTTCGGTCCATAGGAAATCGATGAACGCGCGTACGAGATCCCTCTGCGCGGACCCAATATTCCTGTCGATGCTCATGATGATATGTTCGCTTCGGATTGTGCGTGGGGGGTAGATGATCTCTCCCTCAATAGGTTTCCGGGTGGGACTGCCGATTGCATCCTGCTCATACGTAATCAGCACGTCTCCCGTTCCCTGTTCGAAGATACCGTGAGCGCCTCTGGCATGTGTTGCGCACACGTGCACATTCTGCCAGAGCTTATTGAGCTGCCGCGCCGCGTGTTCCCTCTCATTGCTCGCACGAAGGTATGAAGCGTACGCAGCGAGGATTGCCCATTGGGCGCCGCCCGAGGTCCGTGGATCCGCAAGGATGATCTGGATGTCCTTCTTCAAGAGATTCTCATAATCGTGTATTTTGAGAGGATTCCCGTGTCTGACCACAAAGACCAGTGGCGAGGTGGTAACCACTCCGCGGAACGGGAGATCGTGCCATGAAGGTATCATGCGTATGCCGTGCTCACGCAGCCGAAGTGCATCGAGTTCCGATGACAGAATCGCGATTTCCGGCTGCAGTTTCCTTATGATTTGGTTCGTGATGGTTCCTGAACCCGCGAAAGAAGTAATGAATTCTATTCGTTCTCCTGTTTTCTGTTCCCATTCGACCTGAAAAGCAGGGATGATCCCATCATTGATCGCTTCTTGCATGGTGCTGAAGCAATAGAGCACCAATGTCTTCATGTCCTGGACTTGGCTGACTTTGCCGGTGCTCCAGATGAGACCGAAGATGAGCACGAGGCTCACCAGCAGCACGTACAGTACGCGTCGCCGAGCAATGCGGTGATTATGCGGCATGGTATTCCTCCATATCATCCCCTTCGCACCAAGGATTTCTCGGGTTCATGAGGTACTTGGGATTATAGTGTGCGACAGGAGAATGCTCAATACAGAAATGCGAACCCTAACCCCCCAAAGACTCATTGACGGATCCCAGAACAGCATGGAGCTCCCATAGGTCCTTGTCCACGTCGTGACGGATCAGGTAGATCCGGTGGTCATTGCCGACGATCTTGAAGTAGCGATGATTCGGCGCAAGCCAACGATCAAGGATGTCGACCACCTCGATCCACTTCTCTTCCATCAAAAAGCGACGGGGTCTCTCGTCAGCTCTGTAGCCGGAGTAGCATTCAACACGAAGAGGACAATTCATGGATATTCTCCCCGGATGATAACCATTGCAGGGTATGGACGCTGCGGGAATTCAGTGTTCAGTGTTCAGATTTCAGGAGGGATCAGCGGCCATGGACCAGGCTCTTTCCTGAACCCCCGAACCCTGAACACTGAACCCCTGAACGGTTACCCCATCTGGAATCAGCGAAGCGTCAAGTAGCCTCTCAATGAGTCCGTGCATCCGACCTCCTCCCCCTTTGGAGTGCGGTAGCCATGCTACCGCTTTTCCCGAGCAAGCCATGCTTGCGTAGGCCGTTGCTCATCGAACAGTCTGCAATGAGCGCGGGAGCATGGCTCCCGCAGAATAAGGCGCAAGCATGGATTGCGCACTCCAAAGCTTCCATAATCAATCCCGCGCAGTACGCGGGATGAAGATGGGATGTTAAAATATGGGGATGCTTCATTTTCTCGTTTTGCAGTCTCGGCCTAGCTCTACGGCTCAAGATAGGAATACGAAATC
>JAUXFG010000247.1 GCA_030620115.1 Candidatus Fermentibacterota bacterium
AGTGAAGACGGATCCAATGAATCCGGGATGACGGCGGTGTCACAAATTCCTGTCATGACCAGCTTTAGCCCTGCAAGAGGGGGCATTTTCATGACGCTAACGCTTGCTGCCTTCGTAGTAGCCATATTAGGGATCCAGGGCAAGTGGTGGGTATTTGGCATTGCTGCTCTTGCCCTGATCGTTCTTGGTGGGTTCCTGTGGCGTAATTTTTCATCGGATGATGATCCGTGGCAGGGTGCCGACCTCTCTCTTGTTCGACAGAAAGTCATTCAGCAGGACATCTATTTCCAGGTCGCCATACGCGCCAGCGTTTGGACAACTTCTTCGAAACGCGCGCGTGAACTGCTGGAGCGATTGGACAACGCAATGAATCAGTACGCGGTGGCGGGAGGAAATCGCCTGGTGCTCGTGCAGGACCCATTCGATGGTTGCGGTGCATGGCCCTCAATCAACGGCAGTTCTGATGAGGGGCTGATCTGGTTGGGACCGGATGAACTAGCTGGCTTTTGGCACCCGCCGATTGTAAATGAGCAGGTATCTCCAGGGCTCGTTCCGGTGCGTGGAGTGGAGGTGAGAGCGCCCGACCCAGACGACGTCCGCGGATTCTATAAGATCGGGAAGTACTTTCGTCCGGATGGGCAAACAGAACCGGTGAATATAAGTCGGGCTGCTTTGAAGCGCAACATACTGCTCGTTGGTAAGCCGGGCACAGGCAAGACCAACCTGATGATGCACCTGGCACTGGCTGGAATGCAGGATCCTGATCGACCGGCGATCGTGCTTGTTGATCCGCACGGCGATATGGCTAAACACTTATACGGCGCTATAGACGGTTCCGCGAAAGATCGAGTCGTGATCATGGATGTCGGCGACGAAGAATTTGCTCTTTCGTATAACCCGCTCGACCCGCATCGACAAGGATGGGATGTTCAGTCGGTGACTAATTCCATTGTGGACATCGGGCAGGCCCTGTGGACCGATTACTGGGGACCGCGGATGCAGAACGTACTCAAGCGAGGCGTCCAGCTCCTTGTAGCCGCTAATGTATCCCGGAGGACAGACGATCTTCTGGGATTGTCGCTTCTCGCAAGCGTCCTGAACGTGAATCACGAGACACGCAAGCGGTTTATCGAGGCAGAGTTGGAGGGGAGTCCGCATTATCCACAGCTAGCCCACTGGTTTTACCGCTATTACAAAACCCTGACACCATACACTCGGGAAACCATTATCCAATCGGTGCTCTATAAGGCCCACCGATTTGAAGAAACCCCGATGCTGCCACTCTTCAGCTGTCCGAGGTCGGCGTTGGATCTCCGGAGCGTTATCGAGGATCGGAAGATCCTGATCGTCAACACGCGCATGAGCCGGCACGGAACCGAGTTGAGTAACTTTGTGGGGTCGTTGATAGTCAATATTCTATTGCGTGAGCTCGCCCGTCAGGGAGAAGAGGCGCTGGAGGAGCGAACACCCGTGATGGTGATCATCGATGAGTTCCAAACCTTCACAGGTGTGCCGTGGCAGGAGCTTCTGGCGCAGATGCGGAAGTATGGCGGTCGTGTGGTCATCGGGACTCAATCCTTTGCCAGCCTGCGGCAAAACGGCAATGGCCACCTGCCGGGCATCATAACCAGTGGAGTGCACTCGCTTTTTGCCTTCTTGATGAATGGCGGGGACGCGGATTACCTGACGCGATATGAGTTGAGTCGGGATAAAGGAGGGCCGGGACCAGACACACTGACGAATCTTGAACCCTTCAGAGCTTACGTCCGCATGGTCCGAGAGGACAGCGGCCTGACCCGTCCCTTTTATTTTGAGAGCGCTCCACCGCCTCCTTACAGCACTTTCGTGGCGGACGAGATATGGAAAAAGCGCGCAGCATACAGCATCCCCTATGACGTCGCCATCCGTGAAGCCCGAGCGAAGATAAGCTATTTTGATCGGTACGCGGGCAGGACACTTTCGCAAGGCAGTGGCGCCTCCAAAAAATCGCATCCGTCAACCTCCTCAAGAATGAAGGAAATCGCCAGTGTTCTGCTTGACGGAGGGGCAGGGGAAGGAACCCTTGCTGATTCCATACGCGATGCTGCAGGTTCACCATGGGGCGATGGATCCGATGAAAGTCCAGTGCAAGGAGAGCGCGAGAGCGAGAAAGGGGCCGATGCCTTGAGGTCAGATCCGCTCGTGGGCGACATCGGCGAGGATTTGCTTGCGGACTTCGAGGATCTATTCGCTGGCGATAGGGATAATTTCGGTGTAGACGTCGGGCCTGAAGAGGTCAAGGATTGAAGAATATGATCGGTTCGCAACGACGGCTTCTCATCAGTTCGACCTCGGATGACCATGACCGCGTTGCCGGGTTCGCATCCGGATCCGGGAATGGTCCGTTGGTCAGTTTTCTCCGACGGCACCCGTTTGCCAGCATCCATCTTCTGGAGGGCGTGTTCGGCAATAACGGCATTAAGACGCTTCTGGATAGGGAGTCAAAAGGGCTGCGAAAGGTGGAGATACCTGGGCTCGATGTCTGCTATGCACAAAAGAAAGAGCCCGATGCGACGCTTCTTGGATGCCACAGGCGAGAGGCTGCAAGGCGTTTTGTACGCGCCGGGATGGGATCGGAGGCCGTGTGCTCAGGCATTTCGCCGGGGTTTGAAGCGGATGGTGAGTTCTGTTGGGATAACAAAGACGGGGTGCCATGGTGGCGAATCTGGGTGGATGTTGGAGGATGTGCACCCGAGGCGCTTCCTTTTATTGTGAATCCGCCGGAGGAATACGGAGATCAGGTCCGGGACATTGTTCTCGTTTCGGACATTGAACGTCTCGATCTATTGGCGGCTCAAATTGAGAATCGTTGGGGGGGAAGGCGCGAGGTGCGCCTCTGGCAGATCGGAGCCGATGCAAACCGATCTGTCAGACCAATGAGAACGGGGGCCAAGAAGCGGTGGAAGCCCTACAGACGAGCAGATGTGGAGACTTTGATCCGCCAACGCCAGAGAGGCTCGCATCATAAGTCCTACCTGGGCAAGATCGGGTGCCAGGTCTCCCCTGACGATTGGGCGATGCTCACTGAGATTGGAAACAATCCGTTCTTCACAGCGTACGAGCTCTCGTATTTGTGGACGGACACACTTAGGGGTGTTCAGATGGGTCTGGAGAGGGTAAGCAGGCTGGAGAACCTTAGACTTCTTGAAACGGCACGCGATGCAGGGTCGATGTATCTGATGGAGAGGAGGAAGGTCCTCACTTGGCGGGGACTTGAACTTCTCGCTGAACATTGGGGGACAACTGTCGAAATCATGCGACGCTTCCACCCATGGCCACAGCGAGAGGACAGCAAAGGGAAAGGACACGTGGAATATTCCACAAAGTGGGTAACGTACCTGAATAAGCACGAATGTCTGACCAGGGAATTTGTTTTGGCGCTCCTGTTCGGAGCACGATGTGTGACCAATTCGATCGGGGGAGCCGAAGTTGAAGTCGACACCACGATCGGAAGCCGGATCCTGTATCGGAATCAGGCGACGGCTCCGGGCAAAAGTATGACTTCAGTTGCACCGGACGCCCGGGTTCGTGTTGAGATATGGCAGAGAGGCTGGTTGGAAGGCGCCATGACCGCCAGACGTTCTATTGAGCGGAGAACCTTATTGATCGAAGCAGACCGGAGCACAATCCCCGCGGAGAAGCTCAAGGATCGTATGGGCCGGTATGCCATGGTATGGAAGTCTCTTGCACCTCAGAGGCCGGCATTGGTGTGGGTGATTGACGGCTCACCGTTCCGCGAGAAGCAGATTCTGGACATGATGCGTGAGCGGAAGCTGGATGGCTGGACGGCGATTCTCGAGAGACTCATCCTGCCTGAAGATGATCCATGGTGGCTTGTACATCCTCCCACGAGTCTCTCCAAACGAGGCAGCCGGGTGGGACTGCGCTATGAGTCGATTAGAGGTATGGCTCCCTGGCGCACGATCTGGATGACACCCGATCGGGTAGGTTATCAGCCATTCCTGGGACGCAAACCGTGGACTGGCCGGAGGTTGCATGGGAATGTTGTAGGCCTGCGAGAGAAGTCTCTTGTGCAATACAAAACTACGTAGGGACAGATACAGGCACGACAGTGGAGATCCGGCTGACGTAAGCGCACATATTTACAGGGTGATGTGAGGCGATGGAAGAAAGATGGGTGGAGGAGGCCGGATTGGCCAGGAAGATAAGCGACGACAACTGGGTGAATGACGAAACCTGGCTGGATAGGGACTGGTCTGAGGGGAAGTCATTGGACGCTGCG
>JAUXFG010000067.1 GCA_030620115.1 Candidatus Fermentibacterota bacterium
AGTGAGCAAGATTCTCTCTTCAAAACGAGCAGCCTGAGTGCTGACAGCGGTGAATTGAGGCGCGCAACGGGTGATATGCGAGTTTGGAGCAGCGTAGTGGTCACCACGTCGGAGGGATCCCGGCTTCTGACAGGATGGCTCCAGTGGAGCAAGAAGGCTGAGTTGGTATCTACCACGGACACAGTACTCATCGTGCGTGAAGATGGTATCATGAGGGGAATTGGATTGGAGAGCGATCCCGAACTGGAACATGTTCGAATTCTGGAGGATGTCACGGGAACGTTAGGTGGTTTTTCCTGATGCTGGAAGCGCAGGGACTGGTCAAAGCATACAAGAGACGAAGAGTGGTGGACGAGGTCGATCTCAAGGTGGCGCCGGGCAAGATAGTTGGATTGCTGGGTCCAAACGGCGCGGGGAAGACCACGACCTTCTACATGATTGTAGGGCTCATCGCCGCTGATCATGGCGTGGTGAAGGTGGAGAACAGAGCTATTGGCCATCTTCCGGTGTATAAGAGAGCTCGCCTAGGGATCGGATATCTGAGCCAGGAGCCATCTGTTTTCAGAAGGCTCACCGTGGCCCAAAACATTGCCTCTGTCCTAGAGACACTTCGAATCGAAGGTCCTGAACAAGAGACGAGGTTGAGCGAATACACTGAGTCCGGCGAGGGACCGGCGTGGTTCGTCAAGCGACGCGCGGAATTCAGGAGCAGGCGGCTCTCACGTGGCGAAATAAGGGATCGTGTAGACTCCCTGCTTCAGGAACTCGGCCTGGAGCATGTGGCGAATCAGCCCGCATATACCTTGTCTGGAGGGGAGCGAAGGAGGGTAGAGATTGCCAGAGCGCTCTCCACTCGACCACGCTACATGCTCTTGGATGAGCCGTTCAGTGGCATTGATCCGATCGCCGTCTCGGAGCTCCAGAGCATTGTCGAGGGTCTTCGTGAAAAAGGGCTCGGCGTGCTCATCACTGATCACAACGTGAGAGAAACCTTGGCCATTACCAATTTTGCATATATCATGTTCGAGGGAAGGATTATGAGGGCTGGTTCTGCCGAGGAACTCGCCGATGATCCGGAAGCAAGAAAACTGTATCTTGGCCATAGATTTAGGCTATAGGGTTCGATCAGGAATGAATTTGCAGTTTGGGCGCCCAAATTCGTCGCAGCTGTGGTCTCCCCGAGAAAGCGAAACCGGAGGAATAGTCCCGCCGATGGCGGGATGAAGATGGGATGCCCAAATGGGAAGTTGTTTCTGAGCGAGCTCTTTGCCCGGGAGTGAGCTGATGTCGGCGTTCGAGATGGGTTTCGAACTGGGTCTGCGACAGGTTCAGAAGCTGGTGATGACTCCCCGGCTTCAGCAAGCCCTCCAGCTCCTCCAGATGCCCATGATGCAGCTCGAGGCGCTTATCGAACAGGAAGTTATGGCCAATCCTATCCTCGAAGTCACCCAGGAATCAGGGGCGGGGCAGGACGAGCGATCGACCAGTGAGGCCCAAGATTCGGTACCCACTCAGCCTGACAAGGTCAAGTCCGCGGAGGAGCAGGAACGAAATGAGATAGACTGGAATCGTCTATTTGATCTCGATCAGATGAAGGGGGGGCGCTGGGAAAGGGAACGACGCCCCGCTGACGAGCGCGCACCCGAGATTGTGCAACAGACAGGAATGCGTGAATATTTTCTGGAAGAGCTGAGAATGAGCTCTCTCACGCCGATGCAGTTCGCAATCGGGGAGTATTTGGTGGGGAGCCTTGATGATGACGGCTACCTTCGGAGCACCACACCGGAAGAACTTGCCGAGAGGCTTGGTGTTTCCCTGGATGAGGTGGAGACGGTCAGAGAAACGTTGAAAGGGCTCGAGCCCGCCGGGATCGGATCCGTGGACCTGAGGGAATGCCTCCTTTCTCAGCTTGATGCCAGTGAAGAACGGAACTCCCCGGCATGGCGTGTGGTAGACGAGTTTCTGGATGACTTCATGCACAAGCGATTTCCGAAGCTTGCCAGTGCGCTGGATTGTACGGTGGAAGATGTTCAGAGCATCGCGGAACGGATCTCGCGGCTCGACCCGAAGCCCGGCGTGCGATACTCCACGGAAGACCCGGGTTATATCATCCCGGATCTGATCGTGGACAAGATCGAGGGCGAATATGTGGTGTATGCCAATGATCGGTATCTGCCCAGACTGAGGATCAGCCCCGTGTATCAGGGAATCTTGGCACAGAGAGGAGACAGTGAAGCAAAGACATACCTTGGCGAACGGTTGAATGCGGCTCGGTGGCTCATCAAGACGATCGAGCAACGCCGACGGACCATGATCAAGGTGATGAGCCACATTGTCGACATTCAACGGGAATTCTTCGAGAAGGGAGAGCGGTATCTCAAACCACTGACCCTTCAGGACGTAGCTGATGCGGTGGGCATGCACGAATCTACTATCAGCAGGGTGACTTCAGGGAAG
Source organism: Candidatus Fermentibacterota bacterium (assembly GCA_030620115.1). Lineage (GTDB taxonomy): Bacteria > JAFGKV01 > JAFGKV01 > JAFGKV01 > JAFGKV01 > JAUXFG01. The sequence goes on from JAUXFG010000067.1 coordinate 2,458, forward strand.
TATGCACAGACACCAAGAGGAGTATATGAGCTCAAGTATTTCTTTGGCGGTGGGCTCCAGAAAAGGGGTGGCGAGCCGGTAAGCGTCCGCGCGGTCAGGAGGATCATCAAGGAGCTCATAGAAGATGAAGACCCCGACGATCCTCTCAGCGATGAGCGGATCGCATCCGAACTCAAGAGGAGAGGCTACAAGATTGCTCGGAGGACGGTAAGCAAGTACCGGGAACAGATGAATACCCTGCCGGCTCGACTGCGTTTGTACAAGATGGTGTGATGGTCTTGGTTGGCCCGCGTTTCTCATCAGCTCTCGTCGCCAAGCGGTCCCGCGCAGGCGCGGGATGGAAGAGTCCGATCTGCAGTTCCGCGAAGGACGAGGGAGTGAGATATGCGGGTAAGGGATCGAAAGGAGGACTCATATGAGGGTCACGATCACGGGGAGACATTTGGAACTATCCGAGGCATTGAAGAATCACATCCAAGAGAAGATGAGCAAATTGGAGCGTTACTCGATGCGTATCCCCGAGGCCAATGTAACCCTTGATGTTGAGAAGTATCGGCATAGGGCGGAGGTGAATCTCCATGTCAACCATTCGATTCTCACCTCCAAGGAAGAATCGGACGACATGTATGTGTCGGTTGACGCTGCCATAGACAAGGTCGAGCGAATGCTTCGACGTTACAAGACCAAGCACAGTCGGAAACATCAGAAGGTTCTTCCGGAATCTCCCCCGGAGCAGGAGGAGGAGTTCGAGGAGGATATCGAGGAGGAGTTTTAACCGCCTATCCCGGACTTCTCACCGGGTTTCGAAGCGAAACAGCCGAAATGGTTCTGAATACGAGGCTTCCAGCAACAGACCCACTCCCGGCCATCACCGAGTGTCCGGAGCCGTAGGTTGAAATCGAGAAAGACGTTCATTCTGATTGGCACGAGACTGCCGAAAGGCCTGGAACCCGAAACCCAAAACCTGTGAATACATTCAAGGGAAGATAGTATGCCACAAGTCGCCTCCAGCTCACTCTTCAATGCCAAGAAGGACGATCTTCAGTTAGAGACACTGACTGGTGTGGAATCTCTGGATACGCTCCTGTTTTCCAGCGAGGTCAATCGACTGGGGTTGTGTCTGGCCGGTTACACGGGCGAGTTCCTCGAAGGAGGTGTGCAGATTCTCGGTCAGACGGAGGCGGCCTACCTCGAAAGACTATCCGCTGAGAGCGCGCAAGGGGCATTGCATGAGATATTGCAGTATAAGATACCCCTCTTGGTCTTGACGCGTGCTCTTGATCCGCCGGAAGGGCTTCTCGAGCTTGCGAAGGAGCGGGGTGTTCCTGTCCTGCGCACCAAGATGGCCACGGGGGAGTTTATTCGCAGGCTTTGCGCATACCTGGAATATATGCTTTCACCGAGGGTCTCGAAGCATGGAACGCTGGTGGATGTGTATGGGGTTGGTCTCCTTTACACCGGTCGTGCGGCCATAGGAAAGAGCGAATGTGCGCTGGATCTCATTGAGAGAGGGCACCGACTTGTGGCAGACGATATTGTGACCATATTCAGGAAGGGGCAGGTCCTCATCGGCCAGGCGAACGAGCTCACCGGGTACCATATGGAGATCAGAGGGGTCGGGATTATCAATATCGAGACATTGTTCGGCGTGCGTGCGGTGCGGTTGCAGAAGCGAGTAGAGGTAGTAGTCAATCTCGCGGAGTGGGATGGCCAGGGGGACTACGAGCGGCTCGGTATGGAGTACGAGACAACAACGATTCTTGGCGTCGAAGTACCGAGAGTGACGATTCCAATATTTCCGGGGAAGAACATCACCGTGATCGGGGAGGTGGTGGCGATGAATCACATACTTCGTGTGTGTGGCTGCAATCCTGCCGCAGAGTTTGGGAGCCGACTGGTCCAACTCCTTCGCCAAAAACGGTCGGCCGGCTCATATCTGGAAGAGGATGAGGAATAGAACGGTGACCGAGATAACGGTAACCATCAAGAATAGCCTGGGCATCCATGCCCGTCCTGCAGCGCTTTTTGTCAAAGTAGCCGCACAGTTCAAGTCAAACATCACCGTTTCGCGAGATGGGATGGACGTGAATGGCAAGAGTATCATGGGTATCCTTATGCTTGCGGCAGAACAGGGGGCCCGTCTCATCGTGCGTGTGGAAGGGGACGATGCGGACGAGGCTCTCGATGCGGTCGTGGATCTTGTTGAGAGAAGAACGTTTGACGAGGAATAGCTTCCCGCGTTTTCCTCTCTGTTTGGAAGGAGCATAATCTCATGAATCTGGCTGCCGAATACATGGGGATGAAACTCAAGAATCCGATCATCGTCGCAAGCTCCGGCCTTACGAATTCGGCAGAGGCCGTTCTCAAGTGTGCCGAGGCAGGCGCGGGGGCCGTGGTGCTCAAGTCGCTTTTCGAAGAACAGATTCAAGTGGAAACACGCGCCATCGAACAAACGCAGGTGGATTCATGGCACCCGGAAGCGTTCGAGTACGTGTCTCGGATGGTGAAGGATCTGGGTCCCACTCACTATGTCTCCCTTGTGAAGAAGGCGAAGGAGGCGGTTTCCATTCCCGTCATTGCGAGCCTGAATTGCATTTCCAACGATTGGTGGCCCGACTATGCCGCCAGAATTGCCGATGCCGGCGCAGATGCCATCGAACTCAACATGGCGATCATGCCCACGGATATCCAACGAAGCACACAGGATATCGAGGCCACCTATCTGGGAATCGTTGATGAGGTAAAGAAACGTGTCAGCATCCCCGTGGCGGTGAAGATCGGTCCCTACTTCACGTCTCTGACGCGGTTCGCAAGCCAGTTGGATGACCATGGCGTGGCCGGGCTCGTTCTTTTTAACCGCTTCTATCAGATTGATATCGACATCGAACGGTTACAGATCAAACCGGGCAGCAGGATGAGCAGTCCCCGGGAACTCAGCGTTCCACTCCGATGGGTGAGCATACTCGCGGGGAAGTTTGATTGTGATCTTGTGGGAGCCACGGGAATTCACGAGGGCGTCGGTGTCATAAAGCACCTTCTTGCCGGGGCCGCCGCTGTGCAACTGTGTACTACGCTCTACCTCAATGGCTTGGAGAAGATTGGCGAGATCTTGAATGACATGTCCGCATGGATGAACACCAAAGGATTCGATTCCATAGACGACTTCCGGGGAAGGCTGAGCCAGGAGAGGAGCCCCGTTCCTGAGACCTATGAGCGGCTGCAGTATATCAAGGCCATAGTGGGAATCGAATAGGAGCTGATTCAGGACTGGCTTTCAGTTATCAGCTCTCCGCTCCCTCAGAATGACAGGCGGCACCACGCCCTTCTATATACGACCACTGTCATTCTGAGCGACTCGCAGGGAGCGAAGAATCTTTCTTCATTTCTTCATTCCCGCAATTCAGCATTCAAGCATCTCCGTCTTCCCTTGCCCCCGATTACCAGATTCTTCATCGGGCGTTCGACGTTGAATGTTCGATGTTCGATGTTCAATCCCCAGATTGCAGATTATAGATTCAAGATTTCACATCCCACATTCCTTCCCCTTCCTCGGTGATGCCATGCAACAGCCCACGCAGCCCGGGAAGGCGCCGGCTTTCTTCAGCGATCGGCGAAATTTCCGATAGGCCTCTCCGTTCCAGACGGCTGAGAGTGATTCGTTTCGGATATTCCCCATGGAATAGCTGAAGCAAGGGAATAGATCGCCATATGGCCCGATGTGGGCAGTAGTCCAGGTGGCGTGGCAGTCGAGGCAGGAAGGCGTCAGCCTTCCTGCGTAGTGGGCGATGATGGAATCCAGTGGGATGGATGGGGTAAAACGAATCTTGCCGGGGCTCTTTGCACCCTCTCGCGTGAGGGTTTCTAGGGTTGTACGGAGATCATCCGTTGGTATCTCGGGTACAGGGGGCGGCAGCACCGCATGTGCGGAATGCGTATCGCTGGGAATTCCGTAGGCCGAGACTTGGTTGTTCTGGATTTGAACTGTCACGAGATCCACTCCCAATTCTTGGAGTTGTCTGCGGAACCCAGGAAGCACTGCCCAATTATCTTTGCTGAGCACTATCTTGACATCAACCAGCGGGAGATTCTTGCCACGAGATGCGCGCAAGGAGATGAGCCGGGCGATAAATGACATGGTCTTCTCATAACTCCCCTGTACACCGACGAGTCTATTGTGAAGCTCAGAAGGCCCCTCCACGGAGACACCGACCGTCGCCAGCCCGCGGCCCCATAGGGAGCCGGCTCCATGATCCACCAACCAGGTGATCTGTTCATCGGTGATGAGGGTTGCATTGGTCACAAGATGTGTGGGCCTCCGTCGGCTTACACGATCCAGGATCTCCATGAGGTCTGGGCGGACAAACGGCTCGCCACCGGTAATGGTGATCATGCAATATCGGGGGGTCTGTTGCGTCACGTGTTCGATTTCAACCGGGCTGAGCTCTTGGGCTGCATTCCAGGTTTTCCTCGTGTCCGGATGCGTGACCATGCACCAGGCGCACCGCAGATTACACCGGTGTGTGATCACAAAGGCCAGCCTGATGGGAGGGAGGGCGTTTCCACCTCCCATGGCCTTTGGAACCGAGGCATAGGCTCTCTGCAAGGCCGGGTACGCTTTGGGGAGTAAGGAGACGAGTCTCATCAGCTCAGTATTGCCCGCGCCGCTTCGAAGAGCAATCGAAGGTCAGCCATGGTTTTTGTCTGCGAGAGAATAGCCCACAATTGCCTTGGCCTCAGGTAGAACTCCTTCATGGACCGCCGTTGCCACCGCTTCATCTCCTCACCGGTTCTTCCTTTTGGCGTGAAGAGAGGCTCATACGAGGAGAATCCGACCATTGAGCTCGCGCGTGACCAGTCGTGGCTTGTGAGAAGCCCCTGTTCTTCAGCAATCTTGCAGAGTTCGGTGCCGGGATAGGGTGTGGCGAGACTGAATTTCGCGAAATCCGCACCCAGGTTCTTCGCAAACTCCACAGTGGCTCTTGTCTCATCTTCAGTCTCGGTGGGCAGTCCGATGATGAGCGTGGTGCGAACACGCATGCCGGCACGTTTCGCCCACCGAACCGCGTTTACGCTGTCTTTGAGGGTGATCTCCTTCTTGATCATTTTCAGGAGCCGAGCCACGCCCGTCTCCACTCCAAATGAAATCAGGCGGCAACCGGCTTCGTACATGCGGGCAAGCATGTCTGGATCTACCTCGTCCACCCGCCCATTGCATGCCCAGATGAGTCGTTTCGAGAGGCCTGTCTCCAAGAGAGAATCGCATATGCTCATGACACGTTTTCGGTTGACGATGAAGTTGTCATCGAGGAAGACAACCTCTCGCGCGTCGAACTGCCGTACAAGATCCTCCACCTCCGAAACGACCCTCTCGTGCCTGTGGAAGCGGTATCTCCGTCCGGAAAGGAGCCGGGCAGAGCAGAAGATGCATTGATACGGGCAGCCCCGCGACGTGATGAGTGACTGGATCTTGCGCGGGTTGGTCATGGTGATTTCCGGTGCGGGGCGATAGAGATCGTTCTTGAGAAGATGCCTGGCGGGCCGAGGGAGAGAATCGAGTTCATCCACCACAGGAATCGGTGGGGCATGGATCACGTCTCCGTCGGCGCGTAGACTCACACCAGCGATCTGCGTCACCCCTCCGCCCTCTGACACCGTACGGGCCAATTCGGCAATGATTGTTTCGGCTTCGCCGCGCACTGCGACATCGATGCCGGGCAGATCAAGCATTTCCTCAGGCAACACCGTAGGGTGAATCCCGCCTGCGATGACTGTTGCGTCAGGTAATAACTCATGCGTGAGTTTCGCCACGGCTTTTACTTGCGCAAGCATGGGGCTATAGACCGTGATACCAACGACTGTGGGCTGAAACGAACGAAGCTCTGCCTCCAGGGACGCGAGACCAGCAGGCTCGACTTGGCCATCCCAAATGGATACCGGAATCCCCTCCAGCTCCAGGGCGGCAGCGAGATAGGTGGATCCCACGGGTAAAAGGGAAGGCCCTGCCTTGGCCAGCCGGCCGAAGTGCGCCTCGAGATCAAAACTCGGATTGATGAGCAGAACTCGTGTGTTCATTTGGATTGATTCCTGAAATTCATGTCCCAGTATTCCGGCATCCAGGTGATGCTCGGACCCAGATTCATCGGTGGCTCCACTCCCTCAGAATGACACCCATTCCCCCTTCTCGAAATCCCCTCGGTCTCATTCGACGTTGGACGTTCGATGTTGGATGTTCAATCCCGCATTCTCCCATTTCCCCTGTCATTCTGAGCGACTGGAAGGAACGAAGAATCTCTCTTGCATCCTTCCTCCATCATCTGCACGCTCTCTTCTCCCCAATCCCCCAATCACCCATCCCCAATCGCTTAGCAATCATATCTATTCCGAAGGAGCCTGCGTTCACGAATATCATCGAGTACGGATGGTTCTTGCACTGGCGTCACAAGCAAAGGATATTGACCACGTTTGCAAGCAAACCCGGAATGTGCCATTTCACCGGCCGTTCCGGCCGGGAGGACCGAAGACGGAAGACAGTGGACAGAGGACAGCCATATGGAGTGCGGCGACATGTCGCCGCCAACGCCCACCGTCGAAGAGGGGCTTCTCCATTGGATGTTCGATGTTCAATTCCTCAAGGTTGCAAATGGACAACGAATTGTCTACTTCGCTTCTGTAAGCGGATAGGGGAAGCTCTATGGGATGTAGTCAAATCCTTTGCTTATTCGCGATTCTGAGCGGAGGAACCATCTCGCCCAGTGATGTTGAACCGGGGATGACCGGCTGGGGTTCCACCGTGTTCAAGGGTGTTGAACCTGATACATTCGGGGTCACGATCCTTGGGGTCACCCAGAGAGGTTCCACTCCCGGGGGGCAGCGGATATTGGTTCGACTCACTGGGGCGCAGATTGAGAGTACCGGTGTTGCCGCTGGGATGAGCGGGAGCCCGATCTTCATGAATGGACATCTGCTTGGCGCCCTGTCCGCCTCCTTCCCATTCTCCAGCGAGCCCATGGCCCTGGTGACTCCGATTGCGGGCATGCTGCAGGAATCCACTAGGGGAGGGAAGCGCATTGTCTCCATGCCTGGAGCCCGGCTTCCATTGGCGGGTTCAGGGCCCGGCTTTACCCCTGAGGCGCTTTCAATCATTTCGGGACAACTAGGAACAGGGTGCATGATCCTCACCAGTGGGGGCGCCGAAGTCCCGGCGGGAACTGCGGGAGAGCTGGCCCCGGGGCAGCCGGCATCGGTGGTTCTCGTTGATGGTGATTGGAATCTTGCGGTCACGGGCACGGTCACATGGAGAGATGGTCAAGACCTCGCGGCTTTCGGTCATCCATTCCTTGGGTTAGGCGAGGTTGATCTTCCATTGGCTGGAGGCAGTGTCACGGCGGTGGTGCCCAGTAGAGCGCTCTCATTCAAGATCGGGAGCACAGGACCCATCGTTGGTCGTGTTCGCTTCGACGGATCCAACGGGATTCGCGGTGAGGTTGGTGATCCTCCGCCCATGCTTCCCCTGCACGTGGAAGTCGGCACACCGGCAAGGAAGCATTTCGATCTTCGCCTTGCCCTTCATCAGTCGGTCACGCCGATACTCTTGCGGACCTGTGTGGCGAACTCCATGGGCGCCGTTGAAGGGGCCATGGCAAGCAATGTCAGCGCTCGGCTTCAGTTGTTCCTGAACGGCGGAAACGAGCGCGGCGTCACGAGCATAAGGAGAGGTCTCGGCGCAGTGCAGGCAGTGGCAGAGGAGATGAGCGGGTTGCTGAACGGTGTGTTGAACTGTCCCCTCGGACCCATCACCGTGGATTCGCTTCACGTGAAAATGACCGTGACGCCGATGCCACAGGAATTCTTTCTCCATAGCATCGCCCTCGCCCCACCTGGAGTCGTGCCTGGCGCAGACCATCTTTCGGTGCGCGTGGAACTCTTGACCAATACCGGCGAGATGTTTTCCACGCGTGTCAAACTGGATCTTCCTCCAGGTCTGTCGGGGAAGAGGCTTACTATCCGAGCCGGAGACTACGAGGCCATGAACCGATGGGAGAAGGAGCGATCGCCGCTCCTCCACGTGCCAGGCTCCATGGAGGAGTATCTGGATGAGCTTCTTCCCTCGTGGATGCCCGATCGGCTTTATCTTGTATTGTATTCGGCCACCGAAGGTTGGAGCAGGAGGGGGGGAGAAGTTTCCCGGCTGCCAAGGAGCTTTGCGAAGATCCTGGGTCGGGCGAACCAGATGGGTGAATTTGATCTTCCAAGACAGAGTGTGCTCTCGAGGACCGAGTTGGGGTTCGATGGGCGTGTCTATGGAAGCGCCGTTATCGAATTGCCGTCAACCAGGGGGAAACAGTGATTCGTCTTATCCTGGTCTTGTTGTTTTTGCCCCAATTAGTGCTATCGGCTGGGAGCAGATATTTTACCATTTCGAGCTTTTTTGATTGGACATCCGGACATGGCGTGGGCGTGCAGATGTGGTCCCCAGGGGGCATCTCTCCCGCCGCTCGTCTTGATTCTGTGGTTTTGGCCGATGAGGAGTATGTCTGGTCGCTCTGTCCCGTGCGGGAAGGGGGAGTATTCGTGGGAACCGGGGGAGGGGGACGGATCTATCGGCTGTCAGGTGGAGAGCTCTCCTTGTTCTTCGATTCACCGGAGAGCGACATCCTCTGCCTCCTGGAGGAGAATGATGGGTGGCTATGGGCTGGTTGTTCCCCAGACGGTCTTGTGTACAGAATCAGTCCGGACGGTACTTCAGTGGAGGAATTCAGAACGGATCAAGGATCGATCTGGAGCATGGCACGCTTCGAGGGTGGTGTGGTGGCTGGCACGGGACCGGAAGGCAAGCTTTTCTTGTGTGAACCGGGAGAGGAAGCACGGGAGCTCGCCTCGATCTCTGCGGCCAATGTCATGTCGCTGGTGGTCCTGCCGGATGGTGACATCCTCGCGGGGGGAGAATCGCCGGGCTTGGTGCAGAGAATCGACAAGAAAGGGCATGTGTTCACCATCGCGCGACTCGACTATCAGGAGGTTCGAAGCCTGCACATCGTTGGGGACGACTCGCTGGCGCTTATTGCGCTCACCCCCACATCATCAATTCTAGGACCGCAAGCATCCGTGCTTACGGGCACGTTATGGGGTCCCTTGGAGGGGTTCTGGGCCTCGCCTGATTCACTGCTTCTTGATATGGTGACCTGGGAAGGCTGCTTGACCGTGGTGGGGGGATGGCCCGGCAGAGTCTATTGCCTGGAAGACCGTCGCTCCTTCAGACGCGCGGTGGCGACGGGGCGCGCGCAGATCCTTTGTGCCACGGTAGGAGAGGAGAATCGTCTCTACTTGGGGGCAGGGAGCCCGGCATGCGTCTATTGGGTGGACAAGAAGGCTTCAGAGGAGGCAACGTGGCGATCTCTTCCTCTCGATGCCCGCACTACTGCCACGTGGGGGCGTGTCGAGGTGATGACTGCAGGGAACTCCAAACCCCAGATCTGGGCGCGGTCAGGCAATCTTGGTGAGCCGGATGACGGGTGGAGCTCGTGGACCAAGGCCGACCGCTCGAATGGCGGGTGGAACCTTAAGATCCCGGCTGCCCGGTTTGCCCAGGTGAAGCTCGTGCTCTCGCCAGGATCAACGAGGCAATCCCCGGATGTCGATTGGCTGCAAATCAGCTACCTGCCTGCCAATCAGGCGCCAAAAGTGACCAAATTTGAGCTCCTGGCAAAAGGAAAGAAACCCCGTGGCGTCTATCGTCCCATCACAAGCATATCCTCCTCCACACTCAAGCTTTCCACAAAGAAAAATCAGAAGGCGGAGAGCATAAAACCCGAGAGCAGCACCGGCAATGATGATCGATATCTCTCCTGGGAGGCACGGGATCCGGACGGGGATGAGCTCCTGTACTCCATTGAGTTCAAGCAGTACCCGGGAAGCTCCTGGATCGTCTTGGACAAGGATCTGGAGACCCGATATGTACGCCTTTCGCGGGGAAGGCTTGCGGATGGATGGTATACCTTTCGGCTCATAGCCAGCGATCTACCGGTTAATCCACCGGAGCGTGCGCGCGAATCGACTCGCGATTTGGGCCCGGTGCTGGTTGATGAGTCGCCCCCCCTCGTTGCGAAGCTTTCGTGGAGTATGTCACAGGGGATTCGTTTTGCAGAGGTCGTGGTAGAGGATAAAGGCAGCGGCGTGGTACAGGCGGCTATCTCAGTGGATGGAGCGCCCTGGCATATTGTCGATCCCGAGGACAAAGTGGCGGACTCCAAGCGGGAGAGATTTCGGTTGCCGGTGGGTCATGCTCGGGCGAGCGTATCTCTCAGGCTCAAGGATCGTGCGGGGAATGTGGCGGCCATAGCCTTGGGTCTGCCCAAGTAAACCTGATCTCCATCAGTGCGTCCTATTCCAATGAAACAACTGGAGGATGCAGATGATACGCTCCTGATTGAGAAGTCACGTCAGGGGAACACCAAGGCTTTTGATGAGTTCATGAGGCGTCACCGTGCGCGAGTGATCCGTATTGCACGAGGCATGGTGTCGGATGAAGAAGACGCGCTGGACATGGCTCAAGAGGCATTCATGAAGGCTTTTGATTCCATAGGGAAATTCAGGGGTGATTGCTCGCCTCGCACATGGATCGACCGCATCGTGGTGAACAGATGTGTTGATTGGCAGAGACGACGGAAGGTCAAGCGCAGACTCCTGGTGCTCGTCGGAAAACGTGATGAAGGCGCCAGTCTGGAAGAGATGGCGCCGGATACGTCATGGGAGGCTGACCCGATCACCACCATGGATCGTGAGAAGATCAGGAAGGCAGTGAACCAGGTTCTCGCCTCTCTGCCCGCGAAACAGAAAGCGGCATTCATTCTGCGGCATTGGGAAGGGCGCTCCACCAAGGAAGTCGCGCTCGTGCTTGAGTGTGCCGAAGGCACGGCGAAGGTGCATCTTCACCGGGCCACCGAGAGAATGCGTGCGGTACTGAAGCCGTTTCTGGAGGAAGAAGCATGATCGACCCACGGCAAGGATGCCCCAGCGAACAGGTCTTGACCGAGTTTGTGCACGGTGTGCTCACCGAGGGGGAACGTCAAAAGGTGCGCCATCATCTCGAGACATGCGTGGACTGTCGGCGTGTCGTGGGGGAACTGAACAGCCTTCTGACCCTGGGCGAAGCGCCTGAACTGTCCGATCCCGGAGATGCCTTCAATCGGGCCGTGTGGAGGCGCATGGAGAGCCGGAAAGCGAGAAGACGGATGGGAGTCGCCCTTTTGCCCGCGCTGGCTGCCGCGGTGGCGCTCTTTATTATTCTTCCGCTTGGAAACGAGGGCAAGATGGCGCTGGAAGAGGAGCTTGTGGAGCGGCTCGACCTCTACCAGAACATGGAGCTCATCGAGAACCTCGATCTTCTGGAGCAGTTCCAGGTTCTGATGGAATTCGAAGGCGACGACGAATCGTTGGATCTATGACGGTCATACAACTATCAGTGGGTCTTGTTGCCATGCCGCTGATGCTGTCTCTCCTTTTTGGTGTGATGCTTGGTGCACAGGCCGTATCCGACAGCAGCAAGAGCGAGCCGAAATCGCCCCCTCAGGAGGGCGACAAGGAGTCTCGTGCTGCGCATGCGGAGCCTGACAGTGCCGATTTGGAACTGTTGCAGGAACTCGACATTCTTATGGATCTGGAGTTGCTCCAACTGTTTGATCTTGTGGGAGAGGCTGACCTCGATATCGGGCTCCCCCTGCCTGAGGAGGCGCGAAGTGAGAGCACAAACTAGAAGAGACAGGGCTCGCGTGTGGTGTGCCGCCTCGTGGCTCAGCAGTTTGATAGTCGCCTGTGTCTTGCTCATGGCCACGGTGACTGGTCGAGTCTATGCCTCCACAGAATCTCCGGATTCGGCCGTGCGGACACATCCTGATTCATCCTCCCTTCAGGTACGCTGGGAGGAGCTGAGCCCGGATGAAAAGGAACGACTCCTTGACGCCTATGCACGATGGAAGAGCCTTCCTGAAGAACAACAGGCGAGGATCAGAGAGAATCTCACCCTTTGGCGATCGCTTTCGCCGGAGGCTCGGGAACGGCTGAGAGAGGCGAAGCATCGTTTTGATGGCCTGAGTGCGGAACGAAAGAAGATTGTGCTAAGGAATTGGGTGCGGTGGAGAAGCCTTCCGGACAATCGCCGGCGGACTCTCAAGAGGATTTGGACAAGATTGAGGACATTTCCCCCTGTTACGCGACGCAGGCTCGCCAGGGGGTTGCGGAACTGGGGTCGGCTCACGCCAACCCAGCGCAACCGGCTTCTTCAGGTTTGGAGACAAGGCTCTCGACCAGCAGATCACGAGTGAGCGAAACGCCCGGTCTGTCCGTCATAATCCCCGTCAAAGATGGGGCGGAACTGCTGAGGGGATGTCTCGAGAGCCTGTGGGCCATGGATTTCCCGCGGGAGTGCTTGGAAATCCTTGTGGTGGACAACGGCTCCACTGACGCCAGCGCTGAGGTGGCACGCGCTCATGGCGCCCGGGTAATTCGGGAAGATCGGCCCGGACCCTACGCGGCCCGAAACGCGGGAGTCGGCGCGGCTCGAGAAACCATTATCGCATTCACCGATGCTGATTGCCGCGTTGACAAGGGATGGGCTCGGGCGATTCAGGCGGCCATGAAGAAGTTCGATGCGGTCTGCGGCCTGAGCTTAGGGAGTGAGGGAGGAGCAGTAGCGAGGCTGATCCAGGAAAGATATGAGAAGAATCTTGTGGGCCGAGCACGAGCAACTCCGCGCATGCCGGTGTTTGATACGCGGAACGCAGCCACGACTAGAGCAGCCTTCCTGGCAGCCGGCGGTTTTGATTCCAGGCTCGAGGATATCGCCGATGATCTCTACGGCATCGCCCTGGCTCGCCGCGGCACACGGGTTGGCTTTTTCCCTTCCATGGTGGTTTACCACATTCACCCCGAATCCCTCTCCGACGTACTCAGAAGACAGAAGCGACACGGCCGGTTCATACCATTGGTACGGCAGCTCTATGGCCCGGAGATGGCGGAGTATTTCCCCGGCATTCTCAAGTATGGATTCGTGGACAGGAAAGGAATTGCCGGCAAAGCCCCCAGCGCCCTGCTGTTGCTTGGGGCTGCCGTTGCCGCCACCTTCTTGCGGTTGAAGCTCCTGATCTTCATGCACGTTGGTCTCGCGGGAATCAGAACTCTCCTCTTCGATTGGTTCTGCCGCTTCGGAACCGTCTGGGGAATCTCCGAGATAGGCCTCTCAGGCGTAGCCCACCACGTGGCCACGCTCGGCGAGCGCCTTCCCCTGGAGTAGCCTATCCCAAAACCTCATCGGGAGATTCCCCCACCACCTCCCCAAACCTCGTCTCGAACTCTGCTTGCCACGCCGAAGCCATCCGACGAAGGCGGGTCCCGAACTTCCCCTCCTCATCCCAGAACTTCGTCGGGAGCTTCATCGGGAGCCTTGTCCCAGTCTCCGTCCCAATTCCTCCCTTCCCTCTCCCAACCTTGGATGTTTCCGCCAGCTGGCGGATTGGATGTTCGTCTCCGTTCTTCCAGCTCACCAGCTCAAGAGCTCATCAGCTTAGCAGCTCAACAACTGTCATTCTGAGTGAGTGAAAGGAGCGAAGAATCTCTCCGGGATTGAAGGAGATTGGAGTTCGCGCAAGAATAAGCTGCATCGAGTCCCGCGTACTGCGTGGGGTTCGGAGTCTTGCGCCTCATATTTGTCTCAGATTTGGTCTCCCCGAGGGAGTGAAACCGGAGGCGTTGCTCAGACTTGGAAAGGAGGGGTACCGATACCGCGTCGGTGTACAAATCGATGATGCGTCGGACAGCACCGTACTATGCGACAAAAATGTGGCGGCTCTAACTCCTGCCGGCACTCCCAAGCGTACACCGCTCATACAGCGGGTGGGAAATGAGCAACGTATTGGGCGAAAGGGAAAGCCCGCTCATCCCGGCTCTCAGAACCACAAGTGACGATCGAGCGCCACCCGCAACTTCCCGATCAGCTCCTCGGGAAGTGATCCGACGAACTGGATCAACCTTGCACGGGAAACCGTTCTGATTTGTTCGCAGAGCGCCTTGCTATTGCGATCGAGGCCTCCTTCGCTGGCAGGAATGAGAATCTGGAAGGGGTAAATCCTATCCACCCGAGACGTGAGCGGAATCACGGTAACGGTAGCGCTTGTACGATTGGCGAGTTCATTCTGGAGCACGATCGCAGGACGGCGCTTTCCGACCTCCGATCCCACCACAGGATCGAGGTTCACCATGTACACGTCTCCGCGTTTCACGTGAGGCCTTCCACTTCGGTGACCTCCCACTCAGGGTCCAGCGATGGAGCCTCCGCCTCTTGTCGGTAGCCTTTCTCCATAGCCAGAGCCAAACATTCGCGCTCCAGGCGAGAGAGTCTCTCAGCAATCGCATTACGCACAAAAGCACTCAGGGAGCTGTTGGGGGAGGCACGCCGGGCTTTTTGGACTAGATCATCGGGCAAAATGACTGTGGTGCGCATGTAGACACTCCTTTCATAACACCAATTCGCATAACTTCGCCCGGCCAAAAGGCATTGTCAAGTGATGCGCGTTATGAATACGGTCGCGCATCATGTGTCCCTGGCGAGTCTGGTGCAGAGAGCCGGTGAGTTGCAGCGCTGGTGAGCTCGAGGCGGTAGGGGACGTTCATGATATTATAACATTCGAGATTGAACGGGCTATTCTTGGAGTCTTCTCAATCGAATGGTTCATCAGGTATTCTTGGGCCACCTGCAAAACCATGGGTAACGAGTAGAGGGGGTTCCACTGCTTTGTCCGCACAAAGGACGGCTCTGGTAAACGGGGAACCAGTAGATCGCTCATAGACCATCACGTCTTTGGCGTTGCGAATGCGTCCTGCCCATAGGCGATTTCGAGGGTGTGCTTGACCTTCTCAGCTGCCTGATCAGGGGAAAGCCCCGCGATGTCTACCTCCAGGTCGGCTCGCTTGTAGCTGTTCCGGTAGTAGGAGATATCAGCTCTGATCTCACGAAGATAGAGGCCCTTCTCATGTTCAGTGAGCTGTTTCTCGATCCTGACCGAGTCTACGTCGTAGAACGTGATCCGTTCCAGGATGTTTTTCGGGGTATCTCGGAGAACCACGGTCTTACCCGATGCTTTCCTCACGGTCTTCAGATATCCGGCGCACAGCCCGGAGGGGGGCAATGCAATCACACAATCACGGCTCTCAGGTTGCGAGAGGAGATGCTGCAATGCTTTGACCGCGACGAGTCGAAATGAGTAGGATGTCCAGTACTTGTGTCGCAGCCTCTCGATGGACGTCCCGAAGAAACTCTCGATCTCCGTATCTAAGTCGAAGAAGTGATGGGAAAGCTTGGACGCAAGTATCTCTCCGATCGTTGTCTTCCCGACGCAAGCAACACCTGTGATGAAAATCCTCATAGTGGAGCTTTCCGCCTTTCTCATGCGATCCTGTCAGCGTCTCGAGGAGAGGGCTCCCCGGGTAAAGGGACTTGCAGGGAAAGTGGCGATGTTATTGCGGAGTCGCAATCCCAGCGATGGCCCCGGCAACGAAGGCACGGATTCCAACTACGTCGGCGAAGAGGACCATTCCATGGGTGATGGCAGAGCACTCTCCTCTTCGATTGGTTCTGCCGCTTCGGAACCGTCTGGGGAATCTCCGAGACAGGCCTCTCAGGCGTAGCCCACCACGTGGCCACGCTCGGCGAGCGCCCTCCCCTGGAATAGTCTATCCCAAAACCTCATCGGGAGATTCCCCCACCACCTCCCCAAACCTCGTCTCGAACTTCGTCCCGAACTTCCCCTCCTCCTCCCAGAGAACCTCGTCGGGAGCCTCATCGGGAGCCTTGTCCCAGTCTCCGTCCCAATTCCTCCCTTCCCTCTCCCAACCTTGGATGTTCGATGTTCGATGTTCGCCTCCGTTCTTCCAGCTCAAGAGCTCATCAGCCCAACCACTGTCATTCTGAGTGACTGGAAGGAGCGAAGAATCTTTCCGGGATTACACCAGAACTGATTAAGTATATGCGCAGAAACTTAATCAGTTTCATCGGCACGGAAAATGCTGCTATGCAAGGGCTTGTAGAATATCAGATACAAGGTCTTCGACACACAGACTTGACGATGCTCGTCATCCACGTGATTTGGCGACGATCACCAGGTCTTATGAGACAAGTATCATGGCATCAAGCATTTTTGGAGTGCGCAAGCCATGCTTGCGCTTTCGAAGGCGGGAGCCATGCTCCCGCACACGAGAGATCCAGGGTAAAGATGGGATGTCGGAATGTGGAGTTATTCTCGCGCAAACCCCAAGAAAGAGTCATTCATGGCAAGACTCATCCTATCACTCCTCATACTCCTGCTCGTTTCTCACGGGAACGCGTGGTGCGAGTCCGATTCCGCGCCGCTCTACGCATTCCAACTGATAACCGTTCATTCTGGTCCTTGCTGGAGGGTTGAGATCCCTGTTGACCTCGACATGGATGGGGAGGATGAGATCCTCCTTTGGAGCGATCAGCGACGCGGCGGCCATGAGATCACGTTCATTCAATTGCACGACAGCGATGACAACTTCATTGTCGGTCCGTATCTGCCGGGCGGTGACATACAAAGCATCGCGGATTTTGACCTGGATCATGATGGACTGAGAGAGATCGTCATCTGCGTTGAAGACCCGTTGACGCTCCATGTTGTCAGCTCCCAGTTGGACACGCTAGAGATCCATCAACTCAGCGAATTCGACCGGCAACAAGGCACAACTGCCACAATCGAAGGCGCTGTTGATGCGAACGGCACAGGCCCCCTGGAGGTGCTTCTCGCCCTGACTACAAAGCGTGCTCCATTTTTCACCAGATTGGTCACCGTGGATTGGATTTCAGGAGAGGTTTGTTGGAATGTGGATTTGCCGGGCATTCTACACGCCCCGATCCTTCGCTGTGTCCATGAGGGGGTGACCTGTTTGGTCGCACCATTCGCGGGCCATGCGGGCGCAGGATTCTCCATCATCGGGGCTGATGGAAAGGTCCTGCGACAGGTCGTTCTTGAACCCGAAGGCCCTGTTGAGATGAGCGCTTCACTCCTTGATGACCCGCTCCGTGATCCGGCATTGATCACTCTGACTACTCCTTCCGGGCCTGCCGACACTCCGGCAATCCTAACCATCTGGTATGGTATGGGGGCCGGGGTGCTTCACCGGGCGGAGATACCCGAGGCCGGCCAGCCGGTCATGCTCTGCGAACACGAAGGCGAGAGCAGGATTGTGTTGAGCACCACACAAGGAGAAGTGCTCTTGCTGGACCACGAATTGGCTGAACGGGGGCGCTACCGTGTTGCTCCAGGATCTATCACGTTGGCCGTGATCGAAGATAT
>JAUXFG010000045.1 GCA_030620115.1 Candidatus Fermentibacterota bacterium
CCCACCCCGCTCACAACCCAACCAAACCGCCCCCGCTCCTCCTCACAGGGAGATTCCAGCGTGTGCAGTACCTCTCCGTTCCCGCCGCTGAACACATATGCCCGCCCCGAATCCCAGGTCGTGGGGCACGAATCTGGTTCCTCCTCAATCGCTCCCAGAATCACATCGGGCCAGCCATCTCCATTCAGATCATCGACACCATCCACGGACCAACCAAAGCCAGCAGGAGGGTTCGGAGAGTACAGAGTATCAAGAGCGCTTCCGTCTAACCCACTGAACAGGTACACCCTGGCCGGGTAGGTGTACTTGAGTCCAACTACCGTTTCCCCTATCCCGTCTCCGTCAAGATCCCCCAGGCTGGAGAGTGATCTTCCAAAGCGGCTCCCCGACTGCAACTCAAGAGTGTACAAGACAGCGATCTCCTCATCTCCAAACCCAGCACCGCCCACAAGCATCACAACAAATGCTGACGCTGCCATGATACGCGACATCTGTCCATCCCCCTGTTCGCTTCTTTTCGTCTGACACCATTTCCGGACTCGAATACCGAAGGCCGATTCCCGTGCCATGGGATCTCTCTTCACGTAGCTATCTGATCGTGGTAGTCGAGACACATCTGTTGCACCATGACGACGAATGCTCAACCCAAGATCGAGCACAGGCATCAGGGGACCTCCCCCAGCGGCCTATCACAAGGCTGATGCGTTCGTAAAAACCCAGGAAGCGGATAGTTGGTCCGATTGGTGGGGGTTCTTTTACCTTCCTCACGTCGAGAAAACCGATTCTAGGGGCATCTACGGGCTTCGTTTTTTGGAGCGGATTCCGCCTCGTCTCTCTCATGGGGTTCTTACGAGACCATCAAGGCTGACGGTTGTCTCCACTACGGTCATTGCTTCTATCTCCTGAGTTTGACTACTCGTTTGCTCTCTTGAGCCTTGCCGCTCCTGATGGTCAGGATGTACACCCCGGGTGGGCTTACTCTGCCCAACTCGTCGCGACCGTTCCAAACGAGAAACATTTGTCCGCCTGGATCTCCATTTCCCCATAGTCTCCTGACAAGCCGACCTTCCAGAGTATACATCCCCGCGGTGACATCCGATCCGTTCATGCCAACTGCCCATGCTCGCAGCATATCCACGAACGGATTCGGAGCCATCTCCAGCCGCAATGACTCTCCTTCTATGAGATCCACGACCTCGGCACCTACTCCGTCCGTCCACAACCACAAGCCATCGTAACCTGCTGCCATCAGCTCCCCCGGCCTTCCCTTAACCGGAACCATCCAGCTGATCACCGTCGTATCCCCAAAACCCTCGTTCATCGGCCCCCACGTTCCACCTCCATCCATGGATCGGTACACCCCAAGACGTCGAGTACCGGGATAGCCGGGTGCCCACGGATCAACCAGGTAGATCGTGCCGGGCTCATACAGATCAAACACCATCTGCTTCACGTACCATATGCTGTCAGGGAGGACCCTTGTCTCCCACGTGGTTCCGTTGTCCCCCGACTCCGCAAACCACGCCCGATCCGTCAAATCCTCTTCCCGAATACTCACTGCACCCCAATGCGAACCATTGAGCGGATCCTGATCAAATGCCGGTATCTCCCCCTCCAACACTCCTTCCCATGTGAACCCTGCGTCCTCACTTCGCCCCAACCAGGCTCCGCCATCCCGGTGAAGTCCCGCAAAAACAAAGAGCGAGTCTTCCCTGTGGAATACCATATTGTCGCTCATGTGCGACATCGGGCTCCCAGTCAAGCCCTCCCACGTAACCCCATCATCTACGCTTCTGTACAGCCAATAGTAGTAGTAGTATGCCTGGATACCGAAGACCATCCCAGGGATCCAAGGACTCGGTATCAACCGGTTCATGGGCGCCTCGATCTCTTCCCAATGCTCCCCCGCATCGCGGCTTCGCTTCGGCCATGTCCCGGGGCTACACGAGCTTGACCATGACCCACAGTAAATCTCTTCTTGCCTTCTCGGGTTCACCGTCAAGAGATCCGAGAAGAAGCTCTGGCTCTCAGGTAGAAACCGCCACGTCTGGCCCCCATCAGTACTCTTGTGAACACCACGATCAAGCCCTTGATCGACCGACACGTAGATCACGTTCCCTGAATCGGGCAGAGAGACCACCGACCTCACCCGTGTCCCTTCCCACCCTATCCGCCGCCATCGCCATTCCTCAGCCTGGGTGGTACTGGCGCCAACCACTATGACTATTGTGCTAGCGATCAGGAGCGGCGTTCTATTCATGCCTACGCCTGCCCTATCCGGAAGCGGGGCAGGAGACCGTTCTCCTTTGTCTCTGCCGATGAAAGATCGCGGATCGCAAATAACAGAGTTGGATATGTATTGGGATCACGAGGCAGATGGTCTGCGTACCGTCTCCTGGGATTGGCCAATGGGATTGTGTGCTCCAGCACATCATCCGGCAGTCTCCTCGGCATGGTGGAGCAGGAAGGAAAGCGCAATGGCGCCTGTGTGGCTGGGGATTCGATTCGATGGACAGCGATTTCGATACCTTTGGCACCCTGTGTCATACGGCTACCCTCCCGAATGAAGATATAAGTTTATTCGCTGTTGCCTCCTCTGTCAATGGTTTCTTGAGTACAGAGAGAATCTGGGATCTGGGAACCTATGATCGTAACCGTTCATGGGTTCAGCGGGTCTCACACCGATGTCCAGAGTGAGCTTTGCGTGGTGTTGGATCAACATATAATGAGAGCTGACTTCAGGGAACCTTGAATCCCGCTTCCAGCGGGAAACCCTGAACCCGTGAGCCGTTACCCAGAATCTGGCAGTCCGGGGAAGGTATGAAGAGAGATTCTTCGCTCCCGTGGGTCGCTCGGAATGACAGGGATGCTTGGCATTGCACGTAGCAGCACATGTCATTCTGAGGGAGCGGAGCAACTGAGGAATCTGGGAGAGGGGGAAAATGCGAATTGCTGAATTGCTGAATTGCTGGATTGCTGAAATGGGGGAATGAGGGATTGAACATCCTTTCGCCTACGCTCGAGGCAATCCCACGCAAGAAGCGTAGATGTGAGGAGGAGTTCGGGACAAAGTTCGAGACGAAGTTTGTGGGGATCATGGAGGGCCATGCTCCGTCATGGCCGTAGATGCTCGATACCACGGACGCGACGGAGCGCGTCCCTCCAGAGGGTCTGTTGAGCTGGCGATTCGGAGAAAGGGGATGCGGGAATGAACATCCAACGGCGAAGAGGGAAGCTGTTGAGCAGGAAGGAGGGAGGAAAGGAAAACATCGAACGCCCAACATCGAATGAGAAGAGGGGAGCTGACAGCTGATAGCTCGTATTGGACATGGCAACACGCGTCATTCTGAGGAGCGGAGCAACTGAAGAATCTGGGCAAGAGGGAGGAGAGAAGCAAGAATCCAGAAGAGAAGACAAGAATCGAGATCACCGACGATAGATCAACAGATGAATGGAGCCCATCAGAAATCTCTAGTATTCCTATGGATTTACTAGACTATTCATTTCAACCTTCTGAAAACCTCTCCAGGGTCTGATCGCCAAGTCTGAGACAAGGAAGGTTGCAGGTGCGGGCCTTGTGATTAGCTTGGGGTGCGGTGATAGAGGAGGTACTCCCCATGGGAATAGTGGAGATGCGGACTGAGTGTGTGATCGATATCCATGATGCTGAACATTGGACTAGGGGTCGGTGGACGCATCAACCGGCAGATGCCCCTGGAGCCGTGACGCTCGACTCGCGTGCCGTACGGGAAGGCGATCTTTTCGTGGCTCTAAAGGGAGCGATCAGTGATGGGGAAGAATTTGTGGCAGACGCGGCGTCCCGTGGCGCCTTGGCTGCTGTCGTGTCGAAGATCCCGGCGGGCGTTGATCCTCGCTTCCCGTGCCTCGTTGTAAAGGACACCATGGATGCCCTTCACCGCCTGGCCGGTGGATGCAGGGATCGATTCAAAGGCAGCGTGGTGGCCATTACAGGAAGTGTGGGCAAGACCACGGTCAAGGAGATGACTGCGGCCATCCTTCAGGTTGAAGGCAAAACCGTATTCACCGCGGGGAACTTCAATAACATCACGGGAGTGCCTCTTACGGTGCTCAGGATGTGGCAACCAGCATCATATGCGGTAGTGGAAATCGGCATGAGTAAACCCGGCGAGATCAGTCTCCTCGTGCCTCTCGTCCGCCCGCATGTAGCCGGCGTCTTGAACGTCCGCCCGGTTCATATGAAAAACTTCTCGGATCTGGGGCAGATTGCCGGCGCCAAGAGGGAAATCTTTGAGGGGCTTGAACCCGGCGGTGTGGCAGTACTCAATGCTGATGACCCCCTGGTGAAAGGGATGCACCCCGGGCCAGAGCGTGAATGCCTGTACTTTGGCAGAACACCAAGGGCCGACCTGCGTTTGGGAAGGGAAGGCTCCTCTGATCTCCACACGCAACGCTTCGAACTCCTCTGGCGCCACGAAAAACTTCCCATAGAGCTGAGAGCCCCTGGTCTCCATAATCGCTACAACGCCGCCGCAGCAGCCGCACTTGCATTGGCAGCAGAAGTCGGTTCAGCCTCAATCATCGAAGGCCTCGCCAACTACGACCCTGGAATGATGCGTTCAAAGCTATGGGAACTTTCTGATGGAAGTGTACTGCTTGAGGACTGCTACAACTCCTCCCCCGCCGCCTTCTCCGCTGCGCTGAATGCGCTTACGCATCTTCCCGTCCCGGGACGGCGAGTGGTGGTTATGGGTGATATGCTGGAGTTAGGGGATGAAGCTGAGGAATTCCATCGGAATGCCGGCAGAGAAGCGGCGGCAAAAGATGTCAACTGTCTTCTCGGCTTTGGCCCCCTCTCTGCCTACGCCGTCGAGGAGTTCAGGCGATACGCGCACGGCGCGATGGCGGAGAGTTGTACTGATATGGAAGTCCTGAAGGAGCTTTTTGTCCAGGATCACAAACCCGGCGATATTTTGCTCGTAAAAGGTTCCCGCGGGATGTCTCTCGAACGGCTTACCAAGTATCTCCTTGCGCTCTGGCCGCCGAGGAATCAAAGATAGCCCGGATATTCAACCGGCTCATCAGCATCTCTGGAGGGACGCGCTCCGTCGCGTCCGCCGTATCGAGCATCAACGGCCATGACGGAGCATGGCCCTCCATCATCTCCACTTCGATGTTGAATGTTCGATGTTCGACGTTCAATTCCCCCATCCCCCCATTCCCCCATTCCCCAGCTCAACGCATCTCCATCATGTCCAAAAGCACCTTGATCACACGTCTTTTGCCTTCACCCCTCTTTGCTGAGAACTCCACCACATCGGCTGTTTCGACTCCGGTCCCTCGGGCCAGCGGCCCAAGGAGCGCGCGGCGACGCCCCCGCGGCACTTTGTCGACCTTCGTTGCAACAACCGCGTAGGGCATCTCCATGGTGCGGAGCCAATGGGCCATCTGTTCATCCAGCACATTGTGCCCCCGTCGCAGATCCGTGACCAACACCACACCCTTGAGAGCGGCTCGTTGGATGAGGTACCCTTCAACAAGCGCCTTCCATCTTTCCCTGAACTCGTCGGGAAGTCGAGCCCATCCATAGCCCGGCAGATCCACCAGGTTTATCCGCCGCCCCGCGAGAACAGACTCATAGAAACGGAGGGAACGGGTCTTCCCGGGAGTGCGGCTGATGGGGGCCAGAGCGCGACCAAGCACCACATTGATCAGGGAAGACTTCCCCACATTCGATCTGCCCGCAAAGGTAATCTCCGGGAACAACTCCTTCGGGAGCTCATCAAGAGTGCGGACCGTTCTGATTCCCGGTGAACCACCCCCCCTGCGGACCATTCCAGCCCTCAGATTACTACCGCTTTTGCCAAATCCGCGTGCAGAGGATTGCTGACAAACGAGAGGGCGAGCACCTCATCCATGGTTTTCACCAAATGAAATTGCATCCCCTTCTTTGCCTGCTTCGGGATGTCGCTCAGCTCTTTCTCATTATCGGCGGGAAGGATTATCTCGGTGACGCCACCTCGCTGCGCGGCCACCGTCTTCTCCGCAAGTCCTCCCACGGGAAGCACGCGCCCTCGCAGTGTTACCTCGCCGGTCATTGCGAGTGCGCGTTTGGTTGGCTGCGACGTCAGAGCGGAAATCATCGCCGTAGCCAATGTAATCCCGGCGGACGGGCCATCCTTGGGTATCGCCCCTTCGGGAATATGCACATGGATATCGTGTTCCAGATGGAACTTCGGGTCCAGATCCAGCGAAGTCGCTCGGCTCCTGATGTAGGTCAGTGCGGCGCGAGCACTCTCTTTCATCACGTCACCAAGCTGCCCGGTGAGCTGGAGTTCTCCCTTTCCAGGAGTGATCATCACTTCGATAGTGAGCAGCTCTCCGCCGACCTCAGTCCACGCAAGCCCTGTTGCAATGCCTGGGCTTTGCTCTCCATCGAGCTCCTTCTCCCGATATATGGGAACACCGAGCAGGGCAGGAAGGCGGGCTGGGGTTATCCTGCCAGGTCGAGCGAGCCCGTTCTTCGCCACACGCGTGGCCACCTTCCGCGCGATTGTCGCCAACACTCGTTCCAATTCCCTGACCCCGGCCTCTCTTGTGTATCGGCCAATGATAGTGTTGAGCGCCCCATGACTGAGCCTCAACTGCTCGGTCTTGAGACCATGTGATTCGAGAAGCTTGGGGATAAGGAAGCCTTGGGCAATGGCGATCTTCTCATGGCGAAGATACCCGGGCATCCGAATGATCTCCATCCGATCACTCAGTGCGGGAGGGATTGCGTGGACAGTGTTCGCCGTGGTGATGAACATGACCTCGGAAAGATCGAACTCCACCTCCAAGTAATGATCACTGAACGAGTCGTTCTGCTCAGCATCCAGGACTTCCAAGAGCGCCGCCGAAGGATCGCCACGAAAGTCCATGCTCATCTTATCGACTTCGTCCAGGAGAAAGACAGGATTCTTCGATTCCGCCTTCTTGATGGACTGGATAATCCTTCCGGGGAGCGCTCCTACGTACGTCCTCCGGTGTCCCCGTATCTCAGCTTCGTCCCTGACACCACCCAGGCTGATTCTTACGAAATTTCTCCCCAGTGCGCGGGCCACAGACTTCCCCAAGGAGGTTTTCCCCACTCCGGGAGGCCCTACCAGACAAAGGATGGGCCCCTTCATCTTCTTCACCAGCTTCAACACGGCCAGATACTCTATTATGCGTTCCTTGACCTTCTTCAGACCGTAATGGTCTTCATCAAGGATCTTTGCCGCCGCTCCGATATCCAGTCTATCGGTGGTTCTTATCTCCCATGGAAGGTTGATCAACCAGTCAAGGTACTGACGAACCACGCCGGTCTCCGGGCTCATGGGCGGAAGTCGTTTCAGTCGAGCCAGTTCATGCTCGACCTTCTCCCGGACCTTCTTGGGCATCTCGGATTTGGCAATCTGCGCTTCAATCTCCGCGACATCGTCTCCGTCCTCTTGATCCTGCCCCAGTTCTTTCTGTATGGCCTTGAGCTGCTCATTGAGATAGAACTCGCGCTGGTTCTTCTGAACCTGATTCCTGACCTCCTCCTCGATTTTTCGCTCAAGCCTGAGAATATCAAGCTCCTGGGCAAGAAGAAACGCCGTGAACTCGAGCTGCTGTTTGATATCCAATTCCTCAAGCAACGACTGCTTCACACTTGTGGGGAGGACCATGTGGGCGCCGACCACGTGGGCCAATCTTGAGGGTGAGATGATATCCTGAACAGAAGCAAGAAGATCATCAGGAAGCCGATGTTGCAGCGTGACGTATTCGGCAAAACCATTCCGAACCGTTCTCACCAGCGCCTCAAGTTCAGCGACGCCCGCCGTGGGCTCCGGTTCTCCGTTATAGAGAATCACCTCTTGGAGCTTCCCCCGTCTGATGAATCTTTTGACTCTGGCCCGGCCGATCCCTTCCACCATGACTTTTGCGGAACCGTCACCTATTCTGAGGATCTGCAGAATGCTCACTACGCAACCCACGCGGTAGAGATCCCTGCTGCGAGGTTCCACCACCTCGGGATCCTTTTGACACACCAGAAAAAGAAGCCTGTCCCCATTGAGTGCCCGCTCCAGCGAAGACAACGATCTGTCTCTGCCCACAAGAAGAGTAGTCATCATATAGGGGAACATGACAAGATCTCTGACCGGCAGAACGGGCATACGAGATCTGATCTCTATGATATCGGTGTCGCGATACAATCTCAGGATGGATTGGTCCACGGACATGGGGCAGGCGAGAGAGAATGCTCCCTTTAGGAAGCCTTCTTCTCCTCCGAGAGCATCAGAATGGGTGTTGCCTTGCGCAGAATGCAATCCTCAGTGATGACACATTCCTTCACGTCATTCCGTGAAGGCAACTCAAACATAATGTCAAGCATGGCATCTTCGAGAATCGCGCGAAGACTTCGCGCCCCTGTCCCGCGCTCTATGGCCTGTTGGGCAATAGCCAGGAGTGCTTTGCCCTTAAAGCGTAAGCCAATGCCCTCCATCTCGAAGAGCTTCTCATATTGCTTGACCAAGGCGTTCTTCGGCTCCTGCAGTATCCGAACCAGTGCGTCGGCATCAAGCTCATGGAGGGGCGCCACCACGGGGAATCTACCTACGAGCTCCGGAATCATGCCGTACTTCAGCAGATCTCGAGGCTCAACCTCCTGGAGCAAGTCGTCCATTTCACCGCTGTCCTTCTCTGGAACCCTGGCCTCGAAGCCGGCGATTTTCCGGCCCAAGCGCCGTTCCACGATCTTCTCGAGACCATCAAAAGCTCCTCCCGCAATGAAGAGGATATTCTTCGTGTTCACTTCGATGAACTCTTGCTGCGGATGCTTCCTCCCGCCACGCGGAGGGATGTTGGCAATGGTTCCTTCAACCAGTTTCAACAATGCCTGCTGAACACCTTCTCCTGAAACGTCCCTGGTGATGGATGGATTGTCGGACTTCCTTGCGATCTTGTCTATCTCATCGATGTAGATGATGCCCCGCTCCGCATCACCAAGGCTGAAGTCTGCAGCCTGGAGAAGCTTGGAAATTATGCTCTCGACGTCCTCCCCCACATAGCCGGCTTCCGTGAGCGATGTCGCATCCGCGATGGCGAACGGTACATCAAGTATCTTGGCCAACGTCTCCGCCAGGAGGGTCTTTCCTGTCCCTGTGGGGCCGATGAGCATGATATTGCTCTTCTCGATCTCCACATGGTCCCGAAGCCGTCTGCTTCTGATCCTCTTATAGTGGTTGTATACCGCGACGGCCAATGTCCTCTTGGCATGTTCCTGATCAATTACATAGTCATCCAGAGAGCTTTTGATTTCCCTGGGTTTTGGAAGGCCGTCTCGTCCTTTCTCGGCATCCTTGCCTGCCTCCTCGGCGAGGATATCGTTGCAGAGGGCAACACATTCGTTGCAGATGTAGACGGATGGCCCCGAGATGAGCTTCTCCACCTCGGACTGATCTCGCCCACAGAAGGAACACCGCAAAAGACGAGTCGTCGAGGCTCCGTCACGCCGGGTCATGGTCAGACTCCTTCATCTCTCCGCGTTGTGTCGGGGATAGCCATCACGGTATCGATGAGACCGTACTCCTTCGCTTCCTCTGCGGACATGAAGAAATTACGATCACTGTCACGCTCGACGATTTCCACGCTCTGACCCGTATGCCGCGAGAGGATTTCGTTCAGACAGCGCTTGATGGTCACGATCTCTTTCGCGTGAATGGCGATGTCCGCTGCCTGACCGGAGATCCCTCCAAGAGGCTGATGGATCATGATTCGCGAATTCGGCAACGCGACACGTTTTCCATGAGTCCCCGCGGCGAGCAACAGCGCACCCAAGCTGGCGGCTTGGCCTATACAGACCGTTGCGATATCAGGTTTCAGATACTGCATCGTATCATAGATCGCCAAGCCCGCAGTCACAATTCCCCCGGGTGAATTGATATAGAGCGAAACATCGGCATGCGGATCCTCAGCTTGGAGGAAGAGCAGCTGCGCGATGACTAGGTTGGCAATTTGATCATCGATGGGTGTCCCTATGAAAATAATCCGGTCTTTCAAGAGCCGGGAGTATATGTCGTAGGATCGCTCGACGCGTCCGGTCTGCTCAACTACAAAGGGTATATATGTCATGCTTCCAAGACCCCGTCGGTACTATACTCCGAAACATCAATATCAGCTTCATTCTCAACAAAGCTCTCCACATTGGCTCTTGTGATCTTAAGTGCCAACGATTCTGTACCATCCTTATCAAGCTTCTTCCTCATTCTCTTGGGCGAAATATCGTTCTCCCGCGCCAAGGCTGCAATGGCAGCACTGAACTGCTCCTCAGTCGCTTCGAGCTTTTCGGCACGTGCGATCTCATCCACCACGAGAAATTCCTTTACGATCTGCTCCATGGATTCCCGGTGCTTGTCGAGGAAGAAACCCTCGTCTATCCACTCGGCTTCCGGCTCTCTCCCCGCCGATCGAGCCCGTTCGATGAGAGAATTCCTGAACTTGTTCGCTCGTTCCTTGATAAGAGAAGGAGGCACGGCAATCTCCGCATCACGGGCAATCCGCGCAACCAGCTCCTCTTTCAGTGTCCTCCTCGCACGTTCCTCCACATCATCCTCCAACATGATGCGAGCCCTGATCGGTATCTCCTCCGGATCATCAAGCCCAAAGATCGATAGGAGAGCTTCCTCGTCGGGCGCCTTGATGAGGAAGGCTCCATCCACATGTACCGCGTAGGTTTCGTACCCCTCGGAAGACGAAGCAGTTTCCACGTAGGGAGACCGATCAGTCGGGAGCTTCACTTCCCGCGATTCCCCCTTACTGAGACCCATCAGTGCAGAAAGAAGCTGCTCCGGCAGCGCATCGGACTTCAGCGTTACCGTGTGCCATCGATCCTCTTCGCCTATGAGGACCACGCCGCCAGGACCCACTCGTCGCATGCGTATCCGGGCGACATCCCCCTCACCCAATGGACCATCCTTGGCTTCCAGCCGCGAGTGACGCTCCCCTAGCCGCTCGAGAAAGGCCGCCACCTCCGCCTCGGCGATCTTCTGCTTCCGAAGCGTGCCCTTCACCCCTCTGTACTGGGGCGAGTCGAAATGGGGAACAACATCCGCCTTGACGATGAAGGTGTTCTTTTCGTCTCCAGTGGAGTCAAATGAGAAGTCAGCTTCACGCATCAATTTAAGCGATTCACGTTCCTTCAGAAAGGGAAGCAATCCCATACCGATCTCGTCCATGACAAGCCGCTCGAATTCCTCACCCAATTGCCGTTTGACCATCTCTAGAGGGATCTTTCCCTTTCGAAATCCCGGAAGCTCTATTCTCCTGCCATAGCTCCTAAGAAAAACCTTCTTCAGCTGGTCAACATCCTCTGACGCAAGAGCTACCTCCCAGATCCGTTGCCAGGGTTCCGGTTCCGAAACCGTAATCTCTGCGCGTTCCAAGATCTTCTTGTCTATCTTCAATCGTTCACTCCAGTCTAGATCATAAGAGACAACTCCCGCCACCAGCGGAAGAAATCCTCGAGAAAGCCGCTTCCCTTCCGAGAAAACAGGCTTCTCCCATAAGAATTAACCTGCGCCTTTCAATCTCCGCCAGCCTTTTTGCTTATACCCCCGGTTCCTCTGCGGTCTTCATGGGCTTGTAGACCGGATGGGAAGAGGGGAAGGAAGAGATAATTCGCCTCTGTGCAAGCACAGCTCGACGCCGAGAATATCTCGTATACTCCAATGGCACTCCCAACGTATCTTGGAGCGACGAACTCTGTTGCCCACGCGGGAAGTCATCGGTGCATGAGACATTCGGTTCGACACTGCTGACAGAACTGACCTCCCACGTCACACCGCCAAGCATGCGGCGGATCTTAGTTCCCCATTCTCCGCTCTCGCTCGAATCTGCTCCATAAAGCTCCAGGATTACTCTGCTCGGTGACAATTCACTGAGGAGACGTCTGAGCAGCTTCAGGTGTGGCATATGGTCGTTCATCTGCGCCACAATCGTCGATTCGATCCACAACTCCCCCTGGTACTCCTTGCTGAACCCGATCAGCCCGTCACGGTATCGCCCATAGGTCAGGCCACGGCGAGACCTATTGATCTTCTGGAAGACAGCCCGATCAGCAGCGTCCACTGCGAGGACGACCATCGATGATTGCGCCAAAGCGTCTCGAATCGATGGCCGGGAAAGCAGGGTCCCAGGGCTTCTCACCACAGCCGTCAACCCCGTTCTTGTGGCTATTCGTCTCAGGAGATCGCCTAATCCGGTGAACTGGGTTGGATCCCCCATCCCTGCAAGCAGTATATGCTCCAATGGGCCATGGCGATCCCTAAGCTCGAGAATCTCCTCAACTGCACGTCCCGGCTCGAAGTATCTTCGCCTTCGGGCTCTCCTCCAACCGGCATCTCCGTACTGGCAGTAGACACAGTTGAAGGAACATGACGGATATGGCGGCACCGCCGCCACGATACAGCGCCCGAACATTGTCGAGGTGGCAACACGCAACAACGGCAGATCTCCTTGCGTATACATCGGATCCCATGGCCCTCAGCTCTTTTCTGCGCGAAGTCGCAGATAGAATCTATTATCTTGCGCCCGAAAGATGAGAGCAAGTGGGATCATGCACAAGCAACGAAACAGCAGATGAGTGGAAACATTCCCTCTTAACCCGGACTTCTCACCGAGCTAGTATCGATTACTCGTGCGATCTACCAGGGAAACATCACCATGATTCGTGGAGACAAGGACCGATCCGGCGAGCATCGGGCTGGAGAACCGAATATCGGAAAATCATCCCCGGAAGAAACCATTTCGGGCATAATCAAGCATGTGGTCTTTCTGAACAAGGAGACCGGTTGGGGAGTGCTTCGTATGAAACTCGCAGACCAGAGACAAGCCACGCTTGTCGGGCCGGTGGGTGGCGTTGACGCGGGAGAAACCATCGAGGCACAAGGAAAGTGGGTCACCAACCCGCGTTTTGGACAACAATTCGATGCCAGGGTCATCCTTCCTCAAGGGCCGGCCACCATCGCAGGGCTGACCAGATACTTGTCATCCGGGGCCATCCATGGCGTGGGAACTGAGCTGGCTGAACGAATCGTGGAGCATTTCGGCGAGCAATCCTTCCATATCCTTTCGAAAGAACCGAAGAAACTCACCAAGATCAGGGGCATTGGGAAAAAAACGGCGAAGAGGATCGCGTCATCATGGTCGAAAGCCCATGCTGAACGACAGCTTCTCATACAGTTGTACGGCATGGGGATAGGCCCGGGTCTCGCGCGAAGGATCCTGGCTCGATATGGTGACTCGGCCCCTCTGGTAATCAAGTCAAATCCCTACGTGCTTGCCGAAGAGGTCGAGGGAATCGGATTCTTGACCGCTGACGCCATGGCCATGGATTTGGGAATCGCGCCGGATTCCGAGTTTCGAATCGCGTCCGGTCTCATCTACTCCATGCGCAAGGCGGTTGAGGAGGGAAATACCTTCCTTCCCAAGGAAAAGCTCCTCAAACGCGCAAAGACGATTCTCGATGTGGATGAAAAGATCATCTCAAGCTCTCTCCATGATCTTCTGGCCGACTCACGGCTGGCGATGGAGGGAGACGCCGTTTATCTGCCTGATCTGCTTCGATTGGAGCAAGTGACCGCGGAGAGATTCACCGCGCTGTCCACGGGGACCGTCGTCTCCGATACCACAGTAAGCCAAGAGGACACGCTGTTGGGCGAGCTCGATGCACAGCAAAGAAAGGCGGTCCGCGTGGCGCTGTCCACGGGACTGGTCGTGGTCACCGGAGGTCCAGGCACCGGCAAAACAACCCTCGTACGACAAGTCTGTCGATTGGCCCGTGCAAGAGAGCTTCGCGTACTGCTGTGTGCCCCCACGGGTCGTGCCGCCAGGAGGCTCCAGGAGGCCACGGGGCGCAATGCAAAAACAATTCATCGACTCTTGGAGTTCGACCCTGCGTCAATGTCCTTCGGAAGGAATGAAGATCGCCCATTGAAGGCCGATCTTGTAGTTGTTGACGAGACTTCCATGGTTGACCTTCCGCTCATGGCCAGTCTCCTGCTGGCGCTTCCCAAGAACGCCAAGTTGATGCTGGTGGGCGACGCTGATCAGCTTCCTCCCGTAGGTCCTGGAGCAGTACTCAGAGAACTGGTGACCTCAGGGCACGTTCCCGTGGTTCGTCTCAGCCATGTGTACAGACAGGCACTGAAGAGCCTCATAGTGGCCAACGCCCACAGGGTGAACCAGGGGCTGCTCCCTGCAGCGGGGTCAGATGAAACAGCAAAGGACTACTTCTGGATCAGGCGGGAAGACCCCGACGAGCTGGTGGAGACCATAATGGAACTCGTAGGTACAAGAATCCCGGCACGAGAGAATGTCGATCCCATCGAAGCCATCCAGGTCCTCACTCCCATGAACAAAGGCCCCCTGGGCACTGCAGCACTGAACAGAAGACTGCAAGACTTGCTCAATCCGAGCCAGATTGAGGTTTGCAAGGGCGAAAAAACACTCCGGCTCGGTGACAGAGTTATGCAGATTCGGAACGACTATCAGAAGATGGTCTTCAATGGCGAGCAAGGCACGATTGTCTCTATCGACGGATCCGAAGAAAAGCTGCACGTCGAATTCCCCGACAGAATGGTGGAATACGATTCCAATGAGTTGGATGCGCTGGTATTGGCGTATGCATCGACCATACATAAGGCACAGGGAAGCGAGTTCCCCGTGGTCGTGGTGGTTCTGCACACCCAGCATTATGTGATGCTCCGGCGCAACCTGTTGTATACCGCATTGACACGGGGCAAGGAGTTGGTGGTAGTAGTAGGAAACGACCGCGCAATGGCGATTGCCGTCAAGAATGATCGAGTCGACCGCCGCTATTGTCAATTGGGCATGCGACTCTCGCGCACACCCTGAGCCCACATTTCTCATCCCGCGTCCACCGCGGGACTACAGCGTTGCATTTGGCCCTGCCTGTCATCTTCCCGCGCATCAACGGCCATGACGGAGCATGGCCCTCCATCATCCCCACTTCGACGTTGAATGCTGAATGTTCGACGTTTCCGCCAGCCGGCGGATTCATCCCCCATCCACCCATTCCTCATCATGCGCCTTGACATGGCACGCCACGGCATGTATCATCTATGTGCATGATGCATATAGCTGCACAGAGAAAGGAGCAACATTACGCACATGAGGTCAGGAAGACGACGCGGTCCCTACGGCAAGGCATGCCCGAGACGAATTGGCCGCTTCCTGGAACCCTGCCTCCTTCTTCTCCTGAGATCCCGTGAAGTCCACGGATACGAGCTTCTTGAGGGCCTCAGAGAATTCGGCTTCGGCGAAAACCCTGTGGACTCCAGCACGGTCTACCGCATGCTTCGTGCACTCGAGGCTGGCGGACAGGTGATCTCGCGATGGGAGGTCGAAGGTTCAGGGCCACCGCGGCGATTGTACCGACTAACGCATGTTGGCGGGCAATCCTTGAACGCGTGGGTCGCGGATCTCAGGGAAACCGATAAGGTGCTCCACCATTTTCTTCACGTGTACGATGGCCATGCTGCTATAGAGTATCTATCATCAAAAAAGGAGAATTCACTATGAAGATTGTTGTTGCTACTGAGAATGACGGGCTTGGCGCGCAGGTCAGTCCCGTATTCGGCCGAGCCCCAAAGTTCTGTTTTGTAGACTCGGAATCATTTGAATCAGACTGCGTGGCCAACCCAGCAGTCACGCAGGCAGGAGGCGCTGGCATTCAAGCGGCTGAATTCGTGGTCAAGAGTGGTGCGGAAACAGTTTTGGCCGGGGACATAGGCCCCAACGCCTTTCAGGTGCTTCAGGCGGCCCAGATTCCTTGCTACAATGTGGAAGCAACCACCGTGGAGAAGGCGGTGGCCGCATTTCGTCAAGGTAGTCTCAAGCCCTTGGGAAATGCCAGCGCCGCGTCACACTCGGGCATGTCCGGCGCCACGGCATCACCTGCTGCATCACATCTCTCTGCGCAACCCCAGGATGAAATGGCTGCGCTCCACGAAACGCTCAAAGATCTCCGGCACAAGCTTGCCGAGACAATGGAAAGAATCGAAAAACTCGCAAAGGAGAGCTGACAAATGAGAATCGCCCTTTCTTCGGACGACAAGAATGGTCTCGATAGTATCGTGAACCCCCATTTTGGTCGTTGTCCGTTTTTTGTTCTGGTGGATGTTGAGGAGGGACACGTACAATCAGTTCGTGAGGAAAAGAATCCCCACTACCCCAATCATCAGCCGGGACAAATACCACGATTCATTGCCAGCCTTGGGGCCAACGTAATGATGGCCGGCGGCATGGGACGAAGAGCCATCATGATGTTCAATGAATTAGGCATCGAGGGAGTGACTGGAGCCCACGGAACGGTACGGCAAGCAATTGAACGCTACTTGGGAGGCGAGCTGAAAGGCGCGGCTCCATGTACGGAAAGCCAAATGCACACCCTTGGCGAGAGCGATCACCACAACATATATGAAGAGGATGAGATCGGACGGCTCCGAGAGGAAGTCGCCATGTTGAAGACCCAGCTGGATACTGCATCAAGCAAGTTGCGGAACATAGAAAAAGGAACATAACCCGGACTTCTCACCGGCTTTCGAAGCGAAGCCCCGCGTCGGACGCGGGGTTCTGAATGCGAGGCTTGCGACCGAGGACACCGCCGGCGTATCCTCTGCGATACGTCGAGGAGGCCGACGGAGCGTAACGAAGTCCCGCGGCGGACGCGGGATGCCATATCGGAGGCTGCAGCCGCCAGTTGGTGAGAAATCCGGGATAGCCATTCAGAAGTTCAGGAGGCCTTCTCTGGTTAATTCGGAATCTTTGAACCTTGAACCTTTCAACCCGTGAACGGTTACAAAAACAGACAAGGAGGATTGAACATGCAAGCACAACAAGGCGGCAGAGGGATAGGCCGTGGCGGTATGGGCCGTGGCAGGATGGGTGGCCCCAAGGCCGCAGGCCCTGCTGGCTCCTGCGTCTGCCCCAATTGCGGCGCCACCTCACCGCATCAAGTCGGTCAACCCTGTACCCAACAACAATGCCCAAAGTGCGGCGCAACCATGACAAGGGCGTAGGGGAATCTGTAATTTGGCAATCTAGAATCTATAATCTGACCATCTGAGGAATAGGGGGATTCCAAGATGCTGGATTGCTGGAGAGAGCCTCCCGCATCCGCCTTCGCCGAGGCTTCGTCGTGACAAGAAAGCGCAAAGAATGAAGAGAGATTCTTCGCTCCTGGGTCGCTCAGAATGACAGGGATGCCTGGCTTTTTGTGTGGCAACACCTGTCATTCTGAGGGAGTGGAGCGACCGAAGAATCTGCATTTGGGACAAAGAAGGTAATCGACGAAGTTTGTGGCGGGGAAAATCCTGAAGATAGAAGACCGTCGAACGACAACCAACAACTGACAACGAAGAACAAGGAGTTCCTGATATGATTATTGCAGTGGCCAGCGGCAAGGGAGGAACCGGGAAGACCACCATTGCCACGAGCCTAGCCCTCATCGCGCAGGAACAGACCACGAATTCGGATAGCGTCCTATTCTTGGATTGCGACGTGGAAGAGCCCAATGCTTCGATCTTCCTCAAGCCAAGCTTCAGTGAATCTGTGGACACGGGCGTACTGGTGCCACATGTCGACCTCGACAAATGCACCTACTGTGGTCGGTGCGCGGAGGTCTGTGTGTGGCATGCCATTGCCGTGGTGCCAAAAAATGTCCTTGTCTTCGCCTCACTCTGCCATGGCTGTGGAAGCTGCGCTCTCGTCTGCCCCGAGAACGCGATCACCGAATCACTCAATGTCACGGGAAAGCTGGAGCGCGGCAACGCCGGCCCGATCCGCGTTGCCCGCGGCATCATGAATGTGGGAGAATTGATGGCGGTCCCCATCATCAGAGAACTCAAGAAAGCAAATCCGCCCTCTCCTCGAGGCATCACGATCCTCGATGCCTCACCAGGTACGAGCTGCCCGGTGGTGGAGACCATAAGCGGCGCGGATTTTGTGCTTCTCGTGACAGAGCCAACGCCGTTTGGGCTCCATGATCTGCGTGCGGCAGTAGACGTTGCCAGAGGCGAGATGGGCCTTCCTGTGGGCGTGGTGATCAACAGAGCCGGCGTAGGCGACGATGGTGTAGAGCTCTATTGCCAAGAGAAGAACATATCAATCCTTGCCTCCATACCTCTGGACAGACGTATTGCGGAAGCAGTTTCGGAAGGCACGATGCTGGTTGAAGCTCTTCCCGAGTATCGGCCCGTGATCGAGGAAATACTCGCCGGCATTATGCGGCAACTCGCCGAGGTAACCTCATGAAACAGCTTGTGATCTTGAGCGGCAAAGGAGGAACGGGCAAGACTTCTCTGGCGGCGGCCCTCGCTTCTCTGGCGGCGGCTGACATGAAAATCGTTTTAGTCGATGCGGACGTTGACGCCGCCAATCTTGAACTCATCACCCAGATCACGCGGCTGGAGGAAACCCCATTCTGGGGAGGCAAAGTCGCCACCATAGACCCAGCGCTATGCACTTCGTGCGGCATATGCGAGGAAATCTGCAGATTTGAGGCGATTCACCACTCAGACAATGAGTACCGTATTGATCCCATCTCCTGCGAAGGCTGCGATGCATGTGTGTATCAGTGTCCTGTGAGCGCCATCCAGAGCGAAGAACAGCAAGCAGGGGTTTGGTTCAGATCCTCCACACCATTTGGCGCCCTGTTTCATGCGCATCTATTTGCAGGCATGGATAACTCCGGCAAGCTCGTGACCACAATCAAGCAGCGGGGTCGGCAGGAGGTGCTGGACAACCGTGGAGATCTCCTCCTGGTGGACGGTCCGCCGGGTATAGGGTGCCCAGTGATCTCCGCGACAGCAGGCGCTGACTTTGCTCTCCTGGTTGTCGAACCCTCGGTCTCGGCCATTCATGATCTTGAACGTATTTTGGAAACGGTCCGTCATTTCGGCGTACCGGCACTGGTAGTCATCAATAAGGCTGATCTCAATCCCACGAACACAAGGGTCATCCGCGTTTTCTGCAAAGAACACGATGTTGGGCTCGTCGGCGAGATCCCATTCGACACCGTGGTTACCGAGTCAATGGCACAGGGTCTTGTGGTGACTGAATATCGACCAGATTCCGCAGTATCCCGTTCGATTCGAGGCATCTGGCAGGAACTCCGGGAACAACTATCCCTCGGGTAAGACCGTGACCAACTCGATAACCTGGAAGCCGGGACCATTCTCTTGGCTCTATCTGATCATTGTCGCGCTTTCAGCATCACCGCTTCATGCGGATACGCACGCGAAGAGTTTGGTATTCCTCTACGGGCCTGCGGTATCCATCGCCCGCGAAACCCTATTCAAGACATCAATACCCGAGTCCACTTTGCTCGAGCCGCCCCGGAGCTCCCGCATCTTCAGCAATGAAACAAGAGCGCATTTTCTGCTCTGTGAAGGACAAATCCTGGAGCTGGAAAAGCAGTCGTCCTTCTCTCTCGAGAGATCACGAAAACGGCTGATTCTGCATGGCGGAACCATGACGCTCCATGCTGAGGAAACGGCGGATACGCTCTGCTACGAGCTCGATAATCGTGGGGCCCTGATACGATATGCATCTCCGGGCATTGTCTGGCTTACGGTAAGTGACAGCACTTGCATATGCCTTTCAACAGGGCAGATGCTTGCTGCGGGAGCAAGCCCGGTACTCAAGACCGGCTGGTTCAGGAAACCTGCCCTGGATGCCTTCTACCTTTTCGGACTGCTTCGCCGGGGGACATTTCCCCGCAATCCATCGCTCCTGGTTTTCCCAAGCGCTCGCCGCCCGGCGCTCCGGCAGAGGAGCAGAGGCTCCGCCGGTGTAGCTACGTATGATGGACAACGCTACTACCTTGCCGATATCCTCTACAGACTCAACTACCGGCAGCTCGAGTTTGCCTACAATTTCTGGTTCGCGTTCGCAAAGGATGGCACATTTTATTCAGAAGCCTGGA
Source organism: Candidatus Fermentibacterota bacterium (assembly GCA_030620115.1). GTDB lineage: Bacteria > JAFGKV01 > JAFGKV01 > JAFGKV01 > JAFGKV01 > JAUXFG01. The sequence continues at coordinate 19,991 of JAUXFG010000045.1, forward strand.
ATGAATGGAAGGATCTGGTAGACCACATCCATCATATCCAACTGTTCAAGCCTGACAGGCCGGTGTATCTGCGAATCGGTCTCATCGAACATCTTACATTTGGGCAGGGACTCCTCGTGAGGGATTACCTCAATGGCATGTTCCTTCCTTTCGAGCAACACAGTGGGCTGGAGACACGGCTTCAGGCGGGACGGTTTCGCTGGAAAATGTTCGTCAATGATATTGGCCGCCCACGTGTAATGGGAACTACGGTGTCCTGGCATCGGGGCGAAAAGACAAGGATGGCTCTCTCCTATGTGGGCGACATGAACCAGTACTCGAACATCTCGGATGATGACGGCGATTCGTATCCTGACGTAGTGGATCCGGAGCCTGACATATTCAATGCCCCTGAAGACAGCATCATCCAGGCAACAGAACCGCCGCGATTGGATGAGGCTTCATCCCGGCAGCTTCATGGCCTGTCTCTTGGCGCCCGCTACCAATGGATCGACACCGACGATCTACGCCTCGCAGTGCGCGGTGAAGCAGCAGTCTATTGGGACGCCGGCTCGGGGTTGAGCTTCCCGGACGTGACAGTGGGCTACAAATGGATCGACGTCGCCATTGGATTGGATTTCCAGTCACCGCATTTCATTGCCACGCTATTCAATCGTACCTACGAACGCCGCAAGGCTCATTTCGTAGAACGGGAAGAAGGTGGCTATGACCTCGTCTCCATCGGACATGAACTTGACGATACGGGAGATTGGCTGTACGGATGGAACAACGCCATTACCATCCATGTACCGCCCCATGCACGACTCCGGACGCGATTCAGGGACATCTACCGCGGAGACGAAAGAGACAAGAGCTTCGCGCTGACAGTGGAGAGTTTCCACGCGTTGACGAGGCTCAATCTCAAAGGGTCGTTCTTCGTTGAGCAAAGAAATGTATCATTGCTGTTCCGGAAAAAGACCGATGGGGAGAGTTGGGGACTTCAGATCAAGCTTCAGCCGCATCACACTATCCAGGGGAAGATCCGATATCGTGAACGGTACAGCGACGACAACGGCAACCTCATCATAGATGAGGCCGAAATCGAGCGCAACATCACCGCTCTCGCCACTGTCAGAGGAGACTATTGGTGGAAAAAATTGCGTGTGTGGTGGAAGAATCGAAAACACCAAGATCCTGAAGCTACAGACTCCTCATGAGAAGTTCGGGCTAGGACCCGGGGTCATCGCGAGCGACAGCGCGGCGATCTCAATGGGCGGATGAGATTGCTTCGTCACGGACTCTATCCTGAGCTTGCCGAGGGGCTCCTCGCAATGACTGAGGGTGATGCCACGGTTCCGGGATCTCTCTATTTGCAGCGACGTTTATAGGTGAGCTGCGAGCTGATGCTGGATGCTTGATACTGGAAGGAGAACTGAACGATCCGGGTTCCATCCAGTATCCAGTGACCAGCAACCAGTATCGCTGCGCCTCGATCAATGGGCCAGGTCATCATCACTCGTCGGTTTGAGGCGCAGCTTCGCTAGAATTCCATGGAAATGGCGAGCCGCGGCTTGATGACTTCAACGGCTCGATAGCTCCCATCTTCCTGCCTTTCAAAGGTCTTCCTGTACAGGACATACAGCATGGTGTAGACATTGAGTCGATACCCCATCTCGGCTTCCATCAATGTGCTCTCATCTTCGTCGAATAGATCAGACGCTTTCTCGATTCCCGTCTTATCAAGGCTCGCCCGAAACGAGATTCCTCCAGGAAACCCCTCGAGCGTTCCATCAAAGTGGAGCACCCCACTATGCGGACGCTCGTCGATATACTGATAGCCTCCCATGACGGTGACTACACCAAGAATGGTGCCTCTTAGCTCCCCGTATACAGCGCGACCACTCTCAACGGAATCCAGGAGCGCCTTCTTGTTCAGTCCGGTGGAGGGGTCATAACGCTGCAATCCGTAGAATGCATCGAAGTAAGCCGGAATGAAGGCATCGCCGAGAAACCTTCGTTCCAGCCTCGCCTGGATGTCGGACACTCCGGCGAATCGACCAAGGTTTGAGCCAACCCCCACAGCCTGCCCACTGCCATAATCGAGAATGTGGGCATGGTCGGCATAGAGGTAGAGCCCGATCGGTGGGCCCGCCAGCAGCGGCAGTTCGGCATCAACCCCTGCGATCCGTATCTCATCCGACGTGTCCCAGTCATTGTCTGGATCCAGATCGACAGCGGCCGTTCCTCCGAGGCGCAGACATCTGATCAGCGGCATGGACAGTGAGCCTAGCGGTGCCATCCAAACGCGTGCTCCCACGACCTCCCACATAGCAAGGTTGCTCGAGAAGCACGCACCGCCAAGAACATTGCTGTTGCCCCGGAGGTGAAGCCCCAGCCGCTGATAGTCCTCATCGTACCAGTTCTTATAGTGATTCACGATGAAACCATGGCCGATGGTCAGATCGTCCAATGCTCCGGCCCGCGCATAGAGAATACCCTCCGGATATCCGTATCGCACATAGCGGATAAGGCGTATCCACTTGTGATCCTCATCCCAGTCTGCGTCTCGGATTCCCTCTTCCTCGCCCATGAGAAGCTCGATATCCAAGCCCACTCCGAGCTTGCCCAGGATGAGTTCGGGCTGAAAGCGGACTACCCAGTAGACCTTGTCATCGATAATTGTCGCTCCCAACTCACCACCGATTACTTCCAGCCCCCAACTAGCCGAGGAGAAGAGAGCCAGCGCGAGCAGCGCTTGCATGAGTCGTGATGCCATCATTCCTTGAGCCCTCCATCATAAGCCTATCGCCGTCTGTCCGTAGCATAGAGACTCCGGCGTGTTGCGGCAATAGAATACAGGAGAAAAGAGCTTGCAGTGACATCCCATTCCCCCGTTATCGCCCTCTACGTCACCGGCCATGGCTTCGGGCACGCCGTGCGCTGCGCCACAGTCGTGTCGCAGCTCTGTGCCCGCATCCCTGATCTCAAGGTGTTCGTGAAGACGGAAGCACCTCAGTGGCTCTTCAGGGGAATCGAATGCGCGGAGCTCTGCTATCTCCAGCAAGTTGTCGATGCATCGCCTATCCAGGTGGATGCATTCACTATGGACCTACCCAAAACTACAGAATATGTTCTGCAATGGTTTGCCCGAAAGGACAAGTGGATTGAGGATGAGGCTCAATGGCTGAATGGAATCAATGCCGCTCTGGTCATTGCGGATATCAGTCCGCTGGCCTTGGTGGCCGCACGTCAGGCCGCCGTGCCCTCGGCCCTTGTGGCAAACTTCACGTGGGATTGGATCTATGGGAATCTCGGGCATGCTGATGCTCACTTTGGTCCGATTGCCGAAGAGTTGCGCCCATACTCCCGCTTGGCGGATTGGGCATTTGTCCCAAAACCGGCAGCTCCTCCCCACTGGCATGCATATCCCATCCTCGTGGACATCGTGGGAAGAGCATGCCCGATGTCACGCTCCGAAGCTCGGAAACATCTCGGCATCCATCCCAGCGATCAGGCAGTACTGTTGACCTTTGGCGGCATCGGCGCAGGGCGGTTTGACTTCACTCAGCTGAACGACTTGGAGAACTACCGATTCCTCAGCACCGAACCCCGGCCCGGTCTGAACAACTGCATCGTCTATCAACCATGGGACGTTGACCACGCGTGCCTGGTCAACGCAGCTGACATCATCGTGGGCAAACTCGGCTACGGCACTGTGGCGGAGGCACTGATTCACGGCACCCCTGTACTCTATTCCCCAAGAAAGGATTGGCCCGAAGGGCTCGTCTTGCGTGAAGCGGTCCACACGGCCTTACCCTCGATCTCCATGCCGCGTGAACAGTTCGAACAATGTCTGTGGAAGCAGGCGCTTGGCGAGCTGGCCGGGGCGAAACGACCGGAGCGCCAACCAGGATATGGCGCAGTTCAGATCGCCTCGATGCTCGCCGCGTTTCTGCAGGATCCCAAGTCGATCTCGCCAGGATACTATCCTGCACAAGACAAGCTCTCCAAAGCTCGGAGCCGCATTTGCTCGCAGGTGTCAGGCAAGAAAAAAAACGCACGCGTGTGCTGAATGGCTCTGAAAATCCTCTGAATGCTGAACCTCCGAACCCGTTCGAAACCCAGATATCTATGTGTCATATCGATACAGATGAAACAGTTCGCTAAAGCAAAATGTATCGGCTCCTCGCCTCCCTTCATCCGGCAGCATCTTGGCGGACATGGTCCCCAGCCTAGCTTGAGACACGGCATGGTTCATGCATGATATCAAGAGCGTTCGTGTTGCCGATCATCGAGACTCCTACGGGTTTCTCGCGCAAGGAGAGGAGGTTTCCAGGTACTCGCATGGCAGGCGATCTCTACGATTTCACTTGCAGATCTCGATCTTGCATATTATCTTGGTTCCGTTGTGCTGTTTCGTCTAGTCATGTGTGAGACTCCTCACGGTGTCTCAAGTCTGCGGTACTAATTTTGCACACTGTTGCAATTACGATATGAAGGTAGTATTTTCGCGCCTTCCAATTGGAGAGCTCCGACGAACTCAGCGGTGCAGAAAACGTGTAGATAATTCCGGCGACATCGCCGGAATTCAATAGACCCCACGGAAGGAGGAGAGGAGCAAGCATACTTCATAGCAAGCCTCCTGGGATGTGGCAACCCTCCCGGTATCCGTGACCCCAGGCCGCCCCCCTACCGATACCGGGGTTATGTCCCTCACTCCTGGCTTGCATCTTCTCCTCCTTCCATCCCCCTCCTGAGGGCCAAGGCTTGCAGCAAGCCTTGGCCCTCATTCATGAGCAACCCAACCGATCTTTAGGGTTCACTCAGAAATAGCTTCACATTCTCTCATTTTACGATCTCGACCTCGCGCTACCGCTCACGATGACCAGCTCCACCACCTGTCATTGCGAGGAGGGTAGCGACGAAGCAATCTCATCCGCCCATCGAGATCGC
>JAUXFG010000151.1 GCA_030620115.1 Candidatus Fermentibacterota bacterium
CCCCACCCAGATTCTTCGGTCGCACTGCTTCCTCAGAATGACACGTGGTGCCGCATACTTCTGCATACTACCACTGTCATTCTGAGCGACTCCAAGGAGCGAAGAATCTCTCCTACATCCTCGTTCTGTCATCTCAACGCTGAACGCTCTCTTCCTCCCATCATCCCATCACCCCATCCCGCCACTCCGCCAGCCTTTCCAGTGACCGCTGGCAATGCCAGGCTCTCCTGGCCTTTCTACCTCTCACACCAACTGGTGCGGCGGGAAGAAGGCCAAAGTTCGCATTCATCGGTTGAAAGGGCCCCGTCCCCGGCTCACTGACGTATCTGCAGAGGGAACCCAGCATGGTCTCCCGCGGCAAAGGTTCGATTTCGGAGCCGGACCGCTCGAAACAGAAGAAGAGCGCGGCCAGGAGCCCTGTGCCTATGCTCTCCATGTATCCTTCTGTGCCACAAAGTTGCCCTGCTACCCTGACCTTCGGATCAAATCTCAGGGCGAGATCCACGGTGAGAAGGCGCGGCGAATCAAGATAGGTATTCCGATGGAGCTGGCCATACCTGAGGAATCTCGCCGCCTTCAAGCCAGGAAGCTTGCGAAATATCTCTCGTTGTGCCGGTTGCGAGAGGCGGGTCTGACATCCCACGAGATTGAAGCTTGTTCCACCCACATCCTCCAGCCTGAGCTGGATCACGGCACAAGGTCGCCCACCCTCCGGCGGACGCAACCCAACGGGTCGAAACGGCCCGAACGCCAACGTATCATCGCCCCTTCTTGCCAGCTCCTCTATGGGCACACATGATTCAAAGAACTCGATCCTCTCCCAATCGCGCTCCACCGCCGGGTCGCCCTCCCTGAGATCCCTGACAAGAGTTCGGTATGTTCCTTCATCCAAGGGGATGTTCCAGTAATCGCCACCCCCATCACCATAACGATCCGCCTTGAATAGATCGGAATAATCAATGGACTCTGCATCGATGATAGGGCTGATGGCATCGTAGAAGAAAAGCCTCTGCCGCCCGAATTCCTTTTCCAAAGATGACGAAAGCAAAGCGCTGGTGAGCGGACCGGTAGCGAGGATAATCGGTCTCCCCACGCCCCCAAAATCAGTAACCTCATGGCGCCGAAGTTCTACATTCGGATTGGATTCCAGCAACGATGTCACCAGATGCGAGAAGCGGTCCCGGTCGACCACCAGAGCCCGTCCTCCGGGCACCCTTGCCTCCTCAGCCACCTGGAGGAGAAAGCAGCCAAGCAGTCGAAGCTCCTCTTTCAATAGGGCTTGCCCCGAGGGCATGGTCTCGCTTTTCAGAGAGTTGGAGCAGACGAGCTCAGCCAGGTTCCCGGTGGTGTGGGCGGGGGTGGGCACATCGGGACGCATCTCGTAGAGCACCACCTTGATGCCCCGCGAGGCCAACTGCAGCGCTGCCTCGCACCCGGCAAGGCCTCCGCCGATGACATGACAGGGTTGTTCGTGGGGGTTAGCCCGCAACGCTAACTCCGAAGCTCTCCATCTGGTGTCGAGAGCCGTCCGAAGATAGACCAACATTCAACATCGAACATCGAACGTCCAACGCCGAAGTGGAAGTGGAAGTGGAAGTGGAAGAGATCAGAAGTTGGAGACGCGTTCTTGGTTCCCATCGTTCGGCGTTGGATGTTGAACGTTTCCGCCCGCCTGCCCCGAGCAAAGTCGAAGGGCGGGCAGCCCAACTATCTCGCAACCTCCTGACCGCAGCGCAGGCAGACAAGGGCTTCCTTGTTTCCCTTTTTCGCTTTGCTTGCGGCTCCGGCTCCACATGCAGGGCACGTCACGGCCTCGGGCTCGCTCCATGTCGCGAATTTGCATTCAGGGTAGCGGCTGCAGCCAAAAAAACGCTTCCCTGCCTTGCTGCGGCGCGTCACCAGCGTCCCGGTGCAGCCTTCGTTGGGGCATGGAATGCCCGTGGAAAGCGGCATAGTGGTCCTGCAACCAGGATATCGGCTGCAGGCCAGGAACTCCCCGAAACGCCCCGCCCTGCGAACCATGGGCGCGTCGCATTTCGGGCATCGGGCATCAGTCTCCGTGGGTGGCGTTCCTTCTCGATGCTTGTGCAGTGGTTGCGTGTGCCGGCATGAGGGAAAACCACTGCAAGCCAGAAACTCCCCGTGTCTCCCGAACTTCACCAGGAGTGGCCGTTCACAAATGGGGCACTTCTCGCCACTGTCACGTTGAATGGCTTTCCTGACCTCGCTCTGGGCACTCTCGGCCGCCACGAGCTGCGCTCGGAAAGACTCGTAGAAGTCAGATACCACCTGCACCCACGACAACTCTCCCACCTCGACCTTGTCGAGTCGTTCCTCTAATTGCGCGGTGAAGCCCACGGCAAAAAGCTCGGGGAATCGTTCCACCAGGATAGTGCACACCGCCCGCCCAAGTTCTGTAGGCTTCAGCTGCTTGCTTTCGATGGATACGTATCGTCGTCGTTTGAGCGTCGACAAGATCGTGGCGTATGTGCTTGGGCGACCGATACCGCGGGCCTCAAGCTCCTTTACCAGCGATGCCTCGGTGAACCGGGGTTTTGGTTTCGTGAACTGCTGCTTCTTTTCGAGCCGCTTGAGCGTAAGCAATTGCCCTTTCTCCAGCAGTGGGAGCTCCTCCTCGGTCCGTTTCGCCGGCCACAAAACCGCGTGGCCATCAAACAGTTTCATCACCCCGGAAGCCCGCAACGTGTATCGGCCGGCGGTAATAAGGATAGTGGTTACTTCCACCTTCTCTCGCTCCATCTGTGACGCCAAGAACCGCCGCCAAATCAGCTCATAGAGGCGGAACTGTTGTTTGGAAAGCTGCTCTGTGAGGTCTGCCGGTTTCCGGTGCACGTTGGTGGGGCGTATGGCTTCGTGCGCGTCCTGAGCCCTTTTCCGGGAACCGTATACGGGCGTCCTGGAGGGCACATAGCGGTCGCCCCACTGCCCGCGAATGAAATCACGGGCCGCCTTCTGGGCCACGCTTGCCAGACGATAAGAATCCGTCCGCATGTAGGTAATCAGACCCACATGTCCTTCTCCCCGAATATTCACGCCTTCGTAAAGCTCCTGGGCGATCTTCATGGTGCGTTCGGGCGAAAGACCCAATCGTACGCTGCTTTCCTGCTGGAGCGAACTGGTGATGAACGGGGCCGGTTGTTTTGTCGCCTTGGCCACGCGGTCGACTTTGGAGACGATGTACTGCTCTCCGCACAGCGCATCATACGCCCTATCAGCCTCCGCGGCGCAGGTAAGCTTGACCTTCTTTCGGTTCTCAAGCGCAAGCACGGCCTCCAGCGATCGACCCTCTTCATCAGCCAAGAAGATTTTGATCGTCCAATACTCTTGTGGAACAAATGCTTCGATTTCTTTCTCCCGTTCCCACACAAGCCGAAGCGCCACCGACTGAACCCTCCCCGCCGAGAGATTCGTCTTCAACGTCCGCCATAGGAATGGGCTCACCTTATAGCCCACAAGGCGATCCAAGACACGCCGCGCCTGCTGCGCATCAACCTTATCCATATCGAGTTGGTGCGGATCTGCAATGGCGCGTGCGATAGCACTCTTGGTGATCTCGTTGAAGAGTACACGGAAACAGGGAGCCCCTGAGCGGAGGAGGATGGCCTTCACATGCCAGCTTATGGCTTCCCCTTCCCGATCCTGATCAGCGGCGAGGTAGATGGTTTCGCATTTCTTGGCCGAGGCACGTATCTGCTTGACGATCTTCCCCTTGCCTTTGATCACTTCATACGTGGGTTTGAAGGCATCCTCGGTGTCAACGCCCAACGTTCGGATAGGCAGATCTCTCACATGCCCCATGGAGGCCATGACCTCGTAGCCAGGACCGAGAAAGCCTTTTATCGTCCTTGCTTTTGCAGGGGATTCAACGATTACAAGCGATTTTGCCATGATATCTTTCACTCTGTTAGGAGAGCGTCGCTGCGCTCCGCTTCGCAACTGGGGTTTTGGGGTATTGGAATATTGGGTTTGAGGATTCTGCGTTTATTCGCTCCCTATCGAGGAATCCCCTTTCCAACATTCCCGCATTTCGCATTTCTTCCCAATCCATCAATCTCTTCTCCCAATCACCAATTCATCAGCATCTCTTGAGAAACACGCTCGATCGCGTCCGTCGTATCGAGCTTCTACGGCCATGACGAAGCATGGCCCTCCATCATCCTCACTTCGACGTTGAATGTTGAATGTTCGATGTTCGGTGTTCATCCCCCATCCCAGCAATCCAGCATTTCCCCATCCTTCCTACCCCTGTCCAAGCCGCTGATACACCACCGCCGCAAATGTCGCAAGAAAAAGCACGATCACCACTTGAAGGAGCAGAGAGCTATGGCCTTTCCCCTCCTCCGCGTCCTCGGTCTCCACATCAGCCGACGTCTCCGGCACCAAACGAGGATCAAGTTGCGCCAACAAATCATCCCCAGGAAGGCTGGTGGGGATTTCGCCCCGGTAATCATAACCCGTGGGTACCTGGAAGGGCGCCTTCGAGCTCCTGGCCGAGGTGAACCCTTTGCCCATTCGCGCCTCTATGTAGTACTCGACCCCAGATCGCCCCACCAGCCGAGCAGGAATGAGGGCCTGGAATAGATCCAGCTCAAGCATGGCCATGGGAATTTCCTGGAATCCACTATCGGATCCCAGCGTCCTGACAAAGAGCCGCACATTGATCATCTCCGGGTTGGGGCATTCCACTGCGGCCGTCACGTAGAGCTGGATGAACGGCTCACAATCCAAGGGCGGCTCATGTGAGACGCTCAAGGCAACCTCACTGGATTCCAGGTCTTCAGGGATCTCTCCAACGGCAAAGGCGGCAAGAGGTACGGTAACCAGAAAGAGGATCGAAACAAGACGTGTCATCGAATACTCCCTTCAGTATACTCAGGGAATATGCGCGTCATCATGGCCCAGTCAACCCGTGGCACCCCGCGCGGCGATGGGCTCCCCATTCGTGGTTCGTGACGATGAGAAGAATGAGACAAAAAGAGGGGGCCTCGGCCCTGCCGAAGCCCCCTCAATCGGTCGCTCTCTAAAAACGCCGCGCTAGTAAACCTCTCTCCAGCTCCCCTCACACTTCGATACCTTGGTAATCGGCTGGTTATGATCTTTCAAAGGAGGAAACCCAGGTGGTGGGCACCTGCACCCGCGCTTGTCGTGCGTGGTGTCCGTGCCGTACCCGTGCTCGAAATGCCAGTCCTCGGTCGCCGTAATCTCGGCCACAACTAAGCCGCCATACATATAGAGGATTCCCTCACGGTCACGTCCAGTGCAGTTGACAACATCCAGTTTCCCATCGCTCCGAAGAGCGATCAGATAGGCCTGGATGATGCGATCGCCGTCCACGCCAAGCGGATTAACGTCGGGAATGATGATGTCGCCATCGCGCTTGTAGGCCGCCACCAGTCCCAACATATCATCACAGTGCGGGTTGAAGCGGGGATCATCGGCCAGGAGTATGTCATCCTGTATGATGATGTTCCGGTCCACCACGATGGTAAGCTGCCCGTTCAGCGTTCCGCTGACATCGGCATCGCCTTCGCCGCCGGTGAATTCGACGTGGCACACGCCGGGGATCGGGATCGGCATCACCGTGCTATCGGCCAGCGCATGATTCCATACCGCTATGGTCCCATCAGCATGGAGCAGGATCCTCGTATTCTTCTCCCACACATAGTTCGGATCGATCCCGTCCACCACGTTTCCGAAATCGGGCGGGTAGTCGATCTTGTCGACACCTGTCTCGTACCCCTCGTAGAAGGTGGCGAAGCACTCGGGCTCAGTGCCGCCACCGCAGCCGCTTTCCCCCCCTTTTTTGAAACTGTTGTGGTGCTGGCTCACAGGTCCCCAGAAACGGGCTCCAATCCACGGGGGATAATCGGGGGGATTCTTATTTGCTATCCACATCTGACCGTTGCAATGGACCGGTCCTTTGACCACATCGTAGTCCCCGAAATACGCTTGGCACCTTTCGAAGAACTGCGCATAACATGACGAGTTGTCGTACCCGACACTAACATCGATTTCAGTCGCTCCTTGCGTGCCGTGGGCCGTGGTCCCATCAGCATGGATAATATACTTCCACGTACGGTCATCGCCTCCGATGTCCGAGCAATCGAAGCCTCCTTCGCTGCAGTCGTTGGCGGCATCGGCGTAGATAACCGGATTCGTCGTGCCGCAGGATACCACACTTATGCTCCCAAGGGGGATGCTCCCCCCGGCTTGGCACGGCGCCGGGTCTTGGTTCTGAAGCCATTGGTAGCCATACGCCAGCCCGGCCTCCGAGAGCTGCCCGGCAGACATCGACTCCTGCTCATTGAACGACATCTTATACTCTGTCACGGACGATGTCATGAATCCGCCCGCCAGAATTCCCAGGATCAGGAGTGAAAAGATGGCCATGATGAGAGCCATGCCCTTTTTCCCTGCTCCTCCATGAAATGCTGTCATGAGACCCTCCTCTATAGGTTTCTGGTTTTCACCTTGCCACACAAGATCAATGTATCCGTCCCGTCGGTGCTCAATACACCGAGGGTCACCTCAATGCCTTTCACCGCTTGATCGGTCATAAGTGTAATAGGAGTCGGCAGGATACTACCTTCAGGGTTGGTGTATTCGAAGTTCAACAGGAACGCGTTGGGTATCAGTTCCTGCATGCCGCTCCCGCCGGCCTCGCGCTTCAACCAATTCCCGACGAGGGCGTACTTGTAGGTCATCAGCGCTGAGGTGCCGATCTTGGCATCGAACTGAATTGAATTGGCCTCTCCCTGCTGGATCCCACTCACATGACGCAGCTCACGGCTCAGTATGTCAAATGCCGCCCGCGCATCATTTGTCTTGATCGCCCGCATCTGCAACGGCTCATTCAGATTGAGGTGGCCGCGAAACAACATGAGGACCGCCGCGCTGATGAACATGAAGACCACTATGGCTATCAACAACTCCACCAGCGTTGTTCCACGCGTTTTCCGTGTCATTGACGACCTCCTAGTACTTGGCTCCGTAAATGGTGGCCATCTTCACCCCGTGATTCTGCCCAAGCCAATTCCAGCTCACGGTCACTTCGGCGGTCTTACAATTAGCAATAGGGCCGGCAACAACAGACCACGCAATCGTGTATCGACCCTCCACAAGGTTTCCCGATGCGATGCTGGGATAATCCTTTGTCCCAAGGTCTTCCAATATACGTTGTGCGATCACGGAAGCTTCGGTCTGAAATTGACCCTGGATAACTGCCTGGGTTCCTGCCGGCCACTGGCCCACAATGGCCAGTAGACCGATGAGGAGTATGGCCGTAGCTACCATCACTTCCACGAGGCTAAAACCGCTTTCTCTTCTCATCTTGGCCCCCTCATCAAGCGTCCTCGATTTTGATGCGGCCCACCGAATTGACGGTGATCTTCCTGGCAGTCCCTGCATCATTCTCCACCGTGATGGAGCCACCAATACAGGTCCCCCGGGGATGGAAATCCGGTGTGCCAGTCGTGGCTTGAACACTCGCCCCACCGGGAAGCGCAAATCGGTAGAGTGTGTCACCGTCGGTAGCGTTGTAGACGCATATTCTCGTGGTAAGGGCCACCACATGAATATTGTCTCTCGTGGTCACCGCCATCTGGCGCGCAAATCGCATGGCATTCACCACCTTCTCGGTAGCGGTATCAATCTTCGCCTCGTCCAAGGTTGACTTGTATCGGGGGATAAGGCTGGCCGACAAGATGAGAATGATTGCGAGGACTAGTGCTATCTCCACCATCGAGAATCCTTTATTCGCCCTCATAGGCACATCACCACCTTTCTGTCGATAGTCTGGGCTTCTCACAGAATCGAGCCTGTATGCACTTCTCCGCTCCCATATACTATTCCGAGTTTGAAGATACCTGCAAAATCGGTGCCACGCAATCCCCACGCCCGGAATCAGGGCCGGGGAAGCCCTCTCACGCACCACACCGTCTCTGGCAAGAATGCGCATCAGCGTAGCGCTCGTTGCCTACACCCGGGTCCCTACTATGATACCCATTTCACTAGGTATGAAAAACATTTCATACCCACATTGATTTTTCCCCGAGCCCGGACTTGACCGTACCTTTGGCCGCGGATATCTTCGGCTTCGTTGCAACGAAAAAAGCGCGGCGGCGTAGCTCAGTTGGCAGAGCAGCGGAATCATAATCCGTAGGTCCGGGGTTCAAGTCCCTGCGCCGCTACCAGACGCGGTGGGTGTTCATTTGCCCACCGCTTTTCTCTGACCACCGCTTCCTGATACGCGGCGCACTGTCTTGAGCTTCAGCGAAAAGCTGTCATGATCGAAGTAGTAGAACGAGCTGAACACCTCGACATGCTCTTCCACCAGTCGTTCCGCCTCTTTCGAGAGCCGAACTGAGCTCATATCAGGCAGAAGATGGGGATCGAACTTCCTGCAAGAGCCATACTCGCGAGTAATGGGGACGGATGGGAGTGCCGCCAGGAGATGAAGCGCGGTCACCGTGTTGCCGCCATGGATGCTCGCCTTCAAAGCCAAGGTATCCGCAAGATCCTGCAGCGATTCGAATGGAAAGCCCCATATGAAGCTTGCGGTAATACGCTGGAAACGACCCCTCAATAGATCGATCTGTGCCGGGACCTTATCTACGTCCATGCCTCGCTTCCCGATCCTCCTCAGCACGTCGTCACCTCCTCCACAATGCTTGTCACACGCGGTGTCGAGAAGGAGTGGACTTCTCTTCCCCAAAACAGATTCGTCTCGCAGAATGAGCAGGAGAACGGGCATCCCCGAGTCAACTCCAGAGGTATCGGCCCATTGTAGGGCGACAGATCAATCATATCATATGCAGGAACGGGCAGCTCATCGAGACAGAGAATACGTTCGATCCGTCCCGTGGTGGTGACCACACCATCCCCATGGGAAACCACAAGTCCGGGAATAGCCGACAAATCCGTTCCTGCACGCAGTGCACGAACAAGAAGAGGAAACCTCCGCTCTCCTTCCCCAAGAAGGACGGCATCGGCAACAGCGTAGCGCCTCAGCAAGGGAGCGGCCACGGACGATGGCCCGGGTCCTCCCAATACGATCTTCTTCTCAGGCGCCTGCCGTCTGATCTCTCGAAGGAGCAACACGAGGTGAGGCAGCATATGGACCATGCAACTGAAACCGATGACCTGGCCGGAATCCTCGAGTACAAATCGAAGCATGTCATGGATATCAAGCCGTGATCCATGCTCGTGAAGCTGATAGTCCCTGAGCGCCGCCGTGATACCGCTCTCGGCCAGCGCAGCAAGGAGACACAGACATCCCAGAGGAGGGGAGACCACGGACGCAGGCGGCTGAAAGTGAACCAACGTCACCTCAGGAACACTACAATGCACCATCCTCTCCCCCTCCATTCGACGTTCGATGTTCGGTGTTGGATGTTCGATGTTCAATCTGCAATCCCGCATTCCAGCTCCCCTCCTCCCTCCTCCCAGATTCTTCAGTCGCTCCGCTCCCTCAGAATGA
>JAUXFG010000181.1 GCA_030620115.1 Candidatus Fermentibacterota bacterium
GTCGGCCGCGGGACAGGGGATACGCCTGCGGGGTCCTCGGTCGCAAGCCTTGCAGCCACAGCCAACTACACCGCTTCGCGACGAAAGCCGGTGAGAAATCCAGGCTAGCCTCCTACGAGAGTTCTGGCCAAAATAATCGGGATGTCTCAGGATAGGCCGGGAAGTGGTTTGCAATTTCGGAACCCTCCTTGCAATGACTGAGGCCCCGGGGGTCATCGCGAGCGACAGCGCGGCGATCTCAATGGGCGGATGAGATTGCTTCGTCGCGGACTCTATCCTGAGTTTGCCGAAGGGCTCCTCGCAATGACTGATGGCGGGGTCGGCGGTTGGATCACCGACCCCTTCATGCGACGAACTGTAGGCCGACGTATCAGTCAGCGAGAATTATCTTGCGATTCAGCATGCCGGCGGGAGAGACAAGCCGCATCACGTAGGTACCTGCAGCCAAACGCGATCCCTCCCCATCCATCCGGTCGAAGCTCAACACATGGCTCCCTGCCTGCATTTCACCCTTGAATATGACCCTTTCCATTCTCCCCTTGAGATCATACAAGTACATCCGGGTCATTCCGCTTTCAGGAATAGTGAAACGCACGGTGGCCTCTTCACGGATAGGATTCGGCACAGGAATCTCGAGCGAGAGAACGGCGCCAGGGCTCGGCACCACGACCTTGAGCGGGCCGTAATACGTCTCTACTCCATCGGTGGAGATATCCGCGAGACGGTAGTAGTAGGTCGAGCCATCCACCACGCTTCTGTCGAGATATTTGTAGCTGTGGACCGTGGGACTGGTACCTGCACCAGGGATGAGTTCCATAGTGATGGGGCAATAGTCTGTCTGTTCGGAGTCTGACCTGTAGACATGAAAGCCAAGATTCTCCGATTCGGATTGCGTGGTCCATTCCAATCTCACACCGCCCTCTCTGGGAGTGGCAGTGAAGGAGCTCATCTCAACAGGCACATAGGTGTCGGTGAACATGAATGACAGATCGATAGACTCGCCGGCAAAGGGATGATTCACAGGATAGCGCAGCTCGCGCCAACCGGGGACGGTTTGATCCCACCAGACCGCATCATCATTCCAGTGCGCGGCAGTGGTTTTCCATCCAAAATCGCCGCCTGTAAACTGCACGTCGATGCCCAACCAGTAGATCACGGGAACTGCCTCGGTCCCCGTCTGCAGAAAAGCGTCCATGGGATCTATGTAGATGTTGTACTGATAGACAACGGTATCGGCATCCTGAATCGCAAAATCCTCTTTGGGGTCCCACCACCATTCACCAATAGGCTCCAGGATATAGTAGATCCTCTCGGTAAATTCCGGGGGCACGAAAGTGCGCTCCCAGAGCAAGTCGCCGGGCCTGCTGTAGGGTACACCGGGTGGATTCGCGGGGATATCGCTCCAGATCTTGAGTGTGATCTGCGTGATCTCTCCCTTCATGTCGCCCAACCAGGATCCCCAGAAATGAACATCCGTGATCAGTCCGGTTATTCTGCACTCGAAGTCGTCGGCCAATCCTCCCGGCTCGACGATGTCTATATCGATTCCATCGGGTGTGAGATCCGGTTCCTGAGCCCATTTTGCCGGATCACCGGGGTCCCAGTCCGCCTTGACCGGCACTGCACTTGTAGCCAGAAGCAGCACCATCACCACGGCAACTGGCAGCGACCATACTCTCCCATTCATGGGCAAACCTCCTTGTGTGGGTAGATATGGCACAGGATCAACAAAGCCGCCCTCGCGAACTACGAACAAGGCCGACAACTTTGTCCAATGTACTATGCCGTCCGATGATGTCAACAGGGGCTTCATGTGCGCGATCCATAGGGCATGCGATCTACGCTCCGGACTAATGTCGGGGACTATGCACCGCTGACTATCATGGCCTTGGGGTCAATCTTCAGCCCATGGTTCTCACCCAAGCCCTTCCGGGAAATCCTCCTCGATGATCTTCTCCATCCGCCGCTGATCCTCCTGTGATGCGATCAGCTCCAGCACATGTTCGAACTCTTTCTGAACGTCCTCGCCGAATTCCTCCACCATGTGTAGTGCACTCTTGCCACTCGTCAGTCGACTGATACGCATCTCATGAAGCAGTGACTCATACGGCTCATCAGATGTATAACCAGAGAGCGTGTAACGCGCCACGTAGGACCCGCATTTAGCGCACTTCAGGTATACTCTAATTCGTTGCCCCCTGCAGAAATACACATTGTTTTCCACTGTGGTGGCGCCGCATTTCATGCAGTGATCGAGTCTCGCCGTTTCATGGCTTCTTGTCCCGGAATCTGTCACGCTATCACCTCCCATGGATCAAAAAACAAAATGGACAAAAATGGGCACGAGCAATACTGCGATCGCCGTGATGATGGCGCCCGCTTTCATCATCTCTCTGATTTCGATCTGTTTCGACCCATAAGCAATGGCATTCGGCGGCGTGCTCACAGGGAGTATCATGGCGGCGGATGCGACCAAGGCGATCACCACGGCTCCGGCACGCGGAGACAGGGCCGACACACCCACCACAATGGGGATGAGCAGGTTTGCCGTGGCGCTATTCGAAATGAAGGTTGTCATGACGGCAGCAACCACCCCAAACAGAAACAGAACACCAAGGGATCCCAGGTCTTCCAGCGGTACTTGCTGAACGACCCAAAAACTCAGTCCGCTCTCACGCATGGCAACTCCCAGACTCATCCCGCCTCCTATGATAAACAGAATCCCCCATCCCAGATCCTGCAAATCATCGTCTCCCAATAGGTGCAATCCGAAGAACACAATCAGGGGAACCAGTGCCACGATTGACGAGGGAATCCCATGTACACTGGAAGTGAGCCAGAGGATTACTACGACCCCGAATACCCCGAGGATGAACTTTGATATATGATCCATGGGGCCTTCCTCGCCCAGTTCGAGAGGAATCGTCGAAATTCGAGGAGGATAAAGCAGGCAGAGAATCCACCAACACAGAGCCAGAAGGATTACGACGATGGGAATGCCGAAGAGCATCCACTGCAAGAATGTGAATCCCTGGCTGGATTGCTCGAGAATGCCCATGGCAATCGCATTCGGAGGGGTACCGATTGGAGTACCGATTCCCCCAATGTTGGCCGCAAATGGAATGCCAAGGATGATAGCTTTCCGAAAAGGCTCATGGCGGGGGAAAGCGCGGACAATGGGAATCGCCACCGCCATCATCAGAGCAGTAGTGGCAGTGTTTGAGATCCACATGGAGAGAAATGCCGTGGTTGCCATCATCCCCATCAGGACGAACTTCGGCCTCGAACCCACTCTCCGTAGAATCTCTCTCGAAAGGCGCTCATCAAGACCATAGCGCTTCACCGCCGTGGCTAACACAAAACCCCCAAGAAAGAGCACCACTACTGAATCGAAGAACGGATGCAGAAACATCGTGTATTCTTTGCCCCTCAAGCCAAGCGGGCCTCCTGGGCGTCCCAAGAATACGACCTCAAGAAATACGATCAGGAAGGAAGTGACATAGAGGGGAAACGGTTCAAGAACCCAGAGGATGGTGGCTATGGTGAATATGCCGAGGGTTATGTGACCTGCCTCGCTCAACCCTTCGAGCCCCGACCTGCTGACGGCAACCCCTAGTATCAGGGCGATCAACAGCGTCAGAAATGTTCTTACATTCTGACGGGTAAGAATGACAAACTGCATCTATCCCTCCAATGAATGATACAGGCTGCACATACGAAAATCGGCCACAAATTAGCGCCTTGAGCTTAATGAGAAAGTAGAAAATGAAGACTCAGATGTCCTCCTCTCGCAATCCTGAACTTCGTTACTCGTACATCGGTTGCGGCGAGCTGCTCAACCGATTTCTTTCCATGGCGGCAGTTCATCGTGCCTGCCTAACAAATCATTCTTACCCATTGTTCGAAGCCATTGGGTCGAGTGGGAGATACCAGCGATGAGTTTCAAAAAAGATGGACAGTTTCGGAGATTCGCCGCCTATGGGTTCTTGAAGAACCTCCGATTCTTCGAACCCTTCATTGTGCTGTACTTCCGCGAAGAGGGTTTCTCCTTCCTTGAAATCGGCACCCTTTTCTCAATCCGCGAAATCGCCATCAATCTCCTGGAACTTCCTACGGGTTTCGTGGCCGACATCTATGGCCGAAGAAGATCCATGGTCTTTTCGATGCTTGCATACATCACGAGCTTTGTCCTGTTCTACTTCTTCCCTCACTTCTTTCTCTGCGCCATGGCCATGATCTTCTTTGCCGTTGGCGAGGCCTTTCGAACCGGCACACATAAGGCGATGATCCTGGAGCATCTGCGACTCAATGGCATGTTGGACATGAGGGTCGAGTACTACGGCTCCACCAGGGCTGCCTCGCAACTTGGGTCAGCGCTCAGCTCGATTCTCGCGGCTGTGCTGGTGGTGTGCAGCGGCACCTATCGATTGATCTTTCTCGCATCGGTTGTGCCCTACGCGGCGAACCTAGTCAACCTCGGCACGTATCCCGGAAAGCTTGATGGTGAGATCGGAACCCGCAGAAAGAGGGAAACCATCAAAGAGTTCTTGCTCATCTTCAAGCGGGAAGCGGCACTCACGAGTGTTCTGAACTCAGCGGCCTTTGACGGATTCTTCAAGGTCGTCAAGGACTATCTCCAACCGATTCTCAAATCCCTCGCTCTCGGGCTGCCGGTCTTGCTTGCGCTGGGCGGGCAGGAGAGGACGGCGGTAGTGGTGGGAATAGTCTACTGTATCATCTATCTCGGAACCAGCTGGGTATCGAAAAACGCCGCAAAGCTTACGAGCGGCCTGAAGGACAAGGAAGCAGCGATTCACCTGACCTATTTCGCTGGTGCCATATGCGTCACCGCGGCGGGATTGCTGCACCACTTCGACGCACGGATTGCATCAGTTGTCGTTCTCCTGCTTCTTTATCTTCTGCAGAATATCAGACGACCGATCAACGTGGCCTACATCAGCGAGAATATCTCCCACCGTGCCATGGCATCGGGCCTTTCCGCAGAATCACAATGCAAGGCGCTGCTGATGGCTGTGTTGGCTCCGGGCGTGGGAGCCCTTGCTGACCATTTTGGCGTTGGAGGCGCCCTACTGCTCACAGGAATGGCGATGACGTTTATTGGCTATGTGGTGCGGCCTCGACGATCTTCCCTTTGACCAGTGCTTGACAAGCCGCGAAGCCTCTCTTAGCTAGCTCCACATCTTGGAAACTCGAAAACCGAAAAGAGTGACCGACTTCTTTCTCCTCATGCCTCACGAAAGATCACAGGCTACCCCCCTGAGGGAAAAGCTGACACTCGAACACACCTGACACCGCGGGAAATTCGAGGTGAAATCCAACGCTTTGATGTTCTGAAAATGCGCTGCCATTGTGCCCCGAAGGGGCTTGACATACCAGCCCAGGGCAAGCCCGATAGGGCATAACCCTGGGGCACGGAAACAAAATGCCCTCAGCCCTGACAGGGCGAGACATGAAAGAGAGAATCGGATTGACATGGGCCAAACGCCCAACACCGAATGAGTGTAGGGAATCGGGGAATGAGAAGAAGAGAGCGTGCAGCATTGAGGATGATGGAACAAGAAGCAAGGAGAGATTCTTCGCTCCTTGCAGTCGCTCAGAATGACAGTGGTAGTGCATAAGTGGGTGTGTGAATGCGTGTCATTCTGAGGGAGCACAGCGACCGAAGAATCTGGGAGGGGGGAAATGGGGAGAGAAGCCAAATGCTTGAATGAGGGAATAAACGCCGAAGTAAGAGCCTCAGTGGGCTGGTGGATTGAATGTGTGATATTTCCAAGATCTCCATAGCGACCACGCGGCCCGCATGGTCGATCCTGTGACACAAAGCGTCTAATGTCTTTATCCTTGATCGGAATCGGCATCGAATTGAGGCATGATCACATGGTCCTCAATCACGAGAATCTGGATGTTTGATGAAGGCGAGAGCAACGGGGTGGGTTATTTCGATCGCGATTCCGATTCCGATGATTTTGTGGGGATCAGGGAATGGCCACGGTATTATGTGTGTCCAATAGTCGCTGAGGGAAAAGGGGGATACCCCTCCAGCATCGGAGATGTCAAGTGGCAAGGATAGGCAAAGAATTCATCGATCATCTGACCAACCTCTATAATCGCCGTTATCTATCCAAGAGGATACGAGATAAGATCTCCGAAAGCCAAGAAACGGAACTTCCATTATCAATAGTATTCATTGATATTGACAATTTCAAGAATATAAATGATATCTATGGCCATGCTACTGGTGACGTCGTTCTCAAGGAATTCGCGATATTCTTGAAATCTTCAGTGCGACGTGATGATATGGTGTTTCGCTATGGCGGCGACGAATTCATCTGCATGCTTCCCAATACCGATTATGAACGCGCCGCCATGATTTCCCAACGATTCATAGACCAATCCCGAACAAAGAAGTTCTCCGACATACGTTTGACCTTGAGCGTGGGAATTGCCTCATCTCCTGTGGACGGCATCGACTGGCCAACAATCTTTTCGGCAGCAGACAGAAACCTCTATAGCGCAAAGAGGCATGGCAGAGATCGCATAGGTGTTGCTCGCAAAGAAGGAAGGGAACTCATTATCCCCACAGAGGAGATCATCGGCCGTGACTCAGAGATCGCCAGGATTGGGGAATTTCTCGATCCCATTCTTGCGGGTGCCGGTGGCGTAGTGAATGTGAGCGGAGAGGTTGGCGTGGGGAAGACAAGGTTGATACATGAAGTCCTCAGGAAGCCCAAATTCCGAACTGTCCGGTTTTTCGGAAGCGCTCTGTCGGCCACCACAAGCTCGATTCCCTACTATCCGTTCAGGGAAATGCTGCGAGCCGTTCTCGCCAAGGAGGGCAGGAAAAGCGTGACGCGGCTCCCCTCGGCCTATCAGATCGAACTTATCAAGATATTGCCCGAGCTTTCAGATGAATCAATAGGGCATCATAAGCCATTCATGCTCGACAAATTCCGATTGTTCGAAGGCATCAGACAACTGTTGGCATCCCAATTGGAAGATGGCCCTCTCTTTCTCTCATTTGATGATCTTAATTGGGCTGATCGTGGTTCATTGGATCTCTTACACTACCTTGTCAGGACATTGAAGAGCA
>JAUXFG010000072.1 GCA_030620115.1 Candidatus Fermentibacterota bacterium
AGATCTCTCCTTCGACGGTGGCGACGGCAAGTCCTCCCATGTTCCTCCGTATTCGTGCATATTTTGTCTTGAGAGCGGAGTCCAGCCCTTTGGCAATCTCTTCTCTTTCCCTGGACTTCGCTGCGATGCCTTCCTCCAGGCGCGCCAAGAGCGCGTTCGCTTCCAACTCCCTCTGTCTATACTCGTTCTGTGCTTTCTGAAGATTTCCGATAGCCTTGGTCAAGGATGCCTCTATCTCCTCCATGTCTTCCATGCAGAGGAGCAGATTGTCTTCATATTCACTCTCTTGTGCTTTGGCCCGGTCGATCTGGGCGAGCAAGGCCTTATACTCCTGATTCGTCTTTACGCCGTTGAGCTGGCTCTGATATCGAAGGGTATTCTGTTCGAGCTCCTCGATCTTCTTCTCAGTTTTACGCCGCTGGAGTTCCTTATCATGCAACTCTGACTTCTTCTCGTCGACTAGGGAAGAAACATTATCGCGTTCGGTCTTGTGATGGAGGAGTCTCCTAGGCACCAAATCCTTCTTCCGTGACAGGTCGTCGATGAAGGTGTCTATCTCCTGGAGCAGCAAGAGTTTCTGTATCTTTGATTGCATCGTCTCTACTCGTCCATAGGCCGGCCACTCTTTGGTGACAATACCGGACAGCCAGGATTGGATGATGGATCACATATGGTGGAAGTGGTCCCAAGATGTATCTGGTGGGCGGAACAGGGCTTGAACCTGTGACCCCCGGCCTGTGACGCCGGTGCTCTGCCAACTGAGCTACCCGCCCATTCTCCTTATTTCCTCATCTGCGAGATTCCGACAGCGATATCTGGCGGGACAAGCATGCTGGACCGCCCTTCCATGTCAAGAACTTGCGTGGGGGAATACAAGGAGGCAATCTTAATGCGCTACAGCGGGCGGACTTGACCCGGAGCCATCAGTGCTCTTATCTGGATAATGGAAGACCGTGTTGTCTTCGCGCCATAGAAGCAGAGGGAGGAAAGAATGGCCAATGTTATGCTGGAAGGAGTCACCAAGCGGTACCCGGGCGATGTGGTGGCCGTCAAGGATGCGACTTTCGAAGTGCAAGATAAAGAATTTCTTATACTGGTGGGACCTTCCGGTTGCGGGAAATCAACGTTGTTGCGGATGGTTGCGGGCCTTGAGGAGATCACCAAGGGAAGAATCCTCATCGATGGTCGTGTGGTGAATGATGTTCCGCCAAAGGACCGCGACATCGCCATGGTATTCCAGAACTACGCCCTGTATCCCCACATGTCAGTATACGACAATATGGCGTTTGGGCTGCGTATGCGGAAGTATCCCAAAGATGAGATTGAACGACGGGTGCAGGAAGCCGGGGTCATATTGGGCATCGAGGAGTTGCTCGATCGGAAACCAAAAGCACTCTCGGGAGGGCAGCGGCAACGAGTTGCGGTGGGAAGAGCGATCGTACGGAAACCCAAGGTGTTCCTGTTCGACGAGCCGCTCTCGAATCTGGATGCGAAGCTGAGGGTGCAGATGAGGGCCGAGCTGTCCAGCCTCCATAGGCGGCTGGAAGCAACTATGATCTATGTGACCCATGACCAGACCGAAGCCATGACCATGGGCGACAGGATCACGGTTCTCAAGGATGGCATCATTCAGCAGATCGATGGCCCCATCGCTCTCTATGAAGAACCAGCCAATATGTTTGTCGCGGGATTTATTGGGAGCCCTTCCATCAACTTCCTGCACGGCTCCATCGCGCAAGGCACTCCTTGCATATTCGAATGCCCTGGATTCAAGGCCCTTCTCCCAGGCCGCCTTACCGAGGGAATCGACCTGTCGGACGGCATGTCGGTGGCTCTAGGGATTCGGCCCGAGCACATCGTCCAGTCCACTGGGGAGGATGGATTCGAAATGGATGTTGAGCTCGACGTGGTGGAGCCCATGGGTCATGAGACGTATCTCCACTTCCACATCAACGGAACCAAGATCACTGCAAGGATCACGGAGGGTGGCCAATTTCGGGTCGGCAACCGGATACGCCTCACATTCGATCTTGCCAAAGCCCATCTGTTCGATCTTGAGAGTGGCCGTATGCTCAGCCGCGGGGCTCACGGATTGGCATAGGAACGAGGAGGGGGAGACGTTGAGAACGCACGCTTTTCGGGCATCAGCGTTCAGCATTGTCTATCTCGCGGCGCCTCGAGGATAGGAGCGGAATTTTGGTGCGCCCAGCGGCATTGAAAAAGGGGGACCGGGTGGCTCTTCTTTCTCTGGCGAGTCCTCCCAGATCTCAGGAACTGATCGCGTCATCGGTGGCGGCCGTTGGGCGGCTGGGGTACCATGTGGAGCTTGCGCCGCACGTCGCCCCCGGATCGACCTTTCTCGCCGGAAGCGATAGGGATCGCGCGTCTGATTTTCATTGGGCGGTTGCCCAACAGTCGATCCGCGGCATATTCTGTCTCCGTGGCGGATACGGTTCCATGCGGCTGCTTCCTCACGTAGACTGGGATCTCGTTGCGACCCATCCCAAAGTCCTGGTTGGAATGTCCGATATCACTGCTCTCCAAGTGGCTCTTCTTGAACGGATCTCCCTGGTGACATTTGCCGGACCAATGCCTCTTCTCTCCGCCACCGGCATGTTCTCGCGCTACTCCGCAGAGAGATTGGTGGCCGCCGTAGGGGGTGATGATGGTCAAGGCCCCATTATCTGCCAGGGGCCGAACGATCCCGAGCCGATAGTGATCGCTGCGGGGCGAGCACAAGGCAGGATTCTGGGAGGGAACCTCCAGACAGTAGTCTCCCTCATTGGCACTCCATACGAACCGAAACTGGATGGTTCGATTCTGCTCCTGGAGGACGTGGGTGAGGCGCCTTATCGGATTGACAGGTTACTGACCCAGCTTCTATTTGCAGGCAGGCTGAGAGGCGTGAAAGGTGTCGCGCTGGGCCGCTTTGCCCGCTGCTATGAATCTTCTGAGGAAGAGATCATTGCCGTGGCGGCAGAACGATTGGAAAACATAGGCATACCAGTCCTCTATGGGCTGGCGCTGGGGCATCAGGATGATGTGGCCACTTGGCCGCAAGGCTGTATGGCTGAGCTGGATTGTGGAGCCAGAGAGTTGAGAGTCTTGGAGCGAGGTGTGATGCCGCATTGAGCGGATACCTCATGCCGCAAGACCTCGGTCGGCATCTCGTGCCGATTCTTGATTTTCGGGATGAAGCGACGGCCACCGGGTGGCAAGAAATCCAGTTGCTCATCGGGACATGTGGGCTTGGTGGCATCCTTCTCCGAGGGGGGAAGGAGGCGGACTGGCTGGCAATACGCAGGACTGTCGATCAACTGCCCTCCCCGCCGCTGCTCATGGCGGATCTGGAGCAGGGGGCCGCCAGTCAGCTGCCCGAACATGCGTGGCTTCCCTCAGCGGCAGCCGTGGGCGCCACGGGAGATCCGGAGTTCGCATGGAGGATGGGTCAGCTCATCGGTCGCCAGGCCAAAGCATTGGGGCTCGACTTGATCCTGGCTCCCGTGGCGGATCTGTGTCTTTGCCTGGAGAATCCTATCATGGGTCCTCGCTGCTTCGGCTCACGTGCAGACCGGGTTGCCGACATGGTTGGGGCATTTGTGAAGGGCTGTGGCCGGGAGGGGGTCGGGACAGTAGTCAAGCATTTTCCGGGGCATGGCAGGGCTGGTGATGACAGCCATACGATTCTGCCCATGATCCAGTTGGAAAAAGATGTATGGCGAAGAACGGATCTTCTTCCTTTCGCTGCCGCAATCAAGGCAGGAACCAGGGGTGTCATGATTGGTCACCTCTGGATCTCAGGGTTGGATCCAGGCGAAACACGACCCGCGAGCCTTAGTCAACCAGTCATGAAACAGCTTTTGCGTGAGGAGTTGGGCTTTTCCGGTCTCATTATTACTGATAGCTTGGATATGGTGCCTGTGAGCCCTGGTGATGTGCGTATTGCTGAAAAAATGATCAATGCAGGTGCGGATCTGGTGCTGGGTGTGAAGCTGGACGAACCATCAGGCAGCGCCCCGAAATGGATCGGACTGCCGGAGATTGAAGTTCAGGCGCACGCTCCGGTAGCCACACTGGAGGATTCGGTGCATGTGTTGGCGCAGACCATCGCGAGATCATCGTTGGGGTGGTTTGGGGATCGACAACCTCGGTGGCGAATCGGTGAGAGCGTTCAGGCAGTGCTCGTGTGTGCTGACGGAACGCGGCAGGCATGGGCGGAGGAATTTATCCGCGCGGTACAGGAATGTTCGCCTGGCGTTTGTGTGACAGAAGGGCTATTGGAGCAAGCGGTTGTCATGGAGAGCGAGGAGCTCATCATAGTGATTGGCCGTGCCTCAGGGAGGATAGAGGAGGAACGGGCCCATTCCGTGTTCGGAACGCTCCAGGCAGAGCGAAGAAAGGCGTTGGTCGTTCTATTGGGCGTGCCCAAACTCCTTCCCGCGGCTACAGTCCTGCCTGTCCTGGTGGGGGGCGATGCGATCTCTGAAACTCAACGGGCGGCGGTGGATATATTATGGGGGAAGTTGATCCCTTCCGGCAATCCGGATCTGGTATGCTAACCGGACGATGGGTCATGATTGAGAGTCCGGAACGGTATATCGAGATCGAGGAAAGCGTCGATTCTGTTTGGTACGTCATCGCTGACACCTGCCACCCTTTGCAAGAGGAGGTACATCATGCGGATCAGACGAGCAATTGCGGGAGCCTTCTATCGCGGCGACTGCCGGGAGCAGGTGAGGAAGTTCTTGGATGGTGATGATGTTCCCCCGCGCAACGAGCCGATTCCGGGAGCGGTGGTCCCTCACGCCGGGTGGGTGTACTCCGGGAGGGTTGCCGCGCAGGTGTGGGCCCGCGTGGCAGCTGCCGGGCCTCCAGAGACCGTGGTGATCCTTGGCGCCGTGCACCGCAGCTATTCGCCTGCCGGTGCGGCGGTCTGGGCGGATGGCGGATGGGAGACACCGGTGGGTATGGTTCCCATTGATGAGGAGCTGGCAAAGGATATGATTCAGGCATTGGGATCGCAGCTTGTCGACAATCCGTCCGCCCATGTGGCGGAGCATTCCATCGAAGTGCAACTTCCAATGGTCAGGCTTCTCCTTCCCGAGGCGTCCATAGTCCCGGTGGCTGTTCCTCCGGAGGAAGAATCCTGTGCTCTTGGTGTTGCCATGGGGAAGTTCCTAGCGGCATGCGGCAAGCCCGTGACAGTCGTATCTTCGACGGATCTGACACACTACGGTCCAGGCTATGGCTTGGCTCCCGCCGGCGTTGGTGAGCGTGCCGAGGCCTGGATGAAGGCCAATGATCGCCGTTTTCTCGATCTCATGGAGCAGATGGCTTCTGACCGCATCATCGAGGAAGCCAGAATGCACCACAATGCCTGCGGAGCGGGAGCGGTGGCAGCCGCCATGGGAGCTGCCAGGGAGCTGGGAGCCACCCATGGGACAGTGACTGAATATACCACGAGTCATAGGGAATCTCCCGAGAGCCGAGTATTCAGCATGGCGGTGGGCTATGCGGGGGTGTTATTTGTCAAGTAGGTCAGCCCTTCCCGGAGAGCCATTTGCAAAGATCCAGGCCTTGGGTAACGATTTTATCTGGTTCCTGAAATATGTCGACGGGGAGCCGCCACGCCACCTCTTGGCAGACATCCCACTCCTGTGCCACAGGCATCGGGGTATTGGCAGCGACGGCGTGATATTCTGGGGCCCGGCCCGGGGAAATGTCTACCCGCTCTGGTTTTTTAATCGTGACGGGAGTGCGGCAGAGGTATGTGGAAACGGCCTGAGGGCCCTATGCGTGGCAGGGCGAGATCTTGATCTTGTTCGGCCAGGAGAAGTCTGGTTCGAAATCAGCGGTGAGCGCTTCCCCGTAGAAGCGCCCCAAGAGGGGAACATTGCTTCTGTCGGGTTAGGGATCCCTCACATCCCCAGGACCGGTTCCCTGTTCGATGATGTACGCGAAGAGCTTCGAGGTATGGATGGCGGAGGGGGGTTGATCTATGTGCCTAATCCGCATATTGTGGTGTTCGAGGAAATGGCCAAGCCCGAGGGAGAACGGGAGAAGATCGCGGCCAAGTTATCTGCGCTGCTGCCGGAAGGAGCCAATGTGGGTTTTGTGTGCGCATGTGGGAAGCATAGATTGAACTTGGAAGTCTGGGAGCGGGGAGTGGGGCGGACTCTCGCCTGTGGCAGTGGTGCTGGCGCAGCCTGGGCTATTGCCATAGATCAAGGCCTCTTGGAGGGGGCTGGTACTGTTCACCAGCCCGGAGGGGATCTTCTTGTGGATCAGAGAGATGATGAACGGCTCTGGATTTCCGGCGAGGCTTCATTGATATTCACCGGCTCGTTGCCATGGGCACGCTGATTGCTATTAGAATGGCCATGCATCTTGACCAAATTGTTCGGCGTGTTACTTGGCAAGAGGTTTGACATGCGCGTTGTTGTATGCTAGGCTCGGTGTGTATCCGCCCCAAGAGGGCGGTATGGCAGCAAGAGCTCACGGAATCAGGAACACATGAAAAACCGGGGTGAGGCCCGAATGACCAGGAATACAAGGCAAGAGTCATGAGAAACCATGGAGATGATATGGACTTGGGTATGGGTGAGCCGAAGCATTCTCTGCTGGTGGTTCTCGGGCTCGAGGCCGCGGAACATGCACTCATCGCCGATGTGGCTGAAAATTGCGAGATTCGCCACGTTAATAGCATCCTGCAATTGCGCGAACTGATCAAACAAGAACCCATTGCCGCGGTGCTCACGGAGATCTGGGTCCGGGATGGGCATGTCCTTGAAGTGCATGATCTTCTCAAAGAAATGAGCCCCTCAACCTGTCTTGTTATTGCCGCATCATCCTTGGATGAGGACATGGTTGATCAGGTAAGGCGATCAGGCATGCCTTTGGTTTTGCAGCGGCCTATCCGCAAGATGGAGTTCGCCGCCGCAATAGCACTGGTGATCGGGTTTTGCCACGCTCGGAAGGAACTGCGTAGTCTTCAAGCAGTGACTCAACAGATGACAACTGATATCGAGGAAGCGGCACGACTCAAGTCGGAGTTCCTCTCGCTCATCAGCCATGAATTGAGGACCCCCTTGACCGAGGTGATAGGATACGCCGAACTATTGAAGGAAGGGGCCTACGCCAACCTTCATGAATATCACCAAGAATATGTGGATAGCATACTGCGCAGCTCCAACCAGCTCAGCTCTCTGATTGATGACCTTATGACCTTGTCGAAGGCCGAAGCGCACGCGCTCGAGCCAAAGACCAGCACCTTTGCGGTCTCGCGGCTTGTGGAAGGCAAAGTGGCCACCCTTATCAGAGAGGCAAGGACCCAAGGTCTCAAGACCGAAATCCGTATTGATCCGGCTGCCGGCGTCATTGTTGCTGACCATGAAATGCTGAGCAAAGTCCTCCGCGCGCTCATTTCCAACGCCATCAAGTTCACTCCACAAGGCGGCACGCTCGGGATCGAGATCAGCAACGCTGATTCCGCTGTTCTCTTCAAGGTCTGGGACACCGGCAAAGGCATCGCACAGGAGAGGGTTCGAGATATCTTCAGAGCCTTCCGGCAGGAAGATAGCTCCGACCGCCGCCAGTATGGCGGGCTCGGGCTCGGGCTCTCAATCGTGAAGCATCTTGTTGCCTTGCATGGCGGCAATGTCCGAGTGACAAGCAGAGCCGATCAAGGAACCGTATTCAGCTTTGTGATCCCGCGTCGTGGTGTGGCGAAAGGATCAAATGACCAGGCAAGGAATGGCTGAGCCATGAGCAAAAGCCGCGTTCTGATTGTCGATGACGATCCCCTCCTATTGAAACTCGTGCAGACCACGTTGGTCAGGGGCGGATATGAGGTAATTTGCGCCAAGGATGGCCAGGAAGGATTCGAGGCCGCCCGAGGCGAGCATCCTGATCTGATAGTCACCGACATCATGATGCCCATAGTCGACGGCTTTGAGCTCGCGCGTCGAATTCGGTCAGATCATATGCTCACCAACACGCCCCTGATCATGCTCACCGCCAAGGGAGAAGAGGAGGATCGGATAAAGGGGCTGGAGCTGGGCGCAGACGACTATATGACCAAGCCATTCAGTCCCCGAGAGCTCCTGGCAAGGGTTGGCGTGCAAGTGCGACGGCGAAGTCGCGCGATGACCCAAACCACACCGGTCGCCGGGGGTCCATTCGCGGGAGAAGGTTTCGAGCATCTCGCCAGATTTCGATTCGACGACTTTGTCGTTGGCGCGGGAAATCAGGAGGCGTACGAAGCGGCGATGACGGCGGCTCATAATCCTGGAATGCGCTTCAATCCCCTATTTATTTTTGGCGGTCCGGGTATTGGGAAGACCCATCTCATCTGCGCGTTGGCCAACGAAGCCTTCGCCGTGAGTTACCGTATGTGGGCGCTCTATCTCACGTCTGAAGCTTTCAGCCAACAAGTACTTGATGCATTTCAGAATCGAGAGATACGCGAACTCACGGACAAGTACCTGTTGGCCAACATATTCATGATTGATGATATCCAATTTCTTGCCATCTCTCAGAGTCTCCAGAGTGTAGCGCGTGATATCCTCTCGCAGCTCTACGATGCAGGGAAGCAGATTGTCATATCCAGTGACCGAAGCCCTGGTGAACTCGCCACAATCTCGGCGGGCATCAGCGCGGAACTCGCCTTTGGGCGGATCGTTCAGATCATCCCCCCTGGGGCCGCTCTTCGAGCAGAGATCTTGAAAGTCAAGGCCCGGCGGCGGAACTGGCCCCTTGACGATTCCTTGATCGAGTATCTCGCCGAAGTGTTGGCTACGGACATACGAAGCCTCGAGGGTGTGGCGGCAAGACTCGTGGCAATGAAAACCCTGGGAGGTATTACTCCTGACAGAGATGCGGTGGATCGAATGGTTCGGGAGATCTCGGACACAGACACCGAGGGACCTGCGCCGGATTCAGCGCGCGCAGAATGGGAAGAGCCAGAAGCGAAGAGAACTACTGCGGATTTCTCCCTCTCCGAAACTCGGTTCTCGAAAGTCGGGGTCGGGGATACTCCCACTCGTATGGTGGAAGCCGACGCCGCGAGGCCCATAGGGCTGGAAACGCCGCAGTCACAGGAAGGGCGGCTCCCCGATCCCTTAGTCATGGAGTTCTCGAAGTCGGTCCTATTGCGACGGATTCTTGGCCAACCAGACGAGATCGCTTCGACTATTCCCAAAGGAGATGCACGGCCGATCGTGGTCCTCGGTACGTCGAGTGCGCTGATCATGGATACGGTTGAAGCCCTTGTGGGGAAAAGGGAGCATGCACCCAAGCTCCCCGAGGGAGAGACGTGGGCATATATGGTCCACGTGCAAGGTGAGGATCCTCAATGGGCCATCCTTGGCGCCGGTGCGTGGAACTCCGGGGACGACCTGGCGGGCGCTATTGCGGAACGGTATGTGCCCGTGTTTCTGGTGGTGTTGGACAGCATGAGTCCGAAAATCGTAGAAGCAAGAAAGCTCATCTCCTCTGTGCCCGAAGATGCGGTCATGATGGTGGTGATCTTGGTGAGTTCTGCCGAAGACCAGTTGGAAGATGCACGCAGGACTTTATCCAAGAGCCTCAAGCGGCTGTTCCGGGTACCCGATGGTGTACCACTCGCCATCAATGGGGGCATAACCACACACGACGCGCGCTCGTGGATTAAACGAGCGCTGGAATAACCCCTCATGGCTAACCGCGGCATTCTTTTCTCCGGAGGGATTATTGCCGAGGAAGACCGGCTTGTGCGCGAGGATTTGCTGGTTGAAGAAGGGAAGGTAGTGGATCGAGGAGAAGGGATCGAGCCGTCTCCCGGAATCGAGGTGGTGGACTGTTCGGGGCAGTTTCTTCTCCCTGGTCTCGTGGACGTGCACGTACACTTCGGTCTCGAAGCCGGGGGCATTCGTACGGCTGACGATTTCTCCTCGGGAACAAAGAGCGCCGCCGTGGGCGGTGTCACTACAGTGGCTGATTTCATGGATCAGGTGCCAGGTACCCCGCTGGCTGAGGTGCTCGCGCAGCGGAATGCCTATTGCAGCGGCGCTGCCGTGGACTGGACCAATCATTTCGTGATCACACAGTGGTCATCTGTGGTGGAAGATGAGTTGGAGATGCTGGCAAACGAAGGGCATGCGAGATCCGTCAAGCTCTTCACGACCTACCGTTCCCGGGGGCTCATGAGCAACGACGAACAGATCTACCAGATCCTCGAGGCATCGGCCCAGGGCTCGTTCGTGGTGTTGATTCACGCGGAGAATGATGGTCTGATCGGTTTGCTCACCAGTCGGTTGAAGCATGCCATGCCCGGCGCCATAGGTGTCGCTCGATCGAGACCTGTGGAGGCAGAGGAGGAGGCCGTAGGGCGGGTACTGCTTCTTGCTCATCATGCCAGGGGGCGGATCCACCTCGTGCATCTTTCCTGTTCAGGAAGCGTGAAACGATTGAAGGAAGCACGCCAGCGAGGCGTGTGGTCAAGTGGGGAGGTATGCCCTCATCATCTTCTGCTCTCAGAGACGAGGCTACAGGGGAAAGATGGTCATCTGTATTCGACCTGTCCGCCGCTTCGCACGTCCGAAGAGGCCGCGCAATTGTGGAAAGCTGTTGGGAACGGAGATGTGCAGCTTGTTGCTACGGATAGTTGCGGCTTTACTCCAGGCGACAAAGAGACATGGGACGGGGATTTCACGCGCCTCCCCATGGGGCTCCCGGGGGTTGAGACATCACTCCGTCTTCTCTATACCAATGGAGTGAGTGGTGGGTTCTTTTCGCTTGAACGCCTCGTACAGCTCATGTCGGCCAATCCGGCTCGGCTGCTTGGGGTCTACCCGAGGAAGGGCTCACTGGCGGTGGGAAGTGATGCCGACATCGTGATATTCGAGCCGGGGACCGTGCAGAAGTTGGCGGCAGCAGACCTTGTTTCCGAGGTTGGCTGGAGCCCATATGAAGGTTTTTTACTTGAAAAGCCTCCACAGAAGGTTTACCTCAGAGGTCGATTGATCGCGAAGTCGGGTGAATTTGTGGGAGAGATCGGAGCAGGACGAGCGCTGCTTCGTGGAAAGCCTCAGCTGCCCGTATGAAGCTGGAGGCCATCGATAGGCAAGGTCCATTGGGATCTGCTCTTTTTAAGGAGGAGAGGATGAGAACGACCCAATTGCTACTGGCGGGGTTTCTTGTTTTTGGTCTGGTGAGTATGGCCGCCGCCACTGGATCGGATGACAGGTTCGATCCGGTTCTTGGCGCCACGGTGATGCTGAAGACCGGGACTCTGGAGCCAACGAGAACCGAGGTGAGCGTTCCACGGGCATGGCGTGGTGAAGCGAAAGACGACTACGATTACTTTCTTGTCCTCACAGACGGCCCTGCGACCAGGGAGGCGCGAGCCGCGCTGAGGGCTGCGGGCGCCGAGATTGTCGACTACATTCCTCACAATACCTATCTCGTGAAAGCTGCCGCGGAGGCGCTCGAACGTATTCGAACTGATGTCCGATGGCTTGAGCTGTGGCATCCCTATTTCAAGCTCCATCCGGAATTGCGTGGGAGGCGTGGAGACATCAGGATCAATATTGCACTTCATCCTGGGGAATCCCCTGTTTCCGCTTTGGCACTGGTGCAGAGCTATGATGGGCAGGCTGCTTCCGCGCTCTTGGGCAAGGATCAATGGGGTGTGAAGTCTACCGTTCCCGCGGAGAAACTCGAAGAGATATCCTCCCTTCGCGAAGTACAGTGGATCGAAGAGGATCTTCCTGTGCACCTTCACAATGTGAACGCACAATGGGTCACACAGGCGTTCATTGAGGATGAGCGGCCGCTCTGGGATGTGGGTTTGGATGGGACCGGGCAGATCATCGAAGTCAATGATTCTGGAGTGCGCACCTCGCATCGTGCGTTCAGAGACGGCGCCATCCCCATCGAGGATTTCGGCGCCTATCCTGATCATCGAAAGATCGTGGCTTATCTCAATTCGGCCCCATCAGGCGGCCATTTTGGTGACGAATCAATGGGGGGGCTCGGGCACGGAACTCATGTAGGAGGCAGCGTGGCGGGGGATGACAGTGCATGGACGAGCGTTGATGGTATGGCGATCAATGCCAAGCTGGTAGTGGGTGACATTGGTATGGCAAATGGCCAGATCAACAGCGGTTTTCCCTATACGATGTTCAACAGTGCACATCAGTATGGCGCCACTATCCACAATTGCAGTTGGGGTCAGGATAGTGAGGGCGAGTATCGCCAATACGATAGCAGCAGTGATTCCTACATGTTTTACAATCAGCATGAACTCGTCGCTACTTCTGCGGGCAATAATCCACCGAACTACTACACCGGAACACCGGCCAATGCCAAATCCGTCCTATGCGTCGGGGCCAGCAAGAACGGCAACTTCGGCAACGACGGGGACGAGTTCGCCACATGGACTGCCCGAGGCCCTACCGACGATGGACGGTACGCGCCCACATTGCTGGCCCCAGGTGAGAATATCAGCTCGTGCACTGCGGTGAACGACAACGGTTACTACTTCGCGGATGGGACCAGCATGTCCTCTCCCATATGTGCCGGGAATGCCGCCATAATCAGACAGTACTATATGGAGGGGTGGTATCCCTCAGGCAGCGCCGCCCCGGAAGATACATTAACTCCCCTGGGCTCTCTGCTCAAGGCAACGCTGATCGCCTCAACCAGGGATCCGGCTGGTACATGGGAGCCTCCCAGCAACAGGACTGGATGGGGTCGGATCGTCACGGCAGACGCCTTGTACACCGGCGGGAGGAGCCGCAAGCTCTGGGTGTACCAGAACGTTGACGGTTTTGATGAAGGCGAGGAGGAGATTTTCCAAATCACCGCAGAGACCGGCGGAGAGCTCAAGATTGTGTTGGTGTGGTCGGACCAGCCCGGACCTGTCACGGGCACCGGCCCCAAGATCAAGAACGATTTGGATCTCGAGGTGGAGGGGCCCGACGCGGCGGTCTATCTCGGTAACGTGTTCAGCGGGGGCGAAAGTGTCACAGGAGGTTCCGCTGATAGGCTCAATACCTCTGAGATAGTCTGGCTGCGGACACCGCAGGCCGGCACCTATACTATTACCGTGAGTTTCTACAGTTCCGTGCAGGGTTATGCCCAGCCGTTCTCCATAGTCGCCGTGGGTGAGGAAGTAGCCGAACTAGGCGGCGACACGGAGCCGCCATCGATTCCCACCAATGTTCAGCTTACGCCGGCAGGAGAGCTGAGCTGGGATGCCTCCACCGACAATGTGGGGGTAGCCGGCTACCGGATATACCGAAGGGCCATGGCCTACTTCGAGATCGAGGGACTCACCCCGTTGGGGACCACCACCACGGAGACATCATACTCGGTGCCGGGGAGTGTCGGCGATCCCGCAACGAATTATTACTTCCGGATTTCGGCCTTTGACGCGGCGGACAATGAGTCTGACGGTTCGGAGACCGTAGGCGAACACGACTACGAAATCGAAGACGGTTCATAAGAGCATAGTCGATTTGAGAGAAAGAGTTGCAGGGCGGTCTCAGACCGCCCTGCATTGTATTCGGCGGCCATACTAGCCGTCTTCAACAGGTTGGAAGCTTCACAAACGAGTCAAGTTTTGCAGCGACGTTTGTGGGTTAGCTGCGAGGTGATGCTGGATGCTTGATGCTGGAAGGAGAACGGGACGACTCCGGGTTCCATCCAGTATCCAGAGACCAGCAACCAGTATCGCTGCGCCTCAATCAATGCGCCGCGGCATCATCGCTCGTCGGTTTGAGGCGCAGCTTCGCTAGAATATTAAGGAGAGGAGAGACGCAGCCTGTGGTTGATGTAATGGACAAAGTGGTTTCACTCTGCAAGAGGAGGGGTTTCGTCTTTCAGTCCAGCGAGATCTACGGCGGAATCAACGCCTGCTGGGATTACGGCCCATTCGGGGTCGAGCTCAAGAGGAATATCAAGGATCTCTGGTGGAGAGAGATGACGCAGCTCCGGGAGGATATCGAGGGTTTGGATGCATCTGTGCTTATGCACCCGAAGGTCTGGGAGGCCTCAGGACACGTGGAAGGCTTCACTGATCCCATGGTGGACTGCCGTGAGTGCAAGGCACGTTTTCGGGCAGACATGTTGGATGAGGCTCGATGTCCACGGTCGGGGAAACCGGTGTTGGAGAACTGCGCGGAATTTCTCACCGAACCGCGTGCGTTCAATCTCATGTTCAAGACGCACCATGGCCCCGTGGAAGAGGAGAGCTCAGTGGTCTATCTCAGGCCAGAGACGGCTCAGGGCATTTACGTGAATTTCCTCAATGTGATCGGGCCGGCAAGGCAAAAGCCTCCCTTCGGTATTGCTCAGATTGGCAAGGCATTCAGGAATGAGATATCCCCGGGTAACTTCATTTTTCGCTCGCGGGAGTTCGAGCAGATGGAGATGCAGTACTTTATCCCGCCCGGCGAGGCGGAGAAGTGGTATGATTACTGGCGCGACCAGCGGATGGCGTGGTATGGCACTCTGGGGATTGCCGAGGACAAGCTTCGGTTCCACGATCACGGGCCGGACGAACTTGCGCACTACGCCGCGCAGGCGACGGACATCGAGTATCTGTTTCCGTTCGGATGGAAGGAGCTGGAGGGGATTCACAACCGGACGGATTTCGACTTGCGACGTCATATCGAGTACTCGGGGAAAGATCTCTCGTACTTTGATCCCGAGAGCAAGACTCGTTTCGTGCCATACATCATCGAGACCTCTGCAGGTGTCGATCGGACGCTGCTCACCGTTCTTGTCGAAGCCTACGATGAAGAACCGGAGCGCGTGGTGATGCGGTTTCATCCTCGTGTGGCGCCAGTGAAGGTCGGAGTATTTCCCTTAGTGAAGCGTGACGGTATGCCTGACATCGCCAGGAGAATCGCTCAGGACCTGAAGCGGCGGTTCAGGGTTTTCTACGATCAGAAGGGGGCAGTGGGCCGGCGATATCGAAGACAGGACGAAGCGGGGACACCATACTGCGTGACCGTGGACTCGCAGACGTTGGAAGATGACACCGTGACCGTGAGAGACCGTGATACCATGGCCCAGGAACGCGTTCCCGCGCAGGGCCTGCTCGAATTTTTCGGGGAGCGAATAAAGTAGCACGGTCTCAGGACTTGTGAAGGCGCCTCCGTCGGGTGAAGCAGTACTCTATCCGGAAAACGCTGATCAAATTGGCGGTGGGGGTGGGATTCGAACCCACGGACCCTAAGGTCAACGGTTTTCAAGACCGCCTCCTTCGACCACTCGGACACCCCACCGGATGCGTGTCACCAAATATGCATATTTCATGGTTCGGTGCAAGGCGAGCATGGCTGTTGCCACTGGAGGATGGAAGCTGATGAGCCTGATTGATGAGTTCACGAAGAAGAGCCCGGGGCATTTGCCCTCGGGGAGGCAGACGAGAATTGTGGTGCTCACAGGGGCGGGCATCAGCGCCGAGTCCGGTCTCCCTACATTCCGTGGGGCCGGAGGACTCTGGGAAGGGCAGCCGGTGGAGCAGGTGGCCACGCCCGAGGCCTTTGCGCGGAATTCCGAAAGCGTGTGGCGTTTCTACAATCTCCGTCGCAAGGCCCTGAAAGAGGTCGAGCCAAACGATGCCCACAGAGCGCTTGTTGATCTTGAGCGTTACCTGTCAGAAGACTCATTCACCCTCATCACCCAGAATGTAGATGATCTTCACCAGAGGGCGGGAAGCAAGAGAGTACTGCCCATGCACGGCGAGTTGCGCAAAGTGCGCTGTACCCGATGTCGCCGAATCACCGAACGCACGGATGAGCTCGGGGAGCTGCCCACATGTGCATGTGGGGGGATGTTGAGGCCGCATGTGGTGTGGTTCGGTGAGATCCCATTGTACTTAGAGGAAGCTGCGACCGCGCTACGCAGGGCCAATGTATTCCTCTCCATCGGCACCAGCGGTTCAGTGTATCCCGCAGCCGCATTCGTGACGGCAGCCAGGGAGGCAGGGGCAGTCACCATGTGGTCGAATCTCGAGGATCCTCCCGGGTTCGCACACTGGGATGTATTCTATCGCGGGCCGGCGGCCACGGCAATACCCCAATTGGTGGATGTGTGGACATCGGGCCCGAAGTAAAAAGCCTGGTCTTCTTACGGCATTCCCGATCCCCTCTCTTCGTCTGCTGCGATGTGTGCTGAGCAACACCCGGAAGAGTCCGGGGCGAGGGCGTATGAGGTCAAAGACGTTCAGTACCTCTTGGCCGACAGATACATCCTTCGGGACGTATCGTTTGAGGCGCTGTGCGGAGAGAGTATCGTGGTGGCGGGGCCATCCGGTTCAGGGAAGAGTAGCTGCTCTTCTTGGGGCTGAGGGCTTGCGCAACGGCGATATCCACTGTGTCTGGAGGATTGGAAAGGAACGAAGAGAATGATTTCCGCTGTATTGTCACTGTGTTTTTGCGGTGTTTTGTTTCCTTCCCTTTTATCGTCTCCCCAGGATGTCGAGGCTCGCCTTAGAGGACATGTGTATTCCTTGGCAGCCGATTCCATGGAGGGGCGTGGCATACGGACCGATGGTATCCACTCCGCGGAGCGCTATATTCTTGATCAGATTATGGCAATGGGTCTCTGCCCCCTATTTCCGTGGGGGCAGTCCGATTCTTTTCCAGGACCTGAAGCGAGACCTTTGGTCAATATCCTGGCAAGTCTTCCGGAGGACGATCACACCAGAGAGCTCGTCCTGTTGACGGCCCACTATGATCATCTCGGACTCACTGAACCGGATTCGTGTGGCCGGCGCGTGTCGTACAATGGAGCGCATGATAATGCATCCGGCGTGGCGATGGTTCTCGAGGCGGCCAGGATCCTCATGTATGAGGAAGTCCCGAGAAGAACCGTAGGGTTTGTTTTCTTCAGTGGAGAAGAGGAGGGGCTTTGGGGTTCGCGACATTTTGCGCCAACGATGCGTATACGTGGGAGAGAAGTCTTCGCCGTGGTGAACGTGGATGCAGTGGGACATCTTGGGAGCGGGGCGCTACTGACTGTTGGGTTGCAAGGACAGGCAGTCCTGGATAGCCTTGTGGCGGGAGCACTCCATGAACATGGGATACACGTGGAGCGCACGCCGAGGAGCTACGCAAGTGGCGACCATGCGCCGTTCTTGGAGCTCGGCATACCAGCGTTCATGATTACCACGGGGCCTCATCCCCTGATGAATTCTCCCGGAGACGCCCCAGAGACATTGGATTACTCGGGCATGCATATCCTGACAGAAGCGGTTGTTTGTTTGGTCATGGATCTTGCGGACCTGACAGCATGTCTC
Source organism: Candidatus Fermentibacterota bacterium (assembly GCA_030620115.1). Lineage (GTDB taxonomy): Bacteria > JAFGKV01 > JAFGKV01 > JAFGKV01 > JAFGKV01 > JAUXFG01. The sequence continues at coordinate 17,291 of JAUXFG010000072.1, forward strand.
GAAGAACCTCCTCCTCCTGAGCAGATCCCGCCACCGAGTCGCGGCAAGAAGGCGCGGTTTGGCATTGTGCCCGATTTTACCTTCCAGGGCGAGGGGGTGAGAGCACAGGCCGTGGTCCCCGATTCTCCCGCGGAGTTGGCTGGGGTCCAACCTGGGGATGTGATTAGGTCCATTGGGGATTATCATGTGGCAAGTCTCAAGGATTTGGCTTGGGCTCTTCGGGAACATGATCCGGGGACAGAGGTTGTGGTGCTGCTCCAGAGGGGTGGTGAGCAGCGGGTTCTCACTGTCACGCTTGCGGCAAGATAGTCCGTGACGCGCGGATCTCCGGTGGTGATTCCCGTGTGGCACGGTCTATGCGTTAATGTTGACAGGAACCAACGCACACGCTACACTGTATCATGAGTGAGATGACGGAGGGAGCAGAAGATGTACTCAGTGCTTATGATTCTTATACTACTCATGCCTACTGGTGGTGCGAAGCACGACACACATGCCGTGCCTGTGCCCAAGAGACTGCCCCCCGTGACCATGCGGGCTGACAGCAGCGAGACGACCGGAAAGCTTGCCAAGGCCCTCCAGCGGCTCCAAGCCGGCGAAGACCAGCAAGCGCCGAAAGCTCGATATCGTCTTGTGCAACTCCTGGGCGGGAAGCTCACCGCCCGGGTGCGCAATCCCTGATCCAAATGCCTTTGTACGGCGTGGCCATATGGATTTACTCGATCCAATGATCTCGTAGGGGAAGGAGGGACCAATGCCGACCTACGTACTCATGACCAAGCTCGGCCCTGATCTCGCGAAGGAGATGAAGCACCGGCGGGAGATCGGCAAGGAATGGAAGAAGAAGGTGAAGGAGCTTTGCCCGAGCATCAAGTTTCAGGCGCATTACGCACTTTTGGGGGCCTATGATTTCCTGGACATCTTCGAGGCCGACAATGAAGAAGATGCCATGATGGTTTCCATGATAAGCCGAGCATCAGGCGCTGTAAGCGCGGAGAGCATGACGGCCATACCGTATTCACGGTTTCTCGAGCTGGCAGAGACAGTCTAGTACCGCGTCTCAGAGGTTCTGTCACTGGCAATTCTAGCGAAACTGCGCCTCAAACCGACGAGCGATGATGCCGTGGCGCATTGATTGAGGCGCAGCGATACTGGTTGCTGGTCACTGGATACTGGATGGAACCCGGAGTC
>JAUXFG010000205.1 GCA_030620115.1 Candidatus Fermentibacterota bacterium
ATAATAGATCAATCTGTCGATATTATACCTTTTCGTGAATCCTTCAATCATGTGATGCTTGTGTTCGTATACACGTCTCCTCAAATCATTCGTCACCCCTATATATAGAGTCCTGGACCTGTTGGTCATAACATATACATAGTACTGCTTCATTGCCCCCATTCCCCCACCCAGATTCTTCGGTCGCTCCGCTTCCTCAGAATGACATACGACGATGGGCCCTTGTGCGCAATACAACTGTCATTCTGAGCGAATGCAAGGAGCGAAGAATCTCTCCTTGCTCCTCGTTCCGTTATCTGAACGCTTGTTTGAGAGTACATTTCATATCTGCGGTACTCTCTACCTTGAAAAATCTGATGGCGCGGCGCCATAAGAGGCCGCACTGAACACTGTCTTCTCCCCTCCCTTCCCCCCAGATTCTTCGGTCGCTCCGCTTCCTCAGAATGACATGCGTTCTGCTCTCGGCCCCGGATGTCAGCTCAATAGCTCAATAGCTCATCCACCCAGCTTCTCCTCGATCAAGGTCGACATCTTCTTCAGTATGCGTTGTTGGGAAAATGGAGCCACTGCAGCCTTTCTTCTTTGAATCCAATCAGTATCCCTTCCCTCTGCAAGCGCCTCTTCTATGGCTGAGATGAAGCCATCCACCCCATGGCTCTGACGCACCATTTCCACCTCATCAAGCTCGGGCATGGGCGTGGAGACCACCGGCACACCGGCGGCGAGGTACTCATATGCCTTCAAGGGATTGACCGTGCGCGTGAGCGTGGTCTCTCTGAAAGGGACAAGACCCGCATCAAAGCCCGCGATATATCCCGGTACTTCCTCGCGGCTACATCGCCCTAATAGATGAATATTCGGCGCATTGGGCAACAGTGCCGTCCTATCCCCCACCGGCCCTACGAGCACGAATGACCATTCTGGTCGGGCCTTGGCCACCGCGGAAAGAAGCTCCATGTCGAGCCAGTGCCCCAACCCCCCGACAAAACCTAATCGTGGCCGTGGGATCTCCTGGAGCGCCGTAGGAACAGGGACCGGCCGGCTGAAGAGCGCCTCATCATAACCGTTCGGCATGAAGTGGACCTCGTTGGTGCAGGCGCGGCAATGATCAAGAAGGCCGCGAGCGGTGACAAAGACAAGATCCGCCCTGCGCAGGAGTCGACTCTCGAGTCTATCCAGAAGGCCGCGGTACCCGCCATATGCTGAGTGTCGATCAACGCAGTCATAGATGACCAGCCTGCCTTTCACCTGTTCTACAATGGGAACTGCGGCCGGGTCATAGACCCACCAGATGTCAGGAGGGAGGAGATCACGACACAAATGGACCTGCCGCGAGAGCAATGCCATATTCACCCGATGCGCAATGGACCAATGCTTGCCAAAGGGGAGCACGGACCATGGGTGTACCAGCTGGAGCCCCTCTGGGATTGGCGATCTTCCGGCTGACGCCCTTCTTCTCCCCCACCACCTGGTCTTGTAGGTGAGCGATTCCTGAGGATCCACGTAGAGGATGCTGTTCTTCTTTGCCAACTGATTCATGATCCACTGTTTTCTCGTCCAAAGGGCATGCCACGATGAGGTCGAGAGACAGGCAATCTTGAGGTCTTGAAGCACCGCGGTGATCCTGCTACTCTATGGAGAGCGCGAAGGGCAAGCGCATCTGTACGTGGGTCTGCGGCGCCAGGCCGGTGCGGGCCGAGAGATTCGCCATCAGCTCGTCTTCCACCGTGGATCCGTGCAGCAACATGTCAAAGATCCTGGTGAGCATGGAGCGGGGTTTGGGCATGGGCACCAGGGACATGGGCGAATCAGCCGGCAGATCCAACAGGCCGGCGAGTTGCCCTCGCGCAGCCCAGATTCCCCCCAACGTATCCACGAGGCCACAAGATTCGGCACGAAATCCGCTCCACACACGTCCCTGTCCAAGGCTGTCCACAGTGGCGGCTGCCATCCCCCTCCCCATGGCCACTTTGGCCACGAATACATCCCAGTAGTATTGGGTCATGAGGTTTCCAAGACGCGCGCGCTCCTCTCCATCAAAGGGTCGGCTCATGCTAAACTGATCAGCGTGTGCGCCCCGCTTCACCACCTCCACGTGATAGTCAATATCATCATAGAGCTCCTCGGCCACGAACTTGCTGGCGTACACACCGATTGAACCGGTGATGGTCGTTGGTTCTGCAATTACTCTGTCTGCAGCCGCAGCCAAGTAGTATCCACCGCTGGCTGCCATGTCCCCCATGGAGACGACCACCGGCTTGTCTCGCGCCGTTCTCCTCACCTCGTCCCACATCACGTCCGCCGCCATAGCGCTGCCACCAGGGCTGTTGATCCTGAGCAAGACCCCTTCTATATCGTCGTCCGCCCGTGCATCACGAAAGGCTCGCGCAATAGTCTCGCTGCCCACGATGGGATCCAAGAGGGGAAGATCCCCACTTCCCCCCGGAAGCATGGTCCCTTCCACCACGATGTAGGCGATATGGGGCCCATCTTCCTTCTTCAGGGCGGCCACATACCGCTCAAGGGAGATAACCTCGACATTCTCGCTGCCCCCCAAGTGCCGAACCGCCTCTCGCCGGTAACGAAGACCATCCACCAACCCGGCATCCATAGCCTCGCGCGGGCTCAATGGGCCTCTATCAAGGAGGACCACGAGACTGTCCGATTCGATCCCTCTGGAAGATGACGCCAGGTCGACGTAGGTCTGGAACAGGTCACCAATGAGTGCATCCAGTGCCTCTCTATGGCACTGGCTCATGGTGGTTCTCGTGTACGTGTCAGGAGCGTTCTTGTATTCGCCCACCCGCTCCACCTGCACTTCGAGACCCACCTTCTTCAGCATGCCGTGCAAGAAGCCCACTTCCGCGGCTAGGCCGTCTATCATGAGATGGCCCCCCGGCAACATGAACAGCGATTCCGCCGCACTGGCAACGAGATATTCCTTGTCTCCCCCCGCCTCCATGAGCACGGTCAAAGGTATGCCGCTGTTCCGAACTATCTGGAGGGCACGTCTCATCTCCAATGCCGCGGCCCAGCCGGTTTGGATTGAGGATATTCGCACAAGAATGCCCCGCACTCGCCTATCGGATGCTGCCTCACGCAATCCTCGTGTGAGACGATAGAGATCAAGGTCTTCTTGCGTCAGAAACCCCACTGCTGAGGGCGATCGGGATTCATCGATGGCCCTAGTAAGGTAGAGCTCAACAACAAAACTGCCGGGCAGACGAGGACCCCCGCACAGCAGGCCCAATATCCCCGCGAACACGAACAAAACAATGAGCACAAGCAGCGCTCGTCTCACTTTCCTGAATTGACTCAATCTGGCCTCCTATCCCGAACTTCTCACCAGCTTTCGGCTACAGACCACTGCGTTGGTTCCCTTAATCGTAACTTCTCAATAAGTCCGTGCGATATCGGAAAAATCCCCCTTAATCCCCCTTTGCGAAAGGGAGAAGGGCGGATGCCCGGACCTATTGAGAAGTCGCCCTCAATCCCTCTATCACCAGTTGTGACCATGTTTCGAAAGAGTCGGGTTGCTCGTCGAGGCGACGAAATAGCTCACTTCGTGGAATCAAGGCACCTTGGAGCTGATCGCTCTCCCTGATCCGGACATCACTACCTTCCTCGATGCGTGCTTCAAACACCACCCCAAAATGCACGGATCCAACCGGATTGCTCTCATCATTCACAAAACCCATGGGCTTCAGCGACAGGAGATCGGGCAATATGAGCTCTTCTTCGAGTTCCCTCCGCGCAGCTCGCAACAGACGCTCGGATGACGAACGTTCCCCATCTACAGGATTGATATGGCCGCCCACGCCCACGGAAAGCAGATGATGAAGTCTCTTCTCGCCACCGCCCTTCAGTCTCTGGAGGAGAAAAACCCGATCCCCCGCAGTCACCACACAGTATGGAATGATCTGCTTTAATCTGGGGTCTGTTTCCACCTCATCCCTCGGCCCGAAAAAACCTTGCCTTTCCGCTGTCTCCAACCAGCGAGCGCCGTGTTCGCCTGACACATGGAGGGAGATCATACCCTGCGGCGTGAAATCCGGAAACAGGATCCCCCTTTGTACTACGAATACATATTCCCTATCGTCCATTCCTCACCAGCTCTTTCCTAAGGGCTCCCTTGGAATGACACGTGACGATGCATCCTTCTGCATATCCCCACTGTCATTCTGAGCGACATCCAGGGAGCGAAGAATCTCTCCTATGTCCCTACTCTCTCTTCCGGCAATCCAGCAATTCGCATTTCCCCCATTCCCCCACCCAGATTCTTCGGTTGCTCCGCTCCCTCAGAATGACAGGTGACTCTGAACGATGAACGGAAGCGAAGAATCTCTTCTACCACTCCTCGCTCAGGTCTCTCCATTCCGGACTCATTGATTCAACAAGAGATATCTTCCTCTTGCGCAGCCATCCCTTGATCTGCTTCTCTCGAGCAATCGCCGCCATGATGTCTCCACTCACCTCATAATAGATCAATCCGTCGATATTATACCTTTTCGTGAATCCTTCAATCATGTGATGCTTGTGTTCGCATACGCGTCTTCTCAAATCATTCGTCACCCCTATATATAGAGTCCTGGACCTGTTGGTCATAACATATACATAGTACTGCTTCATTTCCCCCATTTCCCCACCCAGATTCTTCGGTCGCTCTGCTGCCTCAGAATGACACGTGACGATGGGCCCTTCTGAGGCCTAGGAAATGCGAAGTTGGTTCGTGACGAAGTTCGAGACGAAGTCTGCGGATCCATCAAAATATCTTCCGACGCCAAGCGAACTAATACTCCTCCATGGGGGACCCGGGGACACCGGATGAAATGTTTACCTGGTTCAGGACGAATCCCTCGTCGTCACGATACGTCAGCCTGCAGTACGAGGCGGGATCAAGGTAGAACTTCCAGAAGTAGCCTTGTTTCAGGCCAAGCACCGCTCCCAATAAGGTCTTTATCACGCTCCTGTGTGTGATCACGGCAATGGTTTCGTCCCGATGCCGCCGTTTTGTCAAGGCCACAAGCCCTGCCCACGCCCGCTCCTGCACCTCACCAACCGACTCGCCTCCAGGGGGGAGGAATTGCTCCGGTACCGTGGTCCAAAGCCTCCAGTCCTCCGGATAGCTCCTGGCAATATCGACCTTTCGCTTCCCCTGCCACTGCCCCAGGTTAATATTCCTGAATGCGTCATCCACTTCAACCTCGAGGTCGTGAGGCAATGCCACTGCATGGGCGGTATCAAGAGCTCTGGCCAGGGGGCTGGAGTATACCGCCGTGATATCCACCTTGGCGAGAGCTCTCCCCAGGGCTTCAGCTTGCAGCCTTCCATGCTCGTTCAAAGGCACATTCAGGGTTCCTCTGAACAGCCCTTCCCGGTTGAAATCCGATTCGCCGTGTCGCATCAAATATACAACCGTCATAGCACCTCCTGGTTCGATACCGAATCAGGCTCCGCTTCGCTCCCTGCCGGTCGGCAGCTAGGCGTCTCAATAAACGCTGGCGCCATGGATAAATCCCCCTCAATCCCCCTTTGCAAAAGGGGGAGGGGGTCAGATGCCGTCATTTATTGCGACGTTGCGCGCTATGCCCGGATGGCGGGGATCACCCATCTTCATGTCGACTACCCGGGCTGGAGCAAGTGACAACTACTCGGGTATCAATTTGCCTAGAGTCATGTCACCGGGCAACTGTGGGGATGGGGGAAAAATCTGGAATCTGTCAATCTCGGGGAGGAAGAAGAGAGCGTTCAGCGTTCAGATGAGGGAATGGGGGAAGAGAGCGTTCAGCGTTCAGCGTTCAGATGAGGGAATGGGG
>JAUXFG010000098.1 GCA_030620115.1 Candidatus Fermentibacterota bacterium
AGCACTTCCCGGCCTGTCCTGAAACATTCCTAAATCTCTAGTAAATCTATGGATTTAGTGGAGATTTATTCTTGGCGCGACCCTCGACTTGGAATAGCCTTACGGGCACTCCGCATTCATGGTGTTTCTGGGGGTGATGAGCACTGCTGCGAAAATCGTTGCAGGCATTCATGATGGCATGGATATTGCTCACACTGCTGGGTAATCCGGCATGTGCAGGTCGAAGGGATCCATCGGGAGGTTGTTATGGCCCGGTCTATCAGCAGGAGGCAGTTCATTGGTTCCGGTGCGGCAACAGTGGGGGCCAGTTTCTTGGGTTTTGTGCCCAAGATCTCAGGTGGCCAGCCGCAGAGGGGGGGTGGGCTCTTTCCGGGCATGGGAACCATCGTCTGGCATCCGGAAGCCACCTCGGGGCATAGCGTTGACCTGCACGTGGCGCAGCTGATGGTTGATCGCGGTCTCATGGCGCTCACGGGTGAGGCCGATGCGGTTTCGGCCCTGGAGAGACTTCTTCCCGGGCTCGAGCCGAGCAGCAAGATCGTCATAAAGATCAATCTGATTGCGGGTGTATCCCATTGTTGGACCCGATGGGAGATCGTCCAGTCATTGGTCAATCGCCTGGTGGAAACCCTGGACGGCGTTTTTCCTGCGCAGAATATCACGATATTTGACCAACACGATCTGCCATCTCACGGCTATACGCAGGAGCGATTCCCGGGAGTCAATCTATCCAGCAGCAACCAGTGCTCATCTGGAGTCATGATTCCTACTCCAGGACGAACCTCTGAGCTCTCCCGGTTCATTGCAGAGGCCCAATTCCTGATCAATTGTCCCGTTCTCAAGAATCATGGCTCGAATGAATTCACCCTGGGCATGAAGAACCACTACGGGAGCGTGAGCCCTTCCACCTGGTGCGGGAATTATGACGGGCTCCTGGAGATCAATAGGTTCGGTGACATCAAAGACAAGACAATGCTCGTATTGCTCGACGGGCTTTTTGGAACCTTCGTGAGTGGGCTTGGCGGCGGTCCTGATAGCTGGACGCTTTACCCCGGCAATACGCCGAGACGGATTTTCTTGGGCACCGATCCATGCGTGGTGGAGTATCTCGGCCAGCAGACCATCAACGAACAACGGGAAGCCAGTGGGACCGAAGTGCTGATAGACCACTACTTGTATCGGGCGGGAGCCGCCCCCTACAACCTGGGCATTGCGGATCCCGATCAGATGACCATCGAGTTCGTGGACGCTTCGGTTTCCGGAGTCACCCATGGACCAGTTGCCCCTCTGTGGATGTCTCTGGGCGCGCCGTGGCCAAATCCGTTTCGACGACAGACATCATGGAGACTCAAGCTCGCAAGATCAACGGCTGTTACTGCCTCGGTGCACGATCTTGCGGGACGGAGGGTAAGAAGCCTGTTGCGCAGGGAGTTGCCACACGGCACGCATGCTTTGACCTGGGACGGGGCGCGAGATGATGGGGCCTTGGCTGGTACGGGGAGTTATATACTGACAGTAGAGGCTTCGGACAGAAGGGTATCAGGAGTCGTGACACTGGTAAGATGAGGTGGCATTTTAGGAGGGTTCAGGGTTCAGGATTTTGGGTGGTACCGAGAATGTGGGCTTCTTTCGTGACTGCGCTTGGAAGAAGAAACGCCGAACATCCCCTCGCCTACGCTTCTTGCGTAGATGTGGGGAGGAGTTCGGGACGAAGTCTATGGGGATTTTGTGAGGAAGATGGAGGGCCATGCTCCGTCATGGCCGTTGATGCTCGATACGACTGACGCGACGGAGCGCGTCCCTCCAGAGATTCTGATAGCTCGTGTTGGACGTGACAATGCGTGTCATTCTGAGGGAGGAGGGAGAGCTGATGGCTTGGACAGAAGGATTGAGAGATTGAACATCGAACATCAAACATCCGCCACCTCATGACACGCAGGCGTTCCAGAGCGGTGGGCGTTGGCGCGGTCACCATTGGGGGGGGGAACCCACCGGTCATTCAATCCATGACCAACACTGCCACGACTGATGTCGAGTCCACGGTTCGGCAGATCATTGCTTTGCAGCACGGGGGCGCCCGGCTGGTTCGTCTTGCTGTTCCGGACAGACGAAGTCTTCATGCCCTCCCCGCCATACAAAAGCGGATAACGGAAAGGCATTGCAATGTGCCACTGATCGCCGATGTGCACTTTTCCCTCGCCATTGCACGAGAGGCGCTGGATCATGTCGAGAAGCTGCGCATTAACCCCGGGAATCTGCTCGAACTTTCCCGAGGCCGATCCTCGGGCAAGGCGGTACGAGACTCGGCTCATGATTTTGGCGCTGCCGAGGCGTTGGCTGATCTGCTCAAAGCTGCGCGGGATGCGGGCCGTGCCGTGCGCGTGGGGGTGAATCAAGGGAGTCTCTCGCGGAGGATTGTGGATTCGCTCGGAGTCGGCCCCGAGGCCATGGTTGCCTCGGCGTTGGAGTATGTCCGGGTGGCCGACACTGTGGGTTTCGGAGATCTCGTGATTTCGCTCAAATCGTCAGATCCTTGGACTGTGGTGAAAGCCCATAGGGATCTCGCCGGGAAAGGCGTACCCTATCCCTTCCATGTCGGCGTGACCGAAGCGGGCTGGGGGCTTCAAGGCAGGGCACGGAGTGCCGCGGGCTTGGGGCCGCTTCTCAGGGAAGGATTAGTGGACACACTCAGGGTGTCTCTCGCAGATCCCCCCGAACAAGAGCTTCCCGTGGCACAGGCATTGGTTGCCGCCGAGAGGCCGCTCATCGATTCCTCACACCAACCAGGGAGCGGTCAGGTTCTGGGCGTGCAGCTAGCTGCCATGGCGGATCGTCAGATCCCCAAGGGAGTGCGATTTCGAATGATCAGCGAGGGAAACTCCGGGGGAGCGAGGCTCTATCCCTGTGGCGTTGATAGAGATTTCGTGCCTGTCATAGATGTGGATGACACCATTGTTCCCTCTGTTGAAGAAGGAAGCATATTTCGGATAGTCGGCAAACCTGCCTCACCCCAGGAGCTTGCAGATTGGATCCAGAGGCGATTGCTGAACACGGACGTGCCCGCACACGCATCAATGATCCAGCTTCCGTTGCCTGGTCCCGGATGGGGAGGGCATGAGAACCTGACCAGGTCGCTTGCCGCGTTTTCTTGTCCCCTCTGCTGGGAGGCGCACGTTTTTTCCGAGCAGGAGCTGATGCTGGCATTGGCGGATCTCGCACAGCTCCATGAGGCTGGGTTGCTTCAGTGGTTAGAGCTTCAGACTGGAGGGATGCCGGCTGAGGATCGAGAGCATGGATTGGATGTGCTTCAGGGATTGGGTACAGGGGATTGGTGCGCCGAGATCATTGCATGTCCACAGTGTGGGCGGAACCGGATCGATGTTCCGGGCCTCGCACGCGCGGTTCGCATCGAGTTCGGGCATCTTGCAGGATTGAAGTTGGCGGTCATGGGGTGTATTGTGAATGGTCCGGGAGAGATGGTCGATGCGGATTTCGGGTTTGTGGGGCAGGGAGAGGGCCTGGTGGCTCTCTATGCCCATGGGGAAATGACTGAGATGTCTCTGCCGGTAGAGCGGGCGCTGGAACATCTCAAGGAGTTGGTGACACGGGAAGGCTATTAGCCAGGGGTCGGAAACGTTCAACATCGAACATTCAACATCGAATGTCGAACCATGGGAACGAAGAACGCGCATCCAGTCACGTGTCAGAGGTTCAGGGTTCGGGTCAGACAGGGGAGTAGCGTCCATCTGTCTCCATCCTGTTCTTGACGGGATGGACTGGCTAGGCTTTCGTAGTCACCCTGACATCATAGTACGATCCGGATTTTGATCTTCGCTTCATCATGGAAGAGGCCAATCATGAGTGAATCACGCGCAACAGCAAGACTTCTGATGGTTCTCTTGCTGATCTTGATGAAAGCTGTTCTTGTGAGTCTTGTGGTGCCGCCTGGGTACGTGACCAACGAGACCGCCCACTATCGAGCCGCGGAGGCCATCACGATCTCCGGCTCCTTGAAGGGATCCGCTACGAAGATAGCGCACAGGGAAGTCTACGTTCTCAGAAAATATGCCGAAGCTGTTGACGGTCACGTGCCGGGCCGCAGCCATGCGGAGTTCACAAGGCTTGGGAAACAGCTCACACAGCCCGATTCCCGGCACCGCGTCGGGATATCGGATATCTCCCCTCGTGCCAGCATATCTCCCGCATATTCCGTATTCCTCTCGCGGATAGGCGTCTGGCTTTCATCCGTTGAGCTGCGGTGGCGATGGACGGCAATGCGGTTTCTTAATGTGTGCCTGATGCTCGTGACAGCGCTCCTGGTCTATCTCGCTTTGCGCACCATATTCGCCGAACCGAGCGGTCTCCCGTTGCTTGGATGTTTCCTGATCGGGTTTGGACCATGGGCAGGGGTTGACTCTGTGCTCCTGGGGTCTGCGCCTCTCCTGGCAGTTCTGTGGGCAGCGTGGTTGTGGCGCATGTCGGCATTGTTGAAGAAGCCAGGATTGTACGACATGATCCTGGTGCTCCTGATCGCATTGGCGATGTCTTCGGTGGGAGTGGAAGGATTGACGGCATTGGTCTGCACTCTGGGAGCCAGCATATTCCTTTTCTGGAAGGGGCGTGACGACCTCGGTATCCATATATGCATTTTCGCTGTTCTGCTTTCATTGATTGGCATTGTTCTATGGATTCCCCACGCGATGTCAGGTACGGCTCCAGTAGGAGTTCCTGAGGGGCTGGATACGTCGTGGGTAGCAATGCTCTTCGGGGCGACTTCTCTCCCTCTGGGAAGTCCGCCAAAAGCATTTGCCATCTTCTGGGCAGTCATGTTCCTCATCAGCCTCTCTGGTATCATGATCTGGGCGCTGAAAGGAAGATCCGGGCGGAAGCTTGTTGCCGTATCCATGCCTGCCCTGATCGGCTTGATTTTGATCGCTGTTGCATGGCCTGGTGCTTACTTTCGGGTGGTGGCGGCCGCACCACTATTGGCCGTAATCATGGCTGCGGGCCTTGGGGCGGTTAGCGACCGGAGGCAATGGCTCGTCACCGCCAGTGTCGGTGCTATTGTTCTGCTGGATTGGGCAGTCGTGCTTCTATGGCTCGTATCGGGGCTCTACTCATGAGAAGAATGAACGTCACAAGAATCGTGGTGGCAGTGGCGCTTCTGGCGCTTGGCATCGTCTTACCAGTAAGCCGTTTCTCGAAGCTTTGCTGGCAGGAGGAACAAGCTTGTGGTGGATTGCCTTGTGTGCTCAAGCCGAGGAGCGAAGCCACCTTTTTTCTTACTCTCCACCATTCGGGCCTTATGGGTTTCTTGGTTCCACTGGTGACCGAATCAAAGCCCGTTTCCGCGGAATTGGAGATTCGATCCGTTCCTGACGGCTCACCGCTTCTGACCGTTCCCATGGCGTTGCGCGCCGATGCACTCACGACCCGTTTCGATCCGCTCTGGCTTCCCCAAAATCAATCGTTCAGTTTCACTATCAGGCTTGGGGAGGGTGAGGAGCGCCTGTTCTTGCGATGTAGGCGGGGGGATGGTTCTGGGCGGGAGCGCCCTATGGGGGTGGTCTCTTATGCCTTTGGGGAAGGCAAATGGAGAAATGTCCGCGCATGGGTCGATGCCAGGCTCCATCCCTTTGTTCCTCCCGGCGCGTTGGCGGTGGTTTCGTTTCTTCTTCTTTTTGGACCCGGCTTGAGTCTGGGTGTGGCGGTGTTGGTGTTTTGGCCTTCCAGAAGAAGAGGATAGGAATGGGGGAAAAGGGAAGAGGAATCTATAATCTGTCAATCTGGAATCTATAATCTGAGAAGGGAAGCATTTCGAATTGCGGGATTGCGGATTGAAGATTGGGAATTGAGTCTGCCAGCTGGAGGAAACATCGAATGAGAGATGGTTGGAGGGATGGGATGAAAAGGCTTGCTGAGCGGGGAGACTGGGAAGCACTCGAAGAGGCGTGGATTGAGGGGCTGTCCTCCGAGAGGATAGATGTAGACACTCTGGTGGAGGCAGCCCGAATTGCGGCAAGGAAAGATAGGAAGCATGCGGTGATGCTTCTTGGTCTCTTGGTAGAGGAATTCCTCGAGCAGGAGGATCCTGTGGCGGCCGAGCCGGCGCTGAGGCTTGCCTTGGACCTTGCTCCCTTGAACCGTGATCTCCGGAAGCAGGTGGGGGAACTGATCCAGCGGAAATTCAAAGACTGCCCATTCATCAGTCGAGTGCTTGCGTTCAGCGATCCGGCAGGGAATGCCGGCACCAATGAATGGTGGGCGGCGGTTGAGGACCTGATGGATCTGAGGCCCGGTGCATATGTCAACCACCGCAGCTGGGGACATGGGATTGTGGTGGAAATGGATCCCCTGGCAGAGGAGTTGGTGATCGATTTCGTCGACAAGGCGGGCCATGTCATGTCATGGTCCATGGCGCTGAAAGCTCTGGATCCCCTGCCTGCGAACCACCTGTTCGCCTATGCAGTTGATCGACGGGATGAACTCAGTGCCATGGAGCCCATTGATCTCCTCGGTCTTGCGCTCCGAAGCCTTGAAGGAGAAGCCGAACCCAAACGGATCAGGGCTGTGCTGGAGCCCCTTCTCCCCAAGGGCAGTTGGACTTCGTGGTGGTCTCAAACAAGAGCCCAGATGGCGCGAGATCCGCGGATTCAAAGCTCTTTGGGGCGTCCACCGCGGTTGCGGTGGGTGGAGGGCAAAGACTCCGCTGATGCGGCTCGTACTCAGCTCGAGGAACTGAACAGCATGAATGCGGGGGATGCCATCAGATTGGCCCCTCGGGTGGCAAGGGATGAATCCTTGAGAGATGCAGTCAGGGAGGTCGTTCGACGGAAGCTTCCAGGCGCAGGGAAAGCGCCTTCATTGACCCTGGAGGGGCTTCTCGTATTGCATAAGCTGGGAGAGGATGCGGCCAAGGAGCAGGCCGAGGCTCTCATACGGGGAGTAGGCGATCCAGTGCCCATGGTCATGTCCATCCGCTTGTTCGAAATCAAAAAGCAGGCAATCAGTGTCTTGGAGGAGATATCGGAGAAACCCCGCGCCGCATTGGCGGCGGAGCTTTTCTTTGCCGCCAAGAATCCGCGAGATCGTGACTCCATTATCAAGTGTCTCACAGAGGAGGAGAAGTCACAACTTGTCTGGACCGTGCTCCGACATCTCCCCGAGCAGGGCAATGCCTACTTCTGGCTGGTTCAGAAAGCCGAGGAAGGGTATCCATTCCCCTATCCGCGAGTCGAGCGTCTCTCGACATTACTTCAACTCCTCCCTCAGCTTTCGGCACTGTTGAATCCCGTGGCGGCGTTCCTGGAAGGGGGTCGTGTCGTGCGTGAGGCCGCACAAGAGCGTGGCTTGGAGGGCGCAAGCCAGCTGAAAAAGGTCCTCAGTGACGCACAGCTCCCCATCAGTCTGCGCAAGGACCTGCTTGACGAAATCGATAGACTATTCCCGGAGCTCAGGGATGAGGGGGAGATTATCTTCACCACTGAGCAGGGTTTGGCGAAGAGAGGGGAGGAGTTGCGCTATCTTGTGAAGGAGGAGCTCCCTCAGAATAAGCGGGCCATCGCCGAAGCAATGGCCCACGGGGATCTCAAGGAGAACTTCGAGTACAAGGCGGCAAAGGAGCAGCAGGAGCGTATACTCGGCAGAATAAGTGAGATCGAGAAGGAGCTCTCCAAGGCGCGGCTCCTGAATCCGGACGCAATCGACACGGAGCGGATCGGACCTGGGTGCTTGGTAACCCTGAGGGATGGAGATGGAACTGAGAGCACGTTGACGATTCTTGGCCCGTGGGAGAGCCATCCGGCGCGTCATATATACTCATACTTGGCCCCTGGTGTGCATCCCCTATTGGGCGGACGGGAAGGTGAGAACGTGATCTTGGAGCTTGGCCCCTGGACCGGGACATATGCGGTGGTTGCCATCCGGGCGTGGCAGTAGATACCGGGAGGGGTCATGATGGATGTCCCGAAGGGAGTCTTGGCCATCAAAGGCCTCGGACATCATTCTCACGGGGAATGGTCCGTGTGAGTCCGGCATATCGGGGGCAGACACTAGTCCCGGGTGTTCTTGTTGCAGGGCGGTATCGCGTAAGGGATTTCTTGGGGCGCGGAGGGGTAGGTGATGTCTACCTTGTGGAAGATCTTGAGCTCGATGTAGAGGTAGCGCTCAAACTCCTCAGGCCGGAGGCGGCGCAAGATCCAGAGATGCTTACGCGGTTCCGTCATGAGGTCGTATTGGCCCGAAGGCTCGAGGGCTCTCACGTCGCACGGATCTTTGATATGGGCTCTGATGGGGATTCTTTTTTCATCACCATGGAGTACCTGCCAGGTCCCAGTCTCTCTGCCCAGATCGCGGAGCGTGCTCCCTTCCCACCGGGACGAACGGTAGAGCTTACCTGTCAGATCTGCGATGCCGTAGGCGAGGCGCATTCCCTGGGCATTGTCCACCGAGATCTCAAGCCACAGAACATCCTGTTCGATTCCAATGGACGCATAAAGGTAACCGATTTCGGGATGGCATATGCTCCCGATATTTCAGGGGACACTTCCTCTGGAGCGATCCTTGGAACGCCTCAGTACATGGCTCCAGAACAGGCGGAAGGGCTGGCCGTGGATCCAAGGACGGATGTGTACGCGATTGGCCTCATCCTCTACGAGATGCTCACAGGCGTTTTTCCATTTGCTACCCACAACCCAATCACCTCATTGATCCAAAGGCTGAAGAAGCGGCCGATTTCACCATCAACATACGTGTCGGACATACCCGGGAATCTTGAGCAGCTCATTCTGCAGTGTCTTGAACGAAATCCGAAGCGGAGGCCCAAGCACGCAGGGGAGATTCTTCGAATACTGAGAGCCGAGCATCCAGACAAGGAGCTCACCCTGCAGGAGCAAGGAAATCCTCACAGGGTGCTTCGTCCCCTCCTCCTGCTCCTGGGCGGATTGGTCGTAGGGAGTCTCGTGTGGATGCTCTTTCCCGCGAGAACGACCTATCCGGGCCGTGGTCGGCCGTTGGTGATCTCGCACACAGGGGGGGAACTGAGCGAGGGGTTGGCCCGGCATCTCGTTGCAGCCATATCGTGGCAGGTTGATGCTCCTGTACGTCTTTCAGTCGTGAGAGGTCATAGGGCGCGTTTTGGGTGCCTGGACGTAATCGTGGATCTACAACTCGCTGAAGAAGGGTTACGGGGAGAGGTCACTTTGGCGACCCCGGATACGCTCGCATCACGGCCCATTCGGTGGGAGAAGGGCCATGTACGGCTTCGCAAACTCACACAATGGATACTGGGCGGCTTTGGTGTGCCATCGCGTGAGAATGCGTGGGAAGGTCGATGGGACACGAATACGGCAGCATTTGTCACATACGCCCGTGGGTTGGCTGCTCACAATGAAACGCTTCTCGTGCATGCGGCTCAGGTCGACCCGGATTGGCCCTGGCCTTCCCTGGCTCTGGGGGAACTCCTGGTTGAGCACAGTCCCGCGGATGCGGCACATGCATTGCAGGAGGCCCAGCGATTGTCCATTCCCGCTGAGGCTACTCTATTACTTCGAGATCGGATAGAATTATCCAGTGGGGAAGCCGATGCCGTGCTGTCGCGCTTGCTCACTCGGTCCATTCTCGAGGGGTTCCGTTTTGATGAAACGATTTTTGCGGCGAGAGTGGCCGCTCTCACCGGCGGAGGAGCAGCTCGAGGGCTTGCTCTTTTTTCACTTTTCCAGTGGAGCCAAGATGGGGAAGTAGCCCTGATGCTCGCGGAAATGGATCGTGGAATGGGAAATGAGCAGGGCGCCATTGATTGGGCTCACACTGCCCGGAGGGATCTTGGTGCGTCCGGTGACATCCTGACGATCGAGGCTCTTGCCCGTCTGCAAGACGGCGAACCAGAGCAAGCCCAGAGTCTGGCTCGAGAGCTTCTAAGAATGGAGCATTCGGCCCGGGCTTATGCGCTGATTGCGGAGGCGGCGCTCAGGCAACGCGAGCTGCTCGAGGCGTTCGAGGCCGCTGAGGAGGGTGTCTCCCGGTTTCCAGAGAATCTTATCCTTCGCCATGAGCTATGGCTTGCTGCGACGGAATTGGGCGCCCACGGCGAGCATTCTCCCGTACCGCCGGATTCGATCTCCGGGCTTGCCACTCCTCACCAGCGTTTGGCCGCGCTTCTCTACTCGGCTCCTTCATGGGCTATGGATTGTGAGAAGCTTTGGTGGAAGCTGGCAGTCAGGCATCCTCATCTGCCGGAGACATGGCTTGTGGGTGCATGGATCGCAAGGTTCTTGGAAAGGCCTGAGGTTGTTTGCTTGAGATTGGAGAGAGCCCAAAGAGCGGGTCTCTCTGCGCGGGCGCTTTGTCAGGATATCAGGTTCGTTGGCTGGCAGACGGGCTAGAGAGGCCACCCGCCGGCCCACCGACTACGCTCAGGACAGGCGGGGCAGGCCGGTGGGAACGTTCAACATCGCAACATTCAACATCGAACGATGGGAACGAAGAACATGCAACCAACTTCTGATCTCTTTCACTTAGGCGTTGGACGTTCGATGTTCGATGTTCGATGTTGAATGTTTATATATCTTGGGATGCCTCTCGACACTGGATAGAGAGATTCGGGGTTAGAGTGCGAGCTAGAGGCCGCTACCTCGAATTGGTCCCCGGGGGGCAGCTGCGGGAGAGGGCGAGACGGCTCGAGTTGCTGCTCAAACGCTGCCAATTATGTCCTCGCAGATGCAATGTCGACAGGACTAAGGATCAGGTGGGCGCCTGCGGGATTGGCCGGAATGCTCGAGTGGCCAGCTATGGGCCGCATTTTGGAGAGGAATCGGTCCTGGTTGGGCAGGGCGGGAGTGGAACGGTATTCCTGGCCGGCTGCAACCTTTCCTGCATCTTCTGCCAGAATTACTCGATCAGTCATTTTTGTCAGGGAGAAGAGATGGGGACGGAGGATCTGGCCCGGATCATGGTGCGGCTTCAAGAGATGGGATGTGAGAACATCAATTGGGTGACACCAACTCATCAAGTGCCGCAGCTTGTCAAGGCGCTCTGTCTGGCAGCGGAAGATGGGCTCACGCTCCCGGTAGTCTATAACTGCGGAGGTTACGAGGATGCATCTGTTCTTGACCTCCTGGATGGGGTGGTGGATGTGTACCTTCCCGATACGAAGTTCGTCTCGCCTCAGGTGTCCATGGCACTGGCTTCGGCGCCCGACTACTTCCCTGTTGCGTGCAGAGCTTTGCGGAAGATGCATCGGCAAGTGGGCTTACTCCGGACCGACTCCAGAGGTGTGGCGATCAAAGGTGTTCTTGTACGGCATCTCGTGCTTCCCGGCGATCTGGCGGGGAGCCGCATGTGGGCGAGGGCGCTCTCGAAGTTGTTAGGGAAGCGCGGGGCGGTGAACGTCATGGGACAATACCGACCAGCATTTCGTGCTGCGTCGTTCCAACCGCTCCATCGCCCGGTTTTGCCGGATGAGGTACATGCAGCCCGCCGAGAGTTCGAAGCAGTCGGGCTCCGACTAGTCGATAATCCATGTTAGTTGTTCAAAGGTTCAGGGTTTGGGGGTTCAGCGTTCAGGGTTTAGGGGTTCAGTGTTCAGGGTTTAGAAGATTAGCGTTCAGGGTTTGGAGGAACTCTGAGCCTGTGAACGCTGACTATCCTTGGAAGGAGAGACCTATGCGTATTGGTAAAACAACAGCGCTTCTTCTGACATTCTGTGGTGTTTTTTTGTTTTGCTGCGGTGGAAGCGATCATCCCAGGATAGAGATCAAGCTTTCCCAGTGGCCTCAACTTGTTGAGGAGCTTCGGGAGACGGATGGCTTTCGAATGGGCGAGCCCGGACATGAAGTTTACCTTGGGGCAGGCTGGGATGAGGTGGAACAGGATCCGGACGGACGATTCTTCAGATGGGCTCTGGGGGATACGGTGGAGGTGATGGTGCCAATCGTGCGACGCCATGCCTTGAAGTGCCGTATCAGATGGGCGCGCCCACCCCTAGGTGAAGGGCAGGTTCAGGGCATGGTATTTTTGTTCAATGACACTGATATAGGCCGCACGAGTATTGCCAGCCATCGTTTCAACGATTTCGAGCTATCCATTCCTCAAGATGTGGTAAGGACCGGCCTCAATATTCTGCGTATCGTCCCCTCCAGGGCGGCCCGAATCCCCGGTGATCCGAGACCGCTCAGATTCTGCGTGCGAGAGATCGGCTGGGAAGCAGGCGTGCGACGGGAGTTCCAGGAGCTGCCACCAGAGACCAAGTCGCGACTCAAGAATGCGGTGGAGCGGGCTTCGATGTTGGGATTGTCCCACGTGAGTCAAGAGAATGCCTTTGTTGTTCACCTCCACGTTCCCAAAGGAAGTATCATCAGAGGCATGGTACATCATCTTGGTGTGGATGGCGGTGAGACTGTCGCCGTCTCCATCATTGGGGCCGAAATGCATGGCGAGGAGCGCGTATTATGGACTCGTGAGGTGGATCCCGGACCGACGCCGACCGTGGTGCGTGTGCCAATGGGGCATGCGGTTGATTGGTTTGTGCTTCGTGCAGATGAAGGTGATATCGCCGGGGTCGGCATCGGGGACATGGTGATTGAGGCGCCGGTCGTGCCGGACGCAGGCAAGATGATCGCCTTGGTTACCATCGATGGATTGCGGGCGGATATGATACAGCGTAGGGGTACAATCACGCCACGCATGGATGAGATTGCACGGTCCGGAGTCGTTTTCACGAGGGCGTATGCACCCTCAACTCACCGCATGCCAGTATACTGCAGCCTGATGTCGGGGGTCTATCCCTTTGTGCATGGCGTTTATGATGACGGGCACAGCCTGTCCTCAATGACCTCGACGTTGGCCACGGAACTCGGAGCGCAGGGATATACCTGTATTGCAAGTGTCGCGGATCCAGTTCTGCATGCAGCACGACAGAGCCTCGGGCGTGGATATTCCAGGTTTGATGGCCCCAGTGCCCGATTGTTGTCGGCTGCGGAGCAGACAGATCGCATTATCCGTTTGCTTTTTGCCAACTGGCATCGCCTTGGCAAGAGCCTGCTGTGGATGCAGTTCGCAGACTTGACGCCTCCATTCGATCCTCCTGATGAGTATGTGGAGATATGTGCCGAATTTGGATGGGCAGAGGAAGAGGACCTCAGAGAGGCGCAAGTTCGATACATGGCGACCGTGTCCTTCATCGATAGTCAGATCGGGAAAATCCGCGAGGCCATGCAGGTACTTGGTCTCACGGAGCACGGTGTTCTTGTGATGACTGGAGGATTTGGCATGTCATTGGGTGAGCATGGAGCCATGGAGGGCCACGCGATGCTTTTCCAAGAGGTGATGCACGTTCCACTGGTGATTGCAGCGCCCGGCCGCGCAGCGCCTGCCAGCATGGCGGCAGCTCCTGTGAGCTTGATTGATCTTTTCCCCACGCTCCTTGATCTGGCTGGTGTCTCCATCGCTCAGCGGGATCACGGAAGAAGTCTCACGCCCCTTCTTGCGGGGGAAGCGATGAGTCCGCAGCCGGTGTTTTCGGAATCGGAAGAAGGAATGTCGGTGGCCTCAGTGGAATGGCCCTACAAGCTGATCCAGGCAACAGATTCCGCGCATCCACCAGTCTATCTCCAAGAGGAGAGGATGCTTTTCGATCTAGAGCGCGACCCGGGGGAGCAGGAGGATCTTGCCTCGAGCCAGCAGAGTCAGGCTGAGGGGATGTGGTCGCGGTGGAGCGCGTTCTTGGATGGTTCCGAAGCCAGGTTTCGCTCCGTGTCGCTGGATAGGTAGATTCGGGCATTACGCTCATTCAGAGTGACAGTGGTGATATCTTGCGCGGTAGAGTTGAGTTTCAGGTCAGTGGGGCCACTCGCCGGCCAGCGGGATCATTCCATCACGAGACTTTGGAATGAATTGAAGAAGTTCGGGACAAAGTTCGAGACGAAGTTTCAGATCAGGAGACGGAGGAGCCGGGTTCGACAGGCTCCATAGGTGCCAGGAGGACAACTTTGCCGCTGGTTCTATCGCTGGCGGCCAGAAGCATACCGTTTGATTGCACACCGCGCAATCTGGCGGGTTCGAGATTGGTAACCACAACAATCTGTTTCCCCACCAACTGAGTTGCTTCGTAGA
>JAUXFG010000173.1 GCA_030620115.1 Candidatus Fermentibacterota bacterium
AAGCCCGGTACCGCTTTGGTTCAAGCCCAATGCCGGGATCCCGATCAAAGATGGTTCCAAGACAGTCTTCCCCATGGGGCCCGATGATTTCGCGGCCCATGTCCTTCCTCTGGTGGATCAGGTATCACTGGCGGTGATCGGGGGTTGCTGTGGCACAAATCCCGCCCATATCGGCCGACTGAGGCAGGGCATATCATCAAGAGAACCGAAAACAAGCGAAGTCACGTGGGTCCCCTCTCTCAGCAGCCTCTACAATCGTACGCGGTATCGCCAGGAAGATTCGCCTTTGCTTATTGGCGAACGGGGGAATGTGAATGGCTCCCGCAGGTTCAAGCGGATCATTGAACGTGGAGACATGGAGACCGCGGTCAGTATCATTGCTGAGCAGGCCGGCCAGGGTGCGCATGCGGTGGACGTGTGTGTGGATCTGTTGGGCAGGGATCCAGAGGAAGAATTGGTGTCCCTGATCACCCAGCTGAGGGGGCGTTGCACTGCCCCTATCTTTCTCGACTCGGCGACACCGGCGGCACTGATCCGCGCCGCCGAAGAACTCCCCGGTAGGGGAGTATTGAACTCGGTGACCTCTGCTGATGGCGAAGAGAGCTTCCGTTCTGTGGCACATGCCTGCCTCGAGACAGGCTGTGCCATGGTTGCCTTGGCTGTTGACGAGGCTGGGCAGGCACTGACTACCGAGCACAAGGTCAAGATTGCCCATAAGGCCGATATCCTACGGCGTGAGCTCGGCCTGCCTGAGGATGCGCTCTTTTTCGATGCCCTGACATTTCCCATTGGAACCGGCCAAGCAGAACTGCAGGACGCAGGCGCTGCGACGCTGCGAGCAGTGGAGGTACTTGCCAAGGAGCTTCCGTTAGTGTCCACGATCTTGGGCGTTTCCAACATTTCCCACGGTCTTGCACCCCCAGTGAGAAAGGTGCTCAACAGCATGATGCTGAAGCTGGCCCATGAGCGTGGTCTCACTGCCGCCATCGTGCATGCCGGTCAGATAACCCCCCTTTACAGGATTCCGGAAACCATACGAAAGCAGGCTGAACGTTTGCTGGTACACGGGGCGCCACGTGAGGAGCTCGTCTCCTTCCTCGCGCTTTTCGAGAAGGAACCCTCGGCCAAGGCAGTCACCACAAAGGCAAGACCTTCAGATCCATTGGAGTCCCTGCAGGAACTGGTGATCAATGGGGACAAAGCATTCGTGGAGACCACAGTGGATGTCGCACTGAGGCGATATCCCCCGGAGGTCGTGCTCCAACGAGGTCTCCTTGAGGGCATGAAGCGGGTTGGTGAGCTTTTCAGAACGGGAGAAATGCAGATCCCATTTGTGTTGGCTTCTGCCGAGGTAGTACGCTCCGGAAGCGAGATTCTGGGGCCGAAGCTCCCGGCGAGCCACTCGGGCAGCAGGCATCGAATCGTATTGGCCACGGTGGAAGGTGATGTACATGATATCGGGAAGAATCTCGTGGGGATCATTCTCGAGAACAATGGATTCGAGGTGGATGATCTGGGCACCAGGGTGCCGGTGGTCCAGGCCTTCAAGGCTGCCAAGGATCATGGGGCATTGGCTATTGGGCTTTCGGGACTCTTGGTTCAGTCCGTGGAGGTAATGCGCCAGGGTCTGACCCGCATTGCTCCTATGGGTCCACCCTATCCGGCTATCGTGGTGGGCGGTGCCGCGCTGAGTGAGTCCTATGCCGCCAAAGAGCTCGCTCCGTGCTATCCGGGAAAGCTCTACTATGCACCGGATGCCATGCATGGGCTCGAACTGATTCAACGGCTCTCCAAAGGCGAGCAGCCGAAACCACCCCAGAGCAAAACGCATGCAGCGGTCCGCTCGGCATCAATCCATTCCCCCAAGGGACATCCGAATCCCCCGGATCCACCATTCGAGGGTCGCCGGGTGGAGAAACACATTCCTTTCGAGGAGATCCTCCATTTCCTCAATAGGAAGGGGCTTTTCCATCGCTTCTGGAAAATCAAGGCACATGAGCGCGGAGAAAGGGAGCTTGCACGGCTTCTACCTATTCTCGAGAATGTGGGTCTCGTTGGGGCTGGCGCATGGGGATACTGGAAGGGCAGCCCCCAGGGGAACGAGCACCTGGAGCTCTACGATGCCGAGAAGGGAATGCCTTGTCTGCTCCATGTCGGCAGACAGGCCGCCGCGCCGCACAGGTCCATGCTCGATTATGTGAACCCTGATGGCGACGTGGTATCGCTCTATGTGGTGACCATGGGTTCGGCTGGCCTGGAAGCGGCTGAATCGGCGCGGGAGGAAGGCGCATTTTCGGAGTACTTCCTGATCCATGGGTTGGTCATGGCGCTCACCGAAGCGCTTGCCGAGCTATTCCGGAGAAGGATCGTCACGGAGCTGGATCTTGGCGCGAAGCGCGGCAAAGTCTACGCACCAGGGATGCCCGCGCTCCCCGATCTTTCAATCCATGAGCCGATCTTCAAGCTGCTTAAACCGGAGGAGATCGGCATCCACCACACCGAGGCGTGGGCTCTAGTCCCAGAATGCTCCGCCTCAGGTGTGGTAATTCACCATCCTGATGCGGCGTATTTCAGGATATAGCAATTTCTAACGGGAAATGAATCCATTCTATGCTATGGAGGGACGCGCTCCGCCGCGTCCGCAAGTTGTAGTGCCCGACCCGGCTCGCCCTTCTTGAAGATCATCGGATCCGTATCATTCTCCCGAGATATTCCATGTCCACGGACTGAACCCGGCAAGTATACACCCCGGGCGGTACGATCCTGCCGGCTTCGTCCTGACCATCCCACCTAATCTCATATACGCCGCCTTCCATCTCGTGGTCGACCAGCGTCCTGACCAGTTGTCCCGCCAGGTTGTATACGTCTAACCGAACGTGGCCCTTTGCGCTGAGTGCAAGCTTCACCATCACCTCATCGCTGGATGGATTGGGATACACCCCGTGGAGGGTGAGCTCTGAGGGGAATACCGTCACACTCACGGACCCGTGCAGGGTCTCATGTCCCTGGAAGTCGATATCCGCCAGTCTGTAGGAGTAGCTATTGCCTGCCGCAATATCTTCATCCGCATAGGTGTAATCCTGCCTCACACTGCTATTACCGGCACCGGGAATGATCGCATCCGTGATGCGTACGTATGCGCCGGCGGTTTCACCAGACCGATACACATGAAATCCGAAGTTCTCGTGTTCGGACAAGGTTGCCCATCTCAGGATTACCGCCCCTTCCTCCACCGATGCAGTGAATTCGGTCAATTCAACCGGAATGAGGAACCCACTGAACACGTATGCCCGTCCGGCAAAGCATGGGCTTGACCCGGGATCTTCCGTACGAGCCCCAACCGCCACGTCATCATACCCGTCTCCGTTCATGTCCCCCGCTCCGGAAACGGAACACCCGAAAGAACCGACGGATCCATCGTTGGGAGATACCAGGGTGTAGAGTGGATCCCCCGTCTGCCCGTCGAACACGTATGCCCGACCGGCCTGATAGGGGCTTGACCCGGGAGATTCATAAACAGCCCCAACCACCACGTCATCGTACCCATCCCCATTTATGTCCCCTGCTCCGGAAACGGAACGCCCGAAATAACCTTCATATTCCTCATTGGGAGAAACCAAGGTGTAGCGTAGGTTGCCGGTCTGACCGTCGAATATGTAGGCCCGGCCGGCCTCTGATGGGCTTGATGCGGGATCTTCACAATTAGCCCCAACCACCACGTCATCGTAGCCGTCTCCGTCTGCGTCCCCCGCTCCGGAAACGGAACCCCCGAAACCACCGCGGATTTCCTCGTTAGGAGAAACGAGGGTGTAGAGTAGGTTGCCCGTCTGACCGTCGAACACATATGCCCGGCCAGCATTGTCGGGGCTTGAGCCGGGATCTTCCCTATTAGCCCCCACCACTACATCATCGTACCCATCCCCATTTACGTCCCCCGCTCCGGATACGGAATACCCGAACCAGGCATTGTATTCCTCGTTAGGAGAAACGAGGGTGTAGAGTGGATCCCCCGTCTGACCGTCGAATACATATGCCCGCCCGGCCCTGGAAGGGCCTGAGCCGGGACTTCCCCAGAAAGCCCCTATCACCACATCATCGTACCCATCCCCATTTACGTCCCCGGCGCCGGAAACGGAGTTCCCAAAAAAATGACTGTAGGGTTCCTCGTTAGGAGAAACCAGGGTGTAGAGTGGATCCCCCGTCTGACCGTCGAACACGTATGCCCGCCCGGCATTGTCGGGGCTTGAGCCGGGATCTTCCATCCAGGCCCCCACCACCACGTCATGGTACCCGTCTCCATTTACGTCCCCCGCGCCGGAAACGGAATACCCGAAACCACCGTCATATTCCTCGTTGGGAGAAACCAAGGTGTGGAGCAGGTTGCCTGTCCAGCCATCGAAGACGTATGCCCGGCCGGCATTATCCGGGCTTATGCCGGGACCTTCCCCGTAGGCCCCCACCACCACATCATCGTACCCATCCCCATTTATGTCCCCCGCACCGGAGATGGAATGCCCGAAAAAACCGGCGGCCTCTTCGTTGGGAGAAACCAATGTATACATGACCTGTGCGGTGCTTGCGGCGGCCAGCATGGTCACCAGAAGAGCGAATGTCAGTGGTGTTCTTGCAATCATATCTTACCCCCTTGCACGAATCTGGAAGGATCTGTCTTAGCCCGCAGCCTGACAACCCGACGAGGATGCAATGCCGCCAGACTGCCCTTAACCGAATTAACCTTGTCATCACGGATAGAGCAAAGGAATCATGGATAGGTGCGTATTTCAGCGGGATCAGTAGAAAAGGGAATAGTCTAGTAAATCCATAGACTTACTAGACTATTCGATTCTGCGACGTCCGGGCCAAGGATTCGCGGAAGAATAAGCCACTGCGAGTCCCGCGTACTGCGCGGGAGTCGCAGTTATGGCGCACAGATTAGGGGATGTCTCAGAATAGGCCCTTCGACTGAGCTCCATTCGGCAGGCTCATGACTGGAAGCAGGACAGACCTGGAAGCGCTTTGCGCTTTCGGAATTATCCCTGCAATGATTGAGGTCCGGGGTCATCGCGAGCGACAGCGCGGCGATCTCAATGGGCGGACCTGTCTGCGTGCGGACACGCACGGGTAGGCGAGATTGCTTCGTCGCTACCCTCCTCGCAATGACTAGCCCGGATTTCTCACCGGGTTTTTTCGCGAGAGGGTCGAGATGGTTGTGGCTGTCCCGCACCCAACGCTTTGGGTGCGGGACGACCGAGGATACCGGAGGCGTATAATCTGTCCGCCAGCCGGCGGATCGAGGAAGCCGCTTGTCACGTCGTAGCTGTAGCGAAGACGGAACGGAGCGTAACGAAGTCCCGCAGCCGACGCGGCATTTGTGAGAAGTTGGACCCTAAGCTAGGGAGTGACAGGATTATGCCCAACGACCAGACAACAGAACTCACGGAAGAGCTCAAGCGGTTCCAGGCCGAGAAGGAGAAAATTCGCCGTATTGTGGGGCAGATTGGGAAAAAAAGCTCCCCTAAGCGAGAGAAGGTCGTCACTATAGTCTTGGCTGTGCTATTGATTCTGTTGTTTGCGGCAGACATGTCCAGATACCTCTTGGGCATATCCGTGCCGCTGCCTCCGCTGTTCTCGTTTGAACTTGGCATCTTGCTTGTGTCGCTCAAGATCATCTGGATGATTCACAAGCAGACCCGAGTTGAACATTTTCAGTTTTGGATTCTCAACTCAATAGAGTTCCGGATAGACCAAGTCTCAAGTCAATTGCGTGACATTGAGACCCGTTGTCGAGACGTACAGAATGGCGAACAAGGTACTTCAGAGCGACTTCGGGTTTCGCGCGACGCGGACGCGACTGAGCGCGTCCCTCCACAGGACAAGACGTATGCATTGCTCGATGGAGGGCCATGGTCCCTCATGGCCGCCGTTGGCGTCGATACCGCAGATGTAATCCGCCAGTTGGCGGACTCCATCAGCCTCCTCGACGTAACGCAGCGGGCGGGGCCAAATGCAACGCTGCAGTCCCGCGGCGGACGCGGGATGAGAAATGCGGGCTAGACGTCTGCCAGTCGCGATGCTGCATAGAGTGGCATGGTTTCGATATGCCCGTACCGCGAGAAGTTCTCAAGGGAAAGGCGAATGCCTCGTGGGGTATTCCGTTCGTGGATGAAGAGATGCATGCTGCGCATCTTGCCCGTTGTCCCGGCTTTGACCTCGATAGGGATAATTGTGCCCCCTCGTTGGATGACGTAGTCGACTTCTGCCTGGCTTCCTCGGGCCTCACGATGCCAGTAATGCAGGGCAGGTTCGATATGGGGCGAATCGTTGTGGATCAGCTCAAGTCCAACAAAGACCTCTGCCAGGCTGCCTTTGTTGACCAGGTCCACTTCGCTTGCCACCAGATGGTCAGCCATGTCAAGCCCCAGCACGCGCTGGTGGATGCCGATATCAACTGGAAGAACCTTGAACTTCATGGGATCCATCTGGGCGCCCAGAGGGAAGCCCCTGGCTGATGTGTGATGCACCTTGTAGGCCAGCCCGGCCTTTATCAGGAGGCCAAGAGCGCCCTTGAGAGACGGAGACGAGGAATGGGAGTCGACGCGAGCATATTTGAACTTGCCTCCTGCCTGGTACGAGATCGCCCGGAAGACCTCGGCCAGCCGTTCCACGGGCGAGCGTTGTTTGTACTTGGCGAAATCGTCGTGCAAGGAGACGCGGAGACTGTCAAGAAGCCTCATGCAGCGGTTCAGATCCCGGTACGTCACATAGGCTTCCACAATGGCCGGCATGCCGCCGACCAGTTGATATGTACGAACGTAGTCAACCAGCCGTCGGTGAAACGGTTCTTCCAGCGGCTGGTCTGCGTCGGCACCTGCAAGTAGGTCCAGCAGGCTCCGCTCTCCGAGGGCCTCCGCGAATTCGTGAAAGGACATGGGGTACATGAAAAGCGTTTGAATGCGCCCGACTCCGTGCGAGGGAATCTCTTCCAAGGCAAACTCCAGCAATGATCCGGCAGCCACCATATGAAGATTCGGTGTCTTCTCGTGGAAGAAACGCAGTGAGCTCAACGCGCGCGGGCATGCTTGGATTTCGTCCAGGAAGAGCAGGGTTCTTCCCTGAGTGATCGGAGTTCTGTAATACGCGGATAGTTTCTCACAAATCCCGTCAGGATTCAGCGAGCGGCCAAAGAATGTGTGCACGTCAGGCTCTTCCTCGAAGTTAACCTCTAGGAAATGGTCGAACGAGGAGCCCAACTGACGTACAGAGTAGGTTTTGCCAACCTGGCGAGCACCGCGGATAAGAAGAACACGCCGCTCACGGTCGTCTTTCCACTCCAGCAGAAACCGGTCAATCCGTCGTTTCACCTTGGCCTCCCCTCTGGATATGACAAGAATCCAAGGGAAAGGGGGTCATTCAGCGCTCGTATATTTAGATAATCAGGGCAATAAATGGCAGAATATTTCGGATAGTCAAGGATAAACCGGGTAACTTTTTGATGAGTGCGTGCATCCAACGCGTCCGGAAGCCCGCAGTATCGGCGCCAAGGGCGGCCATGACGGAGCATGGCCCTCCATCGAGCAATGCGGACATCCTGTGGAGGGACG
>JAUXFG010000271.1 GCA_030620115.1 Candidatus Fermentibacterota bacterium
ATGTTGGATGTTGAATGTTCGATGTTTTTCTCCCTTCGTTTCTCCCCAATTCCCTCCCCTCGCCTTCCCCAATTCAAAATTGAGAATTGAGAATTCAAAATTCCCGCCCCACCCCCCCATTCCCCTCGAACCCTCGGGATAGCCGGATGAAATCGTTCGATCAGCTCTTGAAGGCCATAGAAACGAAACAGGTCCTTGGCAACACCTCGGTCCCAATCCTCCAGCTCACGGCAGACTCCCGGCTGGTAGAACCTGGAACCCTCTTCGTGGCATTGCGGGGAACCCAAGCCGATGGCGCCCAATTCATCGAGGATGCAGTCCACCGCGGCGCCGCGGCTCTAGTCTCAGAAGTACTCCCGGATTCCCTTCCATCCGTTCCGTTTGCCTTGGTGGACGATGCTCGATCGGCAATAGGACATCTGGCAGCCGAGCTCTACGGAAGACCTGCCGACCGGCTTCGTCTGATAGGCATCACCGGCACTGACGGCAAAACTTCGGTGGCATATCTGGTGAGCTCCATGCTCACTGCCTCGGATCTGCCCTGTGCCTACATCGGAACCCTGGGGGCCAGGGTCGGCACTTCTGAGACAACGACCAAGCATACGACACCCCCACCTGTGGAGCTCAATAGGCTGCTCTGTTGGGCTGAAGAACATGGAGCTTCTGCCGTATCATTGGAAACCTCATCCCACGGCCTGAAGCAGAAACGATTGGCCGGCCTCCGGCTCAGCGCCGCGGTATTCACCACATTCGGCAGAGATCATCTGGATTATCATGCGACGCCAGAAGATTATCTCTCCTCCAAGCTCCTGCTCTTCGACGCCTTGGCCCCAGATGGAACAGCCGTGGTGAACGGAGACCAAGCCGATATCGTGGGCGCAGTACGGCAGCGCGTCTCACGCCTTTTTACCTTCTCTGCATCAGGTAAGAATGCGGATGTGATAGTAAAAGAATCGGGGAGCGCCGCACACGGGACATGGCTGCGGGCCGAAGTCAGTGGCGAACAGCTTGTCTTGCGAAGCAAACTCCTCGGTTCCTTTCAGGTGGAGAACCTCTCTGCTGCTCTGGCCGTGGGAGTGGCGCTTGGGCTTTCCCTTGATGACATTAGATCTGGGTTGGAGCAGGTTGCGCACATTCCAGGGCGCTTCCAGCCGGTCTATCATGACGGCCGCCTCTGGGCCTTGGTGGACTATGCGCATACGCCCGGTGCTCTGGAGAAAGCACTTGACGGCGCCAGGGCTTTGACGCAAAGGAAAGTGATTGTGGTCTTCGGCTGCGGCGGAGACAGGGATCAGGGGAAACGTGCACTCATGGGAAAGATCGCATCCCGACTGGCTGATCTTATTATTGTCACCAGCGACAACCCCAGGAGCGAAAATCCCGAACAGATCATTAATGATATCTGCCAGGGAATGCCAAGTGATACAAGCTGCCACAGGATAGCAGACCGGCGAAGTGCATTGAGGCACGCGGTGCGTAGCGCGCGCGCCGGAGACGTGATCCTGGTGGCGGGAAAAGGGCATGAGACGACCCAGGAGGTTCGCGGGAGATTTTTTCCCTTCAATGACGCCCAAGAGCTGACCCAACTGACTGCCCATGAGTGAACCAATGGAACCTGTCCAGGCGACGCATAGCGCAATCGTCCCGGGAAGTGTGGTTACCGTGCTCGGTCTGGGACGAAGCGGAATCGCGGCAGCCTCTTTGATCCTTGCGAGGCAAGCCCGTCCCCGCCTGGTGGATGACGATCCGCATGCCCTGGCCTCGCCCGGGAGTATGCGACTCATTTCCCAGGGAGCGCTGCCCCCCGGCGCCAACCCCCTCCAGGATGCCTCGCTTCTGGTGGTGAGCCCGGGAATACATTCACACCATCCGCTTCTCGTGCAGGCAAAACAGGATCGCATCCCGATCTGGAGCGAGCTGGAGCTTGCGTTTCGTCACTGCAAGGCACGGGTCTTGGCGGTCACCGGATCCGATGGCAAGAGTACGACGTGTTCACTGCTGGCGCATATGCTCCAAACAGCCGGCCTTCCCACGGTGCTCGGCGGCAATATCGGGACCCCGTTCAGTGACGTGGTAGAACAGACAGACCCCGATGGCTTCGCGGTCATCGAAGTGAGCAGCTACCAACTGGAGCATACAGGGTTCTTCTCGCCATGCGTCGCATCCATCCTGAATCTCGCGCAGGATCACCTTGCCCGCCACGGCACCATGGAAACGTATGCTCAAACAAAGGCAAAGATATTCTCACTCCAGCGCCCAGGCAGTTGGCGCGTGGTGAATGCGGATCAACCCGAGCTCCGCAGGCTGGTACCCTACGGAGAAGATCGCCTGCTTCGTTTCAGCATAAGGCAGCCCCTGGAAGCTGGGGCATACATAGATAAGGATTGGATGGTTTGTCGGAAACCCGGCCGCGCTCCTACGCGTGTTCTCTCTGTCTTTTCCTTCCCTTTGGCGGGTCGCCACAACTGGGCCAACGCCCTTGCGGCCCTTGCCATGCTTCTCCCCTTGGAAATCGATGGTGTCCGGCTCGCGGAGGGACTTCGGAGCTTCCGCGGGCTTCCTCATCGATTGGAGGTTTTGGGCGCCGCCCACGACATCACATTCGTCAATGATTCCAAAGCCACCAACACCCACGCCGCATCACGAGCGCTCGAGAGTTTCTCCCAACCCATCATCCTCCTGCTGGGAGGCAAGGACAAGGGCCTCCCCTTCTCCCCCCTCTTCCCATTGATCCAGGCCAAGGCAAGAATGGTTATTGTTTTCGGGGAAGCCGGGGATCGGCTTGCGAAAGAGCTCCATGGTGCGGCGGAGCTGCATAGAGCCGTGGACATTGAGCAGGCGCTTCTCATCGCCACTCACAAGGCCCAGCCGGGCGAAGTAGTCCTCCTAAGCCCTGCCTGCTCGAGTTTCGACGCCTACAGCTCCTTCGAGGACCGTGGCGACCATTTCAGACATCTCGTCTCCAACCTAGAAGGCTTCGTCCCCCAACAGAATATACCTCCCAACGCCCCCTCCTGACCCGGAAACTTCGTCTCGAACTTTGTCCCGAACTTCTTCAATTCATGCCAACATTTCTTCAATGAATGGTCCTGATGGGTACCGGCACCTTCGTCACGTCTTGAGCTTGCAGCGTCAATGGCGCAGCTCAGTAGCGCAGGCGTCCCTGCCTGTGATCCTCCCCTGCCTGTGATCCTCCCTTGCCTGCGATCCTCCCTTGCCTGCGATCCTCCCTTGCCTGCGATCTTCCCCTGCCTGCCTTCCCAGCCTCCCCGCGTTCCCAGCCTCTCCCCTCCAACTCATCAGCTCAGCAGCTTACCAGCTCATCAGCTTCCCAAGAATTTCCTCCCAAACTTTGCTTGCCACGCCGACTGGTC
>JAUXFG010000057.1 GCA_030620115.1 Candidatus Fermentibacterota bacterium
ATGGGATGCAAGAGTGAGAAGTTCGTGTTAGGCCTACGGAGATCCATACATGAGCGATGACAGGAAGAGCGAAGAACAATATGGCCGCCTGATAGAGTCGAGTGGTGGTCTGATCTTTTGTGTTAATCGTGCCGGAGTCTTCCGGACGGCGGGGGGCGGGCGTCTCCAGGAATACGGTCTCAGGTCGGAGGACATTGTTGGTCGCTCGCCAGAGGAATTTTTCTCCAAGGAGGAAGTGAATCGTTACTGGAAGCGGCATCGATGGGTTCTCGAGAGCGGCATGGCGCTGACGTACGAACATATCTTGGACCTCGGCGGGGTGACCAGGTTCCATCTGTCCACGCTCTATCCTATCAAAGATAGGCAGGGGGAGGTCGAGCTGGTAGGCGCCATATGCCGTGACGTCACGGAACGCAAACGGGCTGAGGAGATACTCAAGAAACGGGCTACCCAGCTAGCGATCCTGGGCGAGGTCGGACGGCAGATCACTTCTTTGCTGGAGCTGGATCTGTTGTTGGACCGAGTGGTGCACGTCATCCACCAGGCATTTGACTATCGGTATGTCACCATTCTCCTGGTTGATCCCTCCACTGAGGAGTTGGATGCCAAGGCTGGTGCCGGGTATGAGGTCGAGGCTGTTCGATTGTTGCGCCCCAAGGTGGGCGAAGGGAGCATCTGTGGGCGTGTGGCATCCAGCGGAGAACCACTACTCGTAAATGATGTTTCCCAAGAAGCTTCCTATCGTCTAGTGGATGTATTGGCAGACACATGTTCGGAGTTGGCCGTGCCCATCAAAGTCAAAGGGCGGCTCATTGGCGTGCTCGACGTGCAGAGCACGGAACTACGAGCCTTCGGCGACGATGATCTCTTCACATTGCAGACTTTGGCTGATGAGGTTGGTGTCGCTATCGAGAACGCGCGGCTGTTCGATGAGACCCGTCAACAGGGACGGGATCTTGGATTGCTCTATGAAACAGGGCGGCTTTTTTCCTCGAGTCTGGAGGCGACCGAGCTGCTGGACCAGATCACCCTGCGCTGTACCGAGGTGGTGGACGCTGATCTGACGTTGGTGCGGCTCATCGAGGATGATTGGTTGGTTGTGAAAGGGAGTTATTTTCGCGATCCGGCTGAACGGGAAGAGGTCGAGGGATTGCTTCTTGCCCATCCCATCCGGGTGGGGGAGGCCATCGCCGGCCGTGTGGCGAGCACTGGTGAGGTAGCGATTCATAGGGGCGAGGATGTCGCGGGTGTTACCACGCCCGGGTACGTCGAGTATCTCCGGAGCCGGGAATGGGTAGTAGTGCCCATGAGGATCGGGGAAATCATCACCGGGGTGCTCACTCTCATCAGAAAGAGCGAGAAGGGGCCCTTTCAGGAGCGGGATGTGGCGCTCATCCAGGGAATCGCTGATCAGTCGGCGGTGGCCATCGAGAACGCCCGGCTCTACGAGCATGCGCGGAAGGAAATCGCGGAACGAAGACGGACAGAGAAAGAACTCAAGGAGAGCGAAGAGCGGTATCACATGATTTTCGATCACTCTCCGTTAGGGATCATACACTTTGATCAAGACGGTGTTATTATTGATTGCAACGATAGATTTATTGAAATCATTGGTTCTCCGAGAGAAGATCTTGTTGGATATAATATGCTGGAATCAATGAGGGATGGGGAAGCTCGATTGGCGGTAGAGAGAGCTCTGGCAGAGGGAACCGGCCAATTCGAAGGGGGCTACGAGTTTGCCATCGGGAACAAGAAGGCCACAATCAAGGCAACCTATCGGAGAATAACCTCTGAGCATGGCAACTTCCTGGGGGCTATTGGTATTATCGAAGACGTCACGGAGAGGAAGAGGTTGGAGGCGCAACTCCATCATGCAGAGAAGATGGAGGCCGTCGGAACTCTGGCGGGAGGCATTGCCCATGATTTCAATAATCTCCTTCAGGCCGTGGAAGGCTATGCGGAGCTCCTGCTGGCAAGCAAGCAAAGAGACGAGACTGATTATCAACGGCTGCAAGAAATCGCCAGGGCCGCCAAGAGGGGAGGGGAGCTGACTCGACAGCTGCTTGCCTTCAGCAGCAAGATGGAACCTGTATCCCGGCCCATGGACCTCAATCGCGAGGTTCGGCATGCCACGAAGCTGCTGGAGCGGACCATTCCCAAGATGATCGACATCGAGCTCATCCTTGCTGATGGGCTGTGGGTCATCAGTGCTGATCCGGCTCATATCGAGCAGGTGCTGGTGAACCTGGCAATCAATGCAAGGGACGCCATGCCCGAAGGAGGCCGGTTGACGCTGATGACCGAAAACGTCAGTCTGGACGAGGAATATTGCACGTCTCTAACTGGAGTCAGCCCCGGCGATTATGTCCAACTTTTGGTCTCTGACAGCGGCCATGGCATGGACAAGGAGGTTGTTCAGCACATCTTTGAGCCCTTCTACACCACCAAGCAGAAAGGCAAAGGTACAGGCCTTGGTCTCGCCATGGTCTACGGCATTGTAAAAGGCCATGGAGGCCAGATCACGTGCCAAAGTGAGCCCGGAAAAGGAACCACCATCAAGATCCACCTACCTGCCCTGGCACATGGGGCACTCTCTGAAGAGACGGATGAAGAAGAAAGGCCCGTGGGAGGCAACGAGAGGATCTTGGTGGTGGACGATGAACCATCGCTGGTGCGTCTTGCCGAAGAGATACTCACGGGGTTTGGTTATACGGTCTTGACAGCCGCCAGCGGCGAAACGGCCTTGGAGCTCTATCATCAAGACAAGGAGCGAATTGACTTGGTGATTCTCGATCTGATCATGCCTGGAATCGGCGGGAAGAGATTTCTCGAAGAGCTTCTCCGCATGGATCCGCAAGCGAAGGTTATCATTTCCAGCGGCTATTCAGCTGATGAGCCCACAAGACGAGGTGTCGAAGCCGGGGCAAAAAGCACCATCAGCAAGCCCTACAAAGCATGGCAACTGCTCAGGGTGATCCGGGATGTGCTGGATAAAGTATGATGACCGACTTCCTTCTTCCAGGCGCCATCATAGGGCTCACTGCGGGGCTGTCGCCGGGACCGCTCTTAACGCTGGTGATCTCGGAGACATTGATGTATAGCCGAAGCAATGGTATCCAGGTCTCACTTGCCCCGCTCATATCAGACATACCAATACTTCTTGCCACGTATTTTCTTTTTGATCAATTGAGAGATATGAGCACAATCCTTGGTGCTATTACAATGCTTGGAGGTATCTTCCTTGCCTACCTCGGATATGTCAATCTGAGGGTGAATGAAAGCAAATTCCAAGCGAACCGAGGAAACAGTCATTCCATGAGGAAGGCTATCATCGTCAACTTATTGAGTCCACACCCATACATATTTTGGTTCTCCGTGGGTGGCTCCTACATG
Source organism: Candidatus Fermentibacterota bacterium (assembly GCA_030620115.1). Taxonomy (GTDB): domain Bacteria; phylum JAFGKV01; class JAFGKV01; order JAFGKV01; family JAFGKV01; genus JAUXFG01. The sequence goes on from JAUXFG010000057.1 coordinate 3,394, forward strand.
GTCAGAGGTAATCTCATGGATTGTGGTTCCTTCCTCGTCGGGTTCTATCTCCTTTTAGTGGGATCCAAGGTGACCGTGGCACTGGTCACCCACAAAGGCAAGAGCATACTCCAAAGCAAGTATTTCGTATTCCTGATCCGAGGGTTGGGATGCGTACTGTTTGGATTCTCATTCTTGCTCATAAGAAGTGGTATAGCCTATCTCAGGCACTAGAGTCAGTTCAGCGATTCCGCACGGAACTGAGCCGCCGCTTCGCGCCGGGAGGACAGATGACAGACGACACAACCGATGCAAACATCGAACATCGAACATTCAACATCGAACTTCGAAGTTAAGATGGAAGGCGGCATCATAGCCTTCCGCGTTCTCCTCGCGAACTCAGTTCTTTCGTCCCTTCGAATCCAGGTAACAGATACCTTCATCAATCCCACCATTTCCCACAAGGGGCGATCGACCTCGCTGGGATCCTCTTCACTCCTTCGACGTTCGATGTTGGACGTTTAGTCACAGCAAATTCTCCTCTCCGAAACGACCGAAGGTCGCCCATCATTCTCTCCTTTGCGCCTTTGCGCGAGAATCCCTTTTTTCCGACTTTACCAACATGTTGGTAAAGTCGGACCCACAAAGCGCCCAGACGGACGTCCGCCGGAATCCCTGCCCTGCCCGTGGGAATGACTACATAGTCTCTCTCGGCGAGATTCCGAGCCAACGGAGAAGGGCATTCATTCGCCACATGTCTTGACAGCTTCTCCCTGAAGCGTATCAAGGCTGATCGGAGGTCATGTGTTTCTGTTCAACCGCAGCCCTTGGAGGTGCTCATGCGCGCGAGAACTCCAGTACGACTCCTGATCCTTTTTCTGATCACCGCGGTGCTTCACGGCGCCAGCTCTGTTTCCGCGGATTCTCTCAAAGGCATCACCGCAGATCCCGAAGAAGGAATGCCCGTCTGTGTCGGAATCGAGCCTGCGGTGAGGATCGGAGATCCTTGTGAGATTCTTGCTGAGCCCACGCATCTCACGGTGGGGGAGCTTCTACCGTGCGACAACTGGGAGCCTGTGGAATCTCTGACCACGCATGTCAAGGTCGGCGCGGGTAGCTGCTACACCGCGTATTTCGACCACCTCGATTTTTCATTAGGTGAGATTGAGCTTCCCAGCCCTCTGTGCGACGAGGCTCGCGAGGCGGTGTTGCGAGCTCCGGGCTGGCTGAGAGAATCGCTGGCCGATAATTTCGGCAGGTTGGAGGCCTCTCATCAGAGGATCTTCGCAGGACTCATACTCGATGCCGAAGATCCATTGGTGGATGAGATCGCTTTCCAGGTGGCGCGGATGGCGCCCGTATCACTGACACACGAGCTCTTTGACCCTGATCTTATCGTGGAGAACGCCCAGTTGCTCTACGAGCATGATCAGGTACTGCAGTACGTCGAGATCGTGGACCATGGCTCCGCGGCGGCGGGTGGTGATTACTACTCAACTACTCAATACAGGGTGGTGCATGATGAAGACACTACCTGGGTCGAGATACCTAAGGAAATGTACTACTGGTATGTAGTCCATCCGAAGCTCAGCGATGAAACAGTGAAGATGAGTGCGGAGGTGGACTCCAGGCAGGCCACGTATGGATACTTCTGGCGTTACTTCCTTTTCTCGAATCCCGATACAGAGCATGACTACTCCGACAGCGCTGGGATCCCCGGCGTCTATCCGGTATTGGGTGAAGTCTTGACCCTTCCCACGGTTTATTGGGACGGGGAACAGCACAATGTTCCCTACGGCCGCCCATTCACGGCCGACGATCTGGCCCTGGATATTATCGGCAACTGGGTCAGCAGGGTTGTCCCTAATGCGGCCTCAGGCAACCGCCCCATCCAGCCCAACCAGATCGTTTACGAGCACAACGGCAACTGTGGGGAGCTGCAGGATGCGCTCGGCGCCGCAGCCCGAACTGGTCTCATCCCTACGGTCTGTGTGTCAAACCATTGCGAGGATCATGTCTGGAACGAGTTTTTCTGGATGAGACCCGAGGATGATTGGCACGCTTACCAAGTGAGCCTGGGCGGGAGCAGCACCCACATCAACAATCCGGGAATCGCGTACGATTACGATGTCGGCGGCAGTAAATCCGTCTCCGGCGTGTGGGTCTGGAGGGGCGATGGGTATACCTACTCTGTGGTGGATAGGTACTCCAACTTCTGTACCCTCGTCGTTCAGGTGGAAGATGCCAATGGCAAGCCCGTGGACGGGGCGCTCGTATTGCTCTGGTCTGATGCCTGGGGAGGCGGGGGGCTCACCTCCTGCATATGGGCCTATACCGATTCCAAGGGCTTCTGTTCCCTCAAGCTAGGCGATCTGCAAGACTACTATATGCACGTGCAAAGCTCCATCGGAGACTATCCACCAGGGGGGCTGGACGCCGTTGTCCAGATCATCGATGATTCCGAGCCGAATCAGCCCTACTTCAAGTCCGTCACGATTGCAGGCGCCGTGCCCCGGCACGAGTGTCAGGTAGATGCCACCCAAGGCGACCGATATCAGATGCGGATTCAGTTCGACATCCCCCACGAGATCATCTACGGGGCTAATCTCTATGGTGATGATGCCGACTTCGCGAAATGGGAGCATCCCGGCCTGGCGGATCTTTTTCTGATGGATCAGGCAAACTACGAGCTCTACATCCAAGGCGATGAGTTCACCGCCGCGGTGGCGGCACAGGATGTGGGATCCGGGGAGGTCATCTTCTCCTTGGCAGACCCCATCACCGACTGGTATCTGATCCTTTCCAATGAAGATCATCTGGTCAACACACAAGGGATCGATGCCCACGTGGTGCTCTATCGCAATACCCAGGGGATCTCGGATCTTCCGCTGGTGGACGGCGCCCCCAGGCTGGAACAGAACTGGCCGAATCCGTTCTCCCTGACCACCACGATTTACTATGCCGTACCAGCGTTTTTGGACCATACGCCTCGTGCCTCCCTTGAGATCTACAATGTCTTGGGTCACCGCGTAAGAACCCTGGTGGACGAGCGGAGGGCGCCGGGAAGGCATTCCGTCACCTGGGACGGAATCGGTGGCAGCGGTCTGCCCGTGGGCAGCGGCGTCTATTTCTGTCGGCTCGCGGTTTGGCCATCCGACGGCGCGAAGCCAATGGTCACCACTAGAAAACTCATTTACTCGGATTAAAAGGGGGCGGAAATGACCAGGCGAATGTTGTATATCGGGATCGCCATAATGATGGGCGTCTCCGGCATGATCGTGTCTTCTTCGGCTATGAACGTGGAGCAGAGCAGCCCAGAGGAACGGAACTGGGATACGGGTTGGCATGACGCCGGCTTGATCCGTCTCTACATCACCAATTATGCCCGCCACGGCTATGAGAATGCGTGCGAGTGGCCAGCAGGATCAGGCGATACCTATATCTTCGGTGCAGGAATCTGGGTAGGCTGCATGTCGGGCGAGCAGTCCCTGGTGACGGTAGGGTACGACCCTACCAACGGCAGCACGGAATTCGTTCCCGGCAACCTGCCCAATGAACCGGACTATGACGACCCAACCGACCGGATCTACTGGTCGAATGACCCAGACGATTTGGCTGAATGGCCGCTCATGGACGAAAACGAGAATCCCATTGTGGTCTCGTCGCTTGATTCATGGTGCCAGTTCAACGATATGGATACCACACATCACGCAGCCGGAGATACACGCCCTATTGGGATCAGGGTGACGCAGACCGGCTATTCGTGGAACTTCCCCGTGTACGAGGACTTCCTGTTTCTCACCTATCAGGTGGAGAACGTCTCAGAGGTCCCCCTTCATCAGGTTTACCTGGGAGTTGCCTGCGACGCGGATGTGGGCGATTACACCAACGACTTGGTGGGCTTCGACCCTGACCGGAATCTGGGCTATGCCTTTACGGAGCGTCCGCCTGGTTCCGATGTGCCCGGTTACATCGGCTATGATTTCCTGGAAAGCCCTTTGGATTCCACGGGAGCACAGCTGGGATTGACGGCGTTCAAGATCTTTACGAATCAAGGCGTTCCTCCTGATCCCGGTACTGATAGGGAGCGATACCTGGTCTTGTCCGGCTACAACCATCAGACCGGCGTTTATGAACCATTCGATGAGATCACGGAAGCGCAGGACATTCGGTTTGTGCAGTGCACAGGGCCCTTTGACCTGGCGCCGGGCGATACGGCAAAGGTGGTGGTGGCAATCATCGCCGGGGAAGATACGGCTGACCTTTTCTTGAACAGCGATGTAGCTCAGACCGTGTACGACAATGGCTTTGCCACACACGCCGTGACGATTCTCACGCCTAATGGGGGCGAAACCCTCAGCGGCATGGCAGACATCACCTGGCAAGCGATTTCCGCAACGGGTGATCCGTTGACCGTGGATCTCTTCTACAGCAGAGACCGGGGACGGAGCTGGAATGAGATTGTTACGGGTGAGGTTGATGACGGGACCTATGCCTGGAGCACCACCGAAGCACCGGACGGCGCGTGGAATATGGTAAGAATCAGGGTGACCGACGGGGTGCTGGTGGGTGAGGATACCTCCGACAGCCTTTTTACCATCAATAATCCAGGAAATGCCGTTCCGGATGTATGGCTTGTTTCCCCCAACGTAGGGGAGCTTGATGGGGTCACACCCGTTCTCTGGGAAGCGGTTGACGCAGACGGGGACGAGCTTCTGGTGGATCTTCACTATGGATTCCCCGACGGGGAATGGACCGCCATTGCCCAGGGCCTTCCCAACCTTGGAACCTATGACTGGAACACGTATGAGACAATCAATGGGACGTACCGCCTCAAGGTGCTGGCCAGTGACGCGGATACCTCAGGAGTCGATCTCTCCGACTATATGGTGACGATTTACAATCACCATGAACTATACGGACATGTCAGCCGCATCCATGGCGTATGTAACAGCGTGACCTTGCTTCCCTATGTCCATGCTCCGGAAGACACCACGGGGCACGACTATCGAATCGAGTTCAACCCCATACGCCGAGGGACTCAAGACAGGCCCATCTACTCCTATGATCTTTTCGACGACAGTACTGAGGAACTGTTGCTGGATGATGTGGAGCTCTCAACCGTTCAAAATGGCGCCCTCCACACAGACTGGTCTCCCCTCTTTCATGGCATTTCCTTGAAGATCGATAGCCAGGTGGACCAGTTGACCTTCCACTATTTTGATTTTGAGATGACGATGGATGCTGCAGGCTGTGACGGGGAGCTCTCAATCTCGCCCATTGCGAATTCCAATGCATGGGCGTTCAGGGGTTCTGATCTCCAGCTCAGGTGGCAGGCCGCCCCAGGCGATAGCCTGACCCTCGAGGTGTGGGATCTCGACAACGATATCGCGGTGCCGTACGCCGAGGAGGTCGGCGATAACTGGGCATTTGCCAGGTCGCAGACCGACCTCTCGCCGGTCTACCGGCCAGGCCATGACCGGATGATCTGGGTTTGTGGCGCGTTCTTCGTGTTCGATCTTCATTATTCGATGACCGTGCCTCCCCTTCCCGGAGACATGTGGTCCATTGCAGCTTCTGGCGACAGAGTGCCCTGCGCCGGCAACATTTTCCACTTCGGGCGCGGGACCCTGGAGAGCGAGAATCAACCCCCGGGGTCCAAGCCGCATTACTGTTCTCTTGCCCAGAACACCCCTAACCCGTGGGCCGAGACCACCCGGATTCGCTACGCGCTGTCGCGGCCATCACGGGTTACTCTCAAGGTCTACGATCTTTTGGGGCGTGAGATCACGGTGCTGGTGGACAAGACGCAAGAAGCGGGAGCGCACACGGTGATGTGGTCAGGAAGGAATAGCGTGGATGATCCTGTGGCTTCGGGCCTCTATTTCTACCGGCTTGAAGCCGGGGATTTCGTCGCAACTCGAAAGATGGTCTTGCTTCGATAGCCGCGGAGGGCTGTCGGATGTATGGGCACGGCATGCCGTGCCCATGGAGAATCTCACGGACGAGGACCGGCGAGAGATGCGGAGATCCGCGTACTGTGCGGAATTCCCGACGAAGCTCGGGATGAGGAAAGGGATAATGGCCAATGGCTAATTGCTAATTGTCAACATCGAACATCGAACATCGAACATCGAACATTCAACATCGAAGTTGGAAGGGGAAGTTCGAGACCCGCCTTCGTCGTATGGCTTCGGCGTGGCAAGCGAAGTTCGGGATGAAGTTTTGGGAAAAGCTCTGTGAAATCGACGAAGCTCCCGATGAAGCTCCCGACGAAGTTGTCCGGCTGACCTTTGATCTCTGACTTCTGACCTCTGGCGATTGCGGCCGGAGGCCGCCCTGGGAGGGCATATGATGGAACAACGAAACGATCAGGCGCAGAGAGGAACTCTGGTGATTGCCATTCTGGTGTTAGGCTCGCTCTGGGGTCTCTCGGAGGTGGTCGTGAATGGAGGGATCCGTGCGGCGGGGCTCCCCTATCGAGCCGGCATCTTGGCCGGAGTGGGCATGGGCATTATGGGTATCGCCATGGGTCTCTTTGGCAAGGCGCGGATGCTTGTTTTGATCGGGCTGCTGGCGGTCCTCCTCAAGCAGCTCGTGGTACCGATTCTTCATGTCTCCGTACTATGTAAGGCAAACTCCTGCATAGCAGTGATGTTCCAGGGGCTCGCCTTGGCTACCGTGGTGAGCGTCATGGGGCGCCGGTTTGAGAAGAGCGATCTTGCCAGGATTACTACAGGAGTGTCGGCAGGATTGCTTGCTGCGCTGGCTTTCTATCCGGTGGGCATCCGGGTGGCGCCCTGCCCGTATCTCCTCTCCTTCTGCCGTCCCGGCGGTTATGGGGCATTCATGGCTGCCGAAGGCCTCATATGGGCGGCCTTCTCAGGCATACTCCTCCCTGCGGGGTACTGGCTGGGGCAACAGATGGAAGGAGTCATTCTTGTGCCGGGGAGAAAGAAGCCCGTGCTCTACTATGCGGTGTCAGGGGCGGTTGTCGCATGTTGCTGGGTCGCCGGCGCTCTTGCTATTGCGGCGGGGATCTGATCGCGGGATCTGCTCGGGAAGAAGCTCCAAATCGCGGCTTTGATAAATCTCTAGTAAATCCATGGATTTACTAGAGATTTATGTCAATGAGTCCTTACATCTTTATCCCGCGCAGTACGCGGGACTACGCCTCCCGTCTACGCCAAGGCTACGCCGCGACAGGCCGGTGGGCACGGCATGCCGTGCCCCTACATGGGTGAGACCAATTCTGCGCCAAGAATGCGAACTCATTTCTGCGCGAACACTCAATCTACGACTTCCTGCAGGGCGCGGGCCACTTCAGGATCAAACTGCGTGCCCGCGGCAGTCATCACCTCTCTGACAGCCTCCATTGGCCGCTTCGGCGAACGATATTTTCTGGATTCAGAGGTCATGGCCTCATATGCATCCGAGACCGCCACAATGGATCCAGCCAGGGAGACTTCTTTCCTCCCTCGTGGGTAGCCTGTCCCGTCCATTCTTTCATGGTGCTCGCCCACGATCTCTGCTATATCAGGAACTCCAACCCTCTTGAGGATTTCCTCTCCTACGGCGGCATGTTTGTGGAGCTGTTCGACATCTCTGGGCGACAGCGGTCTGATTCTATTCAAGAGGGTCCATGGGATCATGAGTTTGCCTATGTCATGAAGCAGGCCCCCGAGCTCCACCTGTTTCAGCCATGTTTCGTCCACCCTTGCTTCGCCGCGCATTGAGTTGGCGAGTCTCTTGGACAAACCGGCAACACGCTTTGAGTGGTCACTCCCCGTATACCAGTCCTTGCTGCGGAGGAGGTTGAGGAGTTCCGTGATAATGAGGGCGCCGGAACCCTCCAGCGTCGAAATCCGGCGGCCTTCTCTGGCCATGAGATCGCCCAGCATGTCGAGAGAAACCTCGGCGATGCGCAATTCCTGTCTCACATTGATGAATATCAGGCTTGATCGCAGGGCCTTCTTGGACCATAACAAGGCTTGCTCTATGTCTTGGCGCGCAGCCCAGAGCTGTGCTTTTCTTCTGTACACCTCTGGGAGGAGTCGTTTCAGCTTCTTCTCGGCGCAATCTTCCTCCAAGGAAACGAGGAGTTTCTCGGCGTTGTCTGTTTCACCTTTCATGAGATACAGTTCCGCAAGATTGCTCATTGTGATGATCCTGGTTCTCGGCCTCAGCTTGGTTTGCAGCGCATGCTCGAACACGTCCATGGCCTGGGCGATATACGCCCTATCATGGCCGTATTTTCGTGCCCTGCGGAGATGGGACCACCCAAGGTTGTTGCTTACTGCGCCGGCGACCTCCTCCCGCCCCATCCCACGCGCCTTCTTGAATCGCTCGGCAGGCACATACTCCAGCGCTTCCAGTGCGCTTGTGTAGAGTACCTCCGCACGGTCGAACTGCTCCAGCTCGGTAAGGGCATTTGCATAGTTGCTGAGCACTCCGCTGCGGAGGAAATAGGGATCGGAATGCTCTATAAGGCTGAGAGCCTCGACGAAGTAGTCACCCGCCTCATCGAATAAGCATTGGTCGGCGCACGAAAGACCCGCCAGGCTCAGGAGATAGATGGCGTCCGCACTCTCTCCGGTCCTCAGCAGAAGACGAGCGCTCCGGCGGGCAATGATCTCCGCGGCTGAAGGGTCGCCGATCCTTCTGAGATGCCTTACCGTTCTTCTCAAGAAGGACCCGGAAGGAAGATCATCGACCACCAGACTCTCCACCACGTGCAACAGCTCCTCTATCAATCCAGAGGCTTTCCCGTAGGGCCCCGGCGTCAGAGTAGGAAGTGCAGGGAGCCCGTCCACCTGCTTGACCAGGTATTCGATTGTCTTACGGTTCATGCTGTTTACCACCAAGGGCGGAGCAAAGGGCGGAGGGTAAGAACTCCGGCAAGAACAACTTGAGCATCTTGCATCTCATCCCCAAGTCCGAGTGCAATTCTGTCCAACCTATTCTCGCTGACGTCCCCACAGTCGGGCGATCGTATACATCCAAGACCTCTCCAGGAGATCATTTCCAAGATGGTTCATGGCACCCTTGTCGTCAAGGACAAGAGCGGTGTTCTGCAGGTTGAAACTTGAGACGTGAGGTTTGGAACCTGGGACGAGATACCTGACACCGATGAATGCTCACATCTCATCCAGGCTAGCCCGAACTTCTCATCGGCTTTCGTCGCCTGTCCTGAGCCTGCCGAAGGGCGAGACGGGAGAAATGGTTGTGGCTGCAAGGCTTGCGACCGAGTCTCCCGCAGGTGTATCCTCTGCGATACGGTGAGGAAGCCGACGGAGCATAACGCAGCAGACAGAACCATTTCGGCTGTCGCAGCAGGAAGCTGGTGAGAAGTCCGGGCTATGGTTCGCACGGAATAGCCTCACATTCTGACATCCCAGTCTTCATTCCGCACCCAACGCTTTTGGTGCGGGACTACGCTCCCTCATTGATCTGAGACATGTGCAGTGATTGATAGTCGCAAACTGCGATTTGCATCGCGCGAAATGCAAAAGGCTCGTGAAAACCTGCGAGTTGACTTCTCCACACTATGCTTAATTCGTGGCCGAAGGCGTTGATGGACTTCCATTCGTGATAATAATGGTACGGCGGGCATTCCTTACCAAGTCTGAGGGTGAAGACGCTGGGCCGACAGAGCGTAGCGATTCAGAAAGGATTGCATGAGCTGTTGAGTGGAGTCCCGACAGGTGTTCGAGCCAGATCCTCGGAGCTCGTGTTTAGAGGATCCTTCTTCCATATCCTGCCAGCGAAATAGAGTCCAACCCCGGCATTCTCTGGTACATTCCAGAGTTAGCAGGAGAGCATGGATGAGCACATGCTCTCTCTCGTGCAAGTTCCCAACTATGCTCAATCAGGGGTGTATCCGCATCATTCAGGAAGGACAGATGGAACGCATCCCTTCCTTTCTTCCACATTATTCCCGGCCTTTGGCAAACCACAAATGCGCTCCTCAGACCGTGACCTCGATCTGTAGAGCAAAGCCAACGAAGTGCTCTCCCGTCGTCCGAGTCCAATTGGATAGAAGGTGATCAGAATTGCCCCGGCTTCGGGATTTGGCAGCTCAGGACTTACCCATGTAGAAGAGATTTGTTAAGAGCATGTTAAGAGCATGTTATATTTATGTTAAGAACCGATTAGGATTGTATTAAGCTCTTCTTCTAAATAATCAAGGGCGAGAGGACATATATTGCCGGCATGAATTATGCAGTAGCGTCAATGTGAAGATCATTCACCCGAAACCTCTAGACAGGAGGGATTCATGAGAGCACTATTTCAAGGCGGAGTGGGGAGAAAAGGCATGGCATTGATGATGGCGATCTTTTCTCTCATAATCCTGGGGGTTCTGGCGGCCGGATTCATGGCCTCGTCCGTGACAGAGTATAAGATGTCATTCAATGCGCAGGAGTCGATGTTATCCGGGCAACTCTCAGAGGCCGGGCTGGCGTATGGCTATCAATGGCTCCACAACCAAGACCCGGCGCCGTGTCAAGCCGGGGGGGGCATCCCCCTTGGGAGCATAAGTGTGGCATCCTGCGGCACGACGAATCCGGTTATTTACGCCGATGCCGCCAACGACTGCAGCGAAGGAGGCTTCGATTGCTCGGACATCGGAGGCGATGACCGTACGTGGAAGTACACGATCCATGCTGATGGGACCACGGCCCACGGCACACAGGGAGCGGCTGAAATGGATGTTCGTGTCGGGTACGACAACTCGGCATGTTATGCACAGTTTTTTGACAGATGCCAAGACTGGTACTGGGACTATGACGTGGTCAAGGGTCCCGTCCACTGCAACGGCCAGATCAAGATATATAATCAAGAGCCCCCCCCGTGGATTGGGGCCCGCTTTTGGGGGCCGGTGACCCAGCACCACAACAGCTTCCGGAAATATACAAATGGGCCTGACGCCTGCGGCGATGCGCCCGAGTGCTACGCCACCTTCTACGAGGGATATGAGACAGGTGTCGACAAGATCGACTACCCGCCCGATTTCGGCAACGCGGTGGACGGGATCGATCCGACCTATGTGTGGACGAAAAATACGAGGATCCTGCTCCATGCTGATGGGACCATGGCGGTGTGGAATCATGCGGTAGCCGACAGCACGGTGCTGCCGATCCCGACCAACCCCGGCGTATGCCACGTCGAATTCACCGCCGGTGAAGGCGATGCCGATGTCAGCGGAACGCTGAACGGGCGGCTTAGCATTGTGGCGGACCGGAACATCATCATACGGGATGACATACTCCTGGCCGATGATCCCCGCTTCAACCCGACCAGCGATGATATATTGGGACTGGTGGCGGCGTTCAAACGTGACGGCGACATCATCATTTCCGACGTTGTTCCGGGTTTTCCGGATGGCGTGGACGGCGATCGTATCATCCAGGCCTATCTGATCGCCCTGCGGAGTGACGGAAAGGTGCTGGTCGAGGACCTCCATCATCGGTCGCGCGAAGGGATCCTCTATACGTACGGCGGCTGGGTCGTGGCAACGATTGTGGCTACAGAGGTCGGCGGGTGGCCACCGCTAAGAGGCTATGGTACGGACACAGAGCAGGACAAGCGCGGGTGCAGGTGCCCGCCACCCGGGTTTCCTCCTTTGAAAGATCATAACCAGCCGATCACCAAGGTGTCGAAGTGTGAGGGGAGCTGGAGAGAGGTTTACTAGCGCGGCGTCTATAGAAGCGACTGATTGAGGGGGCTTCGGCAGGGCCGAGGCCCTCTCTTTTTGTCTCATTCTTCTCATCGTCACGTACCACGAATGGGGGGTCCCTCGTCGCGTCGTGGCATCACGGGTTGACTGGGCCATGGGGCGCGCATATTCCCTGAGTATACTGAAGGGAGTATTCGATGACACGCGTTATTATCATTTGCTCACTGATCTTTCAATGGTGATCGTGCTTTTTCTTGTGACATTTGCGGCAGTGGTGTATCAGCGGCATGGACAGGTGTAGGAAGGTGGGGAAATGCTGGAGTGCTGGATTGGGTGAGGATGGAAGCTGATAAGCTGTTGAGCTGTTGAGTGGGATGGGGAGAAGACAGCGTTCAACGTTCAGATGACAGAACGAGGAGCAAGGAGAGATTCTTCGCTCCTTGCAGTCGCTCAGAATGACAGGGATTGTGCCGAAAACGGATGTGGCGCAGTGTGTCGTTCTGAGGGAGCGGCCCATGTCTCGTGAGATGAAAGGAGAACTGATGCGTTCTTTTTATGTGCTCGGAATTGCGTGGGCATTGCTTACGCTCGGTGGCGTGATATCGGCCATCCCCGCTGAGAGCGGCGAGGCAGCATTTCCTTTGGCCGCTGCACTGGAGGCGGCCGGCGACTATGAGGCGGCGCTGACGCAATACGAAACGTTCATGGAAGAGCATCCCGATGATCCCAAATCGCCCTTGGCCGCATTTGCTGCGGCCAATATCCGTTACTTGCAGTTCGAAGACTATGAAGCGGCCATAGTGACATACCAGCGGCTCTTGGAGGACTATGCGGCAAGCCAATGGGCTCCAGAGGCAGCTCGCCGCAAAGGCGAGTGTTTGCAGGTGCTGGAGCGATGGATCGAGGCCGGTGAGGCCTTTGGGCGCGCCCTTGATCACGCGGGCAAGAGCTCCGAGCCGATCCCCACGGAATGGGTGAACGAGGTCTCGCTCTTGGCAGCGGATTGTTTCTATGAAGCAGGAGATCGGACCGCGGTGATCGGGATGTATGAAAAGACACTCCGGAGTGACTTGGCGCCTCCCGCCGCGGCTTCGGTGCTCTATCGATTAGGTGATTCGTACGAATCCATGGGGGAAGAAGAACGCGCTGCGCAAACCTATGCACGCATTGTTCGAGAGTATCCATTCTCGTCTGTCTTTGCACAGGCCATGGCCAAGCGTGGACTTATCGACGAACACGTATCAATGGACTGGGCACACTACGAGACCTATGCGCGGACTTCCCAGGATTTTGCCCGGGGGGACTACGAAGGCGTTCTTGGCCGGTGTGATACTATCCTTGGTTCCACCGACAACAAGATACTGCGCAACTGCACCGCCTTCCGAAGGATAGTAGCGCACATGCTTCTCCATGGCGACTTCAGCCATGGGGTGGAGAGTTTGGAAGCGCTTTTGGATAGCCTCGTCGATCCCCGAATCTTGCCCAATGCTCCGCGGCAGCTTGAGGGTTTTCGAGTCGTAGCCAACCAAGAGGCTGCGGTGCGCCGGCAACCGGAGAATCCGGAAACCGTGAGGGCATTGGGACGATCGTATCTCCGGGCTCGTTCCTATGCCAAAGCCATTGAGACCTTGGAGAGGGTTTTGACCTTGTCTGAGGAGGATGCAGAGACTCATCTGCCTCTTGGGGTGGCCTACGCATCCGTCGGACGGGCAGATGATGCGGAAGATGCGTTTACGTTCTATCTGGAGCGCAATCCCACTGAAGCCGGGGCCATGAACTGGATTGGTTACACATTTCTTGGTCAGGGAGATACAAAGCGAGCGCTCTTTTATTTCCAACGCTACGTGGATGTCGCGCCCGAGGATGCCAATGCGCATGATAGCTACGGGGAAGGACTCCTGAGTGCAGGACGCCTCGAAGAGGCAGCCGGGGAATACGAGCGGGCCATCGAATTGGACTCGCTATTCACCAACTCCCATTTCATGCTGGGGACCGTCTACCAGCAGATGGGAGACACGGCGAAGGCATTGGCTGCGTATCGTGGTTTCCTCGAACTGAGCCCCCAGGGTCGCCAGGCGCAACAGGCGCAGCAGGCGATCCGTGAATTTGATCTTGAGTGAGCAGAGCCAGCCGCCCGCCGGTAACAGAAGAAACGAAGAATCTCGGCGGGGAGAGGGGATGTTGGAATCAAAGTGAGGGATCATGAACGGCACTCGACCATTGTCTAGGAGAGAATTCTTGCGGTGTTCGGCCGCAGTGGGCGTCAGCACGGTATTCCCGATATCAGTACTCAGTGCCGTGGCTGCGGATCACCCGGGTGTGAGGCTTCTACATCCAGAGGTCGATCTGGCGGTTGCCAAAGGCGATTCGCCAGTGAAGAACTGCCTTTCGGCCGTGGAGGCATTGGGCGGGTTTTCACGGTTCATCAGAGAGGGTGACCGTGTGGTGGTGAAGCCTAACCCCGTGGGGCGAGGCGGGCCGGAGCTGGCGACCAGCACGCATCCCGACATGGTAGAGACCGTGGTACGAGAATGTCTCCGTTTGGGCGCCACCCGGGTGACGGTCTTGAGTCATGATGATCAGCGCTCATTTCTTATGAACGGCATTGCCGCGGCGGTTGAACGGGGCGGGGGCATTCTGAAACCCCTCATGGATGTGGGGCAATATCGTGAGGTTGTGGCGCCGCGGGGAACGATTCTTCGACGGGAGCTCATTGCGGCCGATCTCCTCGATGCGGATGTGTTTATCAATATGCCCATTGCGAAACACCATGCCGGGGCCGAGGTGACGATGGCCATGAAGAATCTCATGGGCCTCAACTGGGATCGTGTCCATTATCACCAGACCGACCTTCACCAGTGTATCGCCGAGCTGGCGGCCACGGTTCGCCAGAGCTTGATCATCATGGATGCGAACCATGTGCTGCTCACCAATGGCCCTGTGGGACCTGGTGAGGTCCTCGATGCCCGCATGGTCATCGCAGGTGTCGATCCCGTGGCCGTAGATGCATACGCGACCCGTGCCTTTTTCCGGGAGCCGAATTTGATTCGGCACATTCGCATTGCTCATGAACTCGGTGTGGGCGAGATTGATCTCGCGAAGCTTGATATCAGGGAGTTTGATGTCTAGCCCTGAACTTCGCTTCGCGATTGGGGTCTCGGAATGATGCAATGGGAGAGCCGGATTTTGGAATAAAGCGAGATTCTTCGCTCCTTGTGGTCGCTCAGAATGACAGTGGTAGTGCAAAAGGATGTGTAAATACCTGTCATTCTGAGGGAGCGGAGCGACTGAAGAATCTGGGAGGGGGGAAATGGGGAGAGAAGCACAGTACTTGAGTGAAGGAATGAGGGATTGAATCCGCCAGCTGGCGCACAGAGGATACGTCTTGGGCTTCCGTCTCCGCTCTTCGAGCTTCGCCGGGACAGGTCGCCACGGCGGAGCCAGGCTACGCCCTGACAGAGCCGGGGTCCTCGGTCGTCCCGCACCCAAAGCGTTGGGTGCGGGACAGCCACAGCCAACTACACCGCTTCGCGACGAAAGCCGGTGAGAAGTGCGGCCTAGGAACACAAACCAGAAGGGGAACCGGCTTGTTCGCCGATTCCCCTTCTGGCGCAGTGGGGAGGATCAGTCCACCAGTACCATCCTGTAGCTCTGCTGCATGCCCCCCGCGGTAAGTCTACAGACATACACGCCGGGGGAAACGTCCCTGCCCAAGGAGGTTTTTCCATCCCATGCGATGGAGTAACGGCCGGCACTCTGGAAGCCCGAATGAAGGCCCCTGATCAACCGTCCATTCAGATCATACACCGCAGCTTCAACTCTGGTTTCATGGGGAAGATCGTAGGCGATCGTGGCGGCATTCCTGAAGGGGTTCGGAGTGATATCAGCGCGGAGGATCTCGACTACAGGCGCCTCATCGGCGACCGCTTGGTATTGGATCTGGGCCTCCATGATCCATGAATTGGAGTAGCCTAGTTGTGGCATGGTAAACCATGCGCCGCTGGTCCACAGCAGCGATCGGCCCGGATCGCCTCCTCCTCCATCGGCGAAGAGTGCCAGGGTATCTCCCCAGGCGGATCCCGCCCCTATGGCAAAATGAAAATCGCCGGTCACGTACTGGCCGCTCTCCAGAGTAATCTGCAAGGCCTGCCCGGAATATAGATTTATGGTGTTGGCGGGGATGCCGCCTTGGGCGAAAATCGGTTCGGCGGGAAGGCCATTCTGATCGGAAGAGATAAGAAATGGTGCATCATCGGTCCCGGTGAGCGAGGAGGGCACAAAGGTCACCCAGTTAATCTTGTACGGGTTCATGGGTTGTGAGGGTGAGAATCTCGTATCCGCGGTTTCGCCGGGGCAGAGCGAGAACGTCGTGTCGTTGGATGTCCAGTCCGGGTTGAAGTAGCTCAGGGTCTCGGTCTGCAAGGGGGTTGTGGTGTCTACAGGGCATAGAATCGAGCTGTGGTCGGGGCCTGCCATCGCCATGGCTGTGTGCGGAAGGAGAAAGGCCAAGGTGATCGAAACGGCCATGTTTCGTGTACACATTCCAGAATCTCCTTATTGACGAATCGAGGATACTACCGAAGCTTTCATGCGTCTCGTGATTCTGCAGAGCACTAGACAAGATATCAAATTACAGGGAAGTATGACATAGATCTAATTCTTGGTGTCGGGACTGGAGGACGATGCATGATTCGTATGTTCGTGGAGCCACGCACGGGCTTTTTCCTTTTGATCGTGCTTGCCGTAGTGCTTGGCCTTCTCACTGTTCTCGAGGCCTCGGATGCAGGGCCTGGCGCCGCAGGCAGCACATACCATCTCTATGGGGCGTGGTGGTTTGTGGGGCTCCTCTTGCTCCTTTTCGTGAACGTGCTAGGGGTTGCCCTGCGGCGCCGACTGTGGAGAAAGCCCACGCTCCTGCTTCTACACATGGGGGTGGGGCTTCTCCTGCTGGGGGCCTTTTTGTCGTGGAGGTTCTCCGTTCGCGGCATGATGTATCTATCGGAGGGCGAAGAAGGCAATGCGCTCTATGGTTCCGGAGAATACTGGATCGAACTTGCCCGTGAGAACGGCCCGATCAGACGTTTCTCACTACCCCCGCCTAGTCCAGGCGCCGAAGGGGTATCGGTTCCCTTAGGCGATGGGTTCGGAACCGCGGAAATCATGGGTTTTCTCCCGAATTCAATGGTTCGAAACATTGCCCGCATCCGAGAGGATGGGCGAGGTGTTCAGGCAGTAGAACTGGCGCTTGGCTTCCAGGAGATGCTCCTGGCCAAGGGATGGAGGGAGAAGCTGGAGGTTTCAGGTGTTTCCGTCTCCCTGGGAGAACCTGGTCCGGCTTCCATTGCCACGCCGACCCTGGAGGTGTGGAGGGAAGGCGAACTGCGGTCCTTCGACCTCGATCTGCATGAAGATCTGGGAGGAACTCTCAAGACAGAGGATCTCACCATCACTGTGTTGGAGTATCACCCCGACTTTCGAGTGGGCCAAGAGGCGGATCACACAAGACCGCCCCGGAACCCGGCGCTCAAGGTCGCCGTGCGGGTTGCGCAGGCAAGCCCCGAAACCCTCTGGGTGTTCAGCCGTTTTTCCGGATTCATTACACCAAAGAGCCCGGGGATCTCGGAGATCGAGTTCCATATGCCCCGCATGAACCTGGTGACCATCTTTCTCTATCCTCATCCTCGCCATGATGGATGGAAGTATGCGCTTTTCCGGGGCGAGGAGTCGAGAGCCGGCGCACTTGCCGCGGGCGATACGCTCTGTCTTGTGACCACTCCCCATGGTCCGGCCTCTCTCATGGTCACTTCCTTGTACAAGAGCGCGGATATCGCGCCACAGCCCGTGCCTGCTCCCGAGGGCCCCGCGGCGCTCTCTCTGGGTCTCCAAGGTTTTGAGGAGCCACTTTGGCTCATCGAGGACGGCCCCGAGGTGGTAGTTCCCGACGATCAGGGGGAGATAGGCGTCTTGTGGCTCACGAGCTCATTTCCTCTCCCATTTGTGGTTCGTCTGGAACACGCGGTGCGCGAAGACTACCCGAATAGTACTATTCCTCGGGTGTACCGATCACAACTGTTGTTGGGTGAGAAACCAGGGCATCTTGCTCCGCCACAGTGGCTTGCCACCAATGCGCCGCTCCTCTACAAGGGGTGGCGCATCTATCAGTCCGAATATGGGCAGGAAGATGGCGTCTCGTGGAGCGGCCTTCAGTTTGCGCGTGATCCCGGCGCGGGACTTGCGGGGATCGGCACGTTGTTGGTGTTGGTCGCTTTCTTGGTATTTGCGCTTCGGGCCCTCCTGAGACGGGCCGGGCCCGCGGCCCTGGTGCTGTTGCTTTTCCCTTTGGCGAGCGCTGATGCGCGCGCTCTCGAGCCTGCCCTGGACCGGCTGATGGTCAGCGAGTCAGGGCGGATCAAGCCCTTGCTTACCCTGGCCAGAGACCAGGAGATTGCGCTCGGTATCGATTTCCCCGGCTCTCCCCTCCATGGTTTTTTGGGTTTTGCGCTCAATCCCTCTGCATGGGCCGAGAAACGGCTCTTGCCCGTTGATGCCGTTCTTGCAAGAGAGTTGGGCGTGGAGGCCGGTGGGAAGGTGAGCGTGGCGGATGTTGCCCTGGTCAAGGAGCGGCTGGAGGAGCTCGCCATGAGGCATCATGGCGGGGATCCGGAATCGGCTCGAACCACGGACGCAGCACACGCACTCCTGGGCCGTGCAAACGCCTTGCTTCGGCTCGAGGAGCTTATCGCGGTGGCCCCCATGGGCGCGAACTCGGCGGAGTGGGCGCCCCCCACCAGGGAAGAATGCCCTGAGTGGGCCAGGGCGCATTGGGCAAGAATCAAGCAGTACTACCGCCAAGGAAACGTGGCGGCCGCCGCCATGGAGGCTGAGGCGCTGGTTGGCGCGCAACGAGAGAGACTCCATGGTCTTCTCCCCTCTCCATTCAAGGTCAATCTCGAGCTCTTCTGGTTTGGATTACAACCTCGGACGCTGCTTCCATGGATAGTCCTGGCCGTGCTGATGGTTTATCTTCTCGTGTCCATGGGCCGGGCTCCCGCATGGTGTGGCCAACTAGGCTTGGTTTTTCTCGTGCTGTTTCAGTCGATCCTGCTTGCCATCTGGGTGGTCGTGGCCGGCAGGCTTCCGCTCCTGAATTCGTGGGAGGTATACTTCCTCGTGCTATTCCTGATTCCGTTGATAGGTCTTGTTGTGGCATGGACTACACATATGCGAAGCATAGCCACCGTGGCCGTGGTGATGACGTTTCTCGGGTCTGTGGGGCAGCGCTTTCTTCCCGCCTATGGGAGCGTGATCAAACCTCCGGTTGCCATTCTCCAGAGTCCTTGGCGAGAGATCCATATATTGTCTACCATGACTTCATATGCCCTGCTCTTCCTCTCGGCCGGCTTGAGTTTCTACGTTCTGCTTCGGCCGCAGATCCGTGAAGCCAGGCGGGCAACCTATTTCTCGCTTCTGTGGGGCGAGGTCTTGCTGGGGCTGGGGATTGCCACGGGAGCCGCATGGGCGTACTTCGCCTGGGGAAGATTCTGGGGGTGGGACCCGAAGGAGGTGTGGGCGCTCATCGCGTGGCTTCTCTATGCGGCATCCCTTCATGGAAGGGTCTTCGGGATACTAGGGAACCGTGGATGGGCGGTATTGAACCTCATAGGATTCGCGGCGCTCCTGTTCACCTTTTTCGGTGTGACGTTTCTGCTCCCGGGCCTTCATAGTTATGGATAGGGGGATGGGGATGGGGATGGGGAGAAGATAGCGTTCAGCGTTCAG
>JAUXFG010000259.1 GCA_030620115.1 Candidatus Fermentibacterota bacterium
CGCATCAGGAGCAATCCCTTGAAGTGGTACAGCCAACCCATCAGTTCCTTCCCGCCAACATCCCCTGCGATCTCAAAAGCCCGGTTGATCAACACCTCGGCTTCGTTGAAGGAGCCGTGTCCTTCCAAAATGATTCCCACCATGCGCGACCTGATGTATGCTCGCTTATAAATGAAGGCGACATGACGATCAGCAAGTGTCAGGGCGGTCTTGTAGCACTCCCATGCCTTTTCATACTGACCGACACTGGACCAAACGAATCCCAGGAGATCCCAGACATCCAGCTCTCCGCTCTCATATCCAATTCGTCGGGCTATGGCCCGGCTCCGTTCAGCGCACTCCAGTGCCTTTTTGAACTGAGCTATGGTCCCGTAGAGCGATCCCAGGTTATTGATCGCTCGAGCCTCCCCCTGTTTCTCACCATGGCTCTGATTGAGAGTCAAACAGCGTTGCCAGTACCGTTCAGCTTCCACTACGTCGCCCTCGTCGTAGGTGATCCATCCCAGTGTGTGACACGCACTCGCCTCCTGACGCCAGCCGGCATCGTCGGCGTTCCGGACGACGCGCAGGAGCATCTTCTTCCCTTGTTCATAGTCTCCCTGGCTGAAGTAAGCGTGGCCCCTGAGTGAAAGCGCATCACCCAGCAGAATGTTGTCACCGTGTTCTTGAGCCAACATGGCCGCTTCATCATAGCAGCCGATCGCATCGTTTGCATCGCAGTTTCGCCATTTCGCCAGACCCTGTTTGATCAGTGCTTGGATCTGTCGTTCTTGGCTCAATCCCTGTGCCAGGTCAATCAACGCAGCCCCATCGGCGGGCAAGCGCTCGCACTCACCCAAGATGTCGTGTTGCTCGAAACGGCCGACGCGGAGAGAGAACTCCTGGTCACGAGTGCCGAGCCCATATTCCTCGACTAACTCGATGGCCCGAGCGTAGAGACCGGCCGCCTTCCGTACTGCGTACTGTTTGGCGGCATGCTCAGCGGCGGGCTGGACATATTCAAACTCCTTCTCCGGCCGCGCGCTGAGGCGGTAGTGATAGGCCAGAATACCGAACCAGGCCGACAAATCGGGAGCATATGTCGATTCGACATGCTCAGCCACTCGTGCATGGAGCATACGCCGGTTGGCGAATGAGAGGGTGCCGTACGCGACTTCCTGGGTCAGTGCATGCTTGAAAAGGTATTCCAGTTCCGGTTGCGGGCTTGCCATCTGAATCAACTCAGACCGATCCAGACTGCTCAATTGCCGTCGAAGCAGCTCTTCTCTCAGCTCGCCCGGGTAGATTGCCAGGATCCACATCGCCCGAAACAAACGACCGATCACACTTGCGACGCGAATGGTCATCTTCTCGCCCTCACTCAACTGATCGAGTCGGCTAACGATGAGAGTTTGGAGTGAATCGGGCAGAGCAAGATCAGCCAGGGTTTCGCAGTCGCTCATATCAAGCCCGCGATCCCGGCTCAGATTGACAAACTCGTCTATGAAGAAAGGATTACCCTGGGCGCGGCGCCGGATTTCTTCCAGCAGAATGGGGGAGAGACCACGCCCCGACAGTTTGAGTTGGATGAGGTGAGCGCATTCCTCCTGAGAGAACGGGTTGAGTCGAATCTCCTCGAAATTGGGTGGCGGAGACAGCCAGAGTGAGATCTGCTCACTCTCCGGGGGCCGATAGACGGTGAGGAACAGGATCGGCAGGTCTGCAATGGTCTGGGCGAGATAGCGAGTCAGATCACACGAGAGGTCGTCAAGCCAATGCGCGTCCTCCATTACGAGGAGAAGAGCACTGGTCGATGCTCGGTGCCTTATCAGGTCGGCAATGAGAGCAAACAGGCTTTGACGTCGCAGATCTCCTTCCAAAGAAACGGAGAGATCGTTATCGGGGATATCGAGCCCTAATGCGTCGCCCAAGAGAGGCAAGCGATCACACAGATCGGGATGAACATCCGCCAATTGCCGACCAGCCTTCTCTTTTTGCTTTTCAGAAGACAAGCTCTCCCTGATGTCGAGAAGCCCGCGCAGAAGAGGCCGCCACGGCAAATAGGGTGTGTTGCCGCCAAAACTTAGGCCATGACCCCCGTATATCACAAAATCCATGCTCGATGCCCGCGCAATCACCTCAGCCACCAGCCGGCTCTTGCCCATCCCGGCTTCGCCGGTTAGGCCCACGGTCAAGCCCTGACCGGTTTTCTTCAATTGCGCCAGCCGGTTCTCAATACGACCCAATTCCTCTTGTCTCCCCACCATAGGAAGCGCGTAGCTGGGCTCCTGGAGATGCAACCCAGGCCCAGGCTTTCTGTCCGCCAAGGCCCTCACGGCCACGGGATCGGTCACGCCCTTTACATGGAGGGAGGGGAGCATCCGCCACGTGAAGCTGTCGCCTGCCCGCACATAGGTTCCTTCGGCAACAAGGACTTGACCGGTATGCGCAGCCTTCATGACTCGGGAGGCCACATTGATGGTATCTCCGATGATCGTGTATTCCTGCCGGAGGGGAGAGCCGACATTGCCGGCAAAGACATGGCCGGAGTTGATGCCGATCGAGCAGGTTGGCATAGAATCGAGTTGCAGGGAGATTCTGCGTATGGCAAGCGCGGCAAAAAGCGCGCGCTCCTCATCATCTTCGTGGGATGCAGGGCTCCCGAACAAGATCACCATCGCCGTACCTTTGTCATCAACGCTCACTCGCTGAAGATAACCACCGAAGCGATTGATGATGTCGATTACCTGGGTGACGTATCGCTCGAGAGATTGGGCGGCATCCGCGGCGGAGTAATCGATTCCCTGGAGACCGGCAAACAGAACCGTGACACGGCGGTGCTCACTGAGAAAGGCTGCATCACCAGAGAGTACTCGTTCGTAAACAGGGCGAGGGACAAAAGGACGAAGCGCATCAACAGCCACAGCCTCATCAGGGGTTTGAGGGAGCGGAGGGAGCGCTGAGGGGAGCGTGGTTTGACGTGGTCTGCGGAGGAGGGCATAGCCTTGTCTGATTGGAATCGTTTCAGGCGGGTCAGGATGAAGCCTGGCGAGGAGAGTTGGGTGGAGGACGACCTCGCCAGGCGGAGCCAGCCCCTGAGCACGGCCGGCATCATCCAGGGGATCGCCGGCAAAGATGAACTCCGCACGGCGGGTGGTGCCCACGATAGACTGCAGCACCAGTCCGGCGGCTAACCCGAATCTCATTTGGATGGCGAAGGCGCCGCCACAGGTCTCAAAAGATGAAAAGTCACGGACATAATCGCGGAGGGAAGTAGAGCAGGCAATTGCACGGTTTGGAGCATCGGGGCCCGAGAAGATGGCGGTGAATGAGTCGCCCCCGAACTTGCCGACGATGCCTCCCCAGCGATGGGTACATTCAATGAGGGGCGTGAAGATGCTGTTGAGGATGCCGGTCAGTTCCTCGGTACCCTCAGGCCCAGCTTGGCCAAGTGTCTCGGTTAGCGGTGTGAATCCGGCAATGTCCGCAAATAGAACCACTCCGTCGTCACGCGCACTCCAGCCAAGAAGAGGTTTGGCCGGTTGTCGCAGAATCCGAGCCGCCAGTGATCTGGGCAAATAGCTGCTGAGAACGGAAAGGACGGACACTGAGCAACCTCCTTTGTCGGAAGGCGGTTATGGAAGAAGGCGCAATGATCCGGGCAAGACAGCGTACTGGAATCAAGAAATCAATAGGAACCTAAGGGTTCGCGCAGAAATAACTTTACATTCTTGCTTGAACTGATACCGCCTCGGAATGAGCCATGATCATATTCCAAAACTGCGTTAGAAGCAAAGCTTTGACGTCTGTTTCTTCCGATGTAGAGGCTTCGTGAGATCTCGGCTTTATGGTGTAGTTCCATTTCCCAAGAGTCTTGTC
>JAUXFG010000102.1 GCA_030620115.1 Candidatus Fermentibacterota bacterium
AAAGCGGGAAGAGAACCTTCGCGGAGAAGCAGGTTCTCGAAGGCAAGCTCACGAGGATCCTCTACGTGGCGCCGGAAGGCCGTTCGAGCCTCGAGGTATTTCGTAACTATGAGCTCGCCCTGAACAACGCCGGATTCGAAAGCATGTTCACCTGTTCACGAAAGGAATGTGGCAGGTTCTTTGCATCGACTATCTATCAGCAGAAGCTCAGCAACCGCGGTCAGATGAGCGAAATGGTCTTCGTGTCTCCGGAAGATCAGCGTTTCTTGGCTGCCAAATTGCCCCGTGCGGAAGGTGATATAGTCGTGTCGCTCTATGTTGCTGTCAATGGATTCACCAACTTCAAGGAAACGTACAATCACGCAATCGCGCTTCTCGAAATCATTGAGATGCAGCCCCTCGAGACCGGGAAGGTAACGGTGACTGCTGATGTCATGGCGAGAGATATCGACAGTAAGGGACACATCTCTCTCTACGGAATCTACTTCGATACGGCTAAATCGGAGATCAAGCCAGGGTCTGAGGAAATGCTCCAGGAAATCGCGGAACTGCTTCAGCAAGATACTGAGCTCGATGTATTCATTGTCGGCCACACCGACAATGTGGGAAGCCTCGAATACAATTTGGACCTCTCACAGCGACGGGCAGATGCGGTGATTGGCGCGTTAGTGGAACAGTATGGTATAGAGCCCAGCCGCCTGATTGCCAAAGGGGTGGGGCCCCTGGCGCCCCTTTCCTCAAACGCGACCGAGGAGGGCCGGAGCACAAACCGGCGCGTCACGCTCGTCAGACAGTAGACGCCGTACGAGTCTACCCGGCACTCATCGCGCTGAGTGTTGGGTAGATCGCATTGTCTTGTATTCGATCTCGTTGCGATACTCGGTCCGACCTTTTGACGCGGGAATTATCTCACAAGAACCAGCCTTCTGACAAACGATTGCCCCAATGCCGTACCCTGCACCAGATAGATGCCTTGGGCGGCCCAATAGCCCTGGTTGGTGTTGCCATCCCACGTGAACCCGTGCTGCCCGGCGCTCATCATGGCCTGGTGGAGATTCGCCACCAATTGCCCTCCCAGGCTATAGATATCCAACCGGAGCTCACCGGCACGGTTCAGCGTGACGGGAATGGTGGTGGAGCATCGAAAGGGGTTGGGGAAACTTGGTTCGATAAGGAAGGCCGCAGGCTTCATCTCGGTCATTGGTGATGCGACCTGAGGATCGTAGTACTCGTCGGTGACGAAGATGTCGTCGCAATACACTGCATCATCCCGTACGAAATTGAACACATATATGCCAAACTTCCCTTGCGAGAGGGGTATCAGCGCGTCATCCTCATAGGGGCAGCCCGGCAGCTCCTCGAAATCCCAATAGCACCAAAACTGGTTCCCTTCGAGACGTAGACCCATGTGATGCCAGCTCGCCTCAAGAGGAACGCCGCCCGGGATCTCACCCGCAAAGAAATCGTGTATCACCACCGATCCGCCGTCATATTTGCGCAGACGCAGCTTTGGCCCATCCTCGGCTAAGGTGTTGAAATCAGCTACAAACTGATAGTAGCTATACCCGGGCTCATTGGAAAAACGCGCAACAAGCCCTTTGTATTCGGCTCGTGCCGCGTCTCCCCAGTCGGGAGTCACATAGATCCATCCCTGAACCATATAGTCGGTCATGTCTTCCATGCCCGCCACCGCGGTGCCAACCATACCACCGGAGAGCATGTTCTCCACGAATCCCACTGTGCCGTCACCAGAAGGGTTCCCCGCCATGAAGTCCACTTGCATGGAATCGCCGACACCCATGGAATCCGCCCATCCTGGTTCCCAGTCGATCTCCGCCACCCCATTGGTGAAATGCTCTTCGAAAAGAATGGTTTGGGCATGGAGTGCCCCGGAAAAGAGCAACAAAATCGGAAAGAGCTTGTACATGATGTTTTCTCCTTGTGTGATTGGGGCTCGACACGGAGACTAATTAACGGTCTGGTTGTCGGGCAGTCTCTCATTCCGGCACTCCCCCCGCCCAGATTCTTCGGTCGCTTCGCTTCCTCAGAATGACACGTAGTCCACATACTTCTGCACACTACCACTGTCATTCTGAGCGACCCACGGGAGCGAAGAATCTCTCCAACATCCTTCCTCCGTCATCTGAACGCTGAACGCTGAACGCTTCCTTCTCCCCCAATGCCCCATTCCCCCATTCCCCCATTCCGGCAGATTCCCAGATTCCAGATCTCCTCCGCTACTTCAGATACAAGAATCGAGCGGAGATCTCATCTGGATCAGAGCATACACGAACAAGATAGCTCCCGCTGGGGATCTCCGGGCCGGGGCTCCATCTGATTTCGTAGATTCCTGGTTCCCGCATCTCCCTGCTTCGGCCTAGGATTTTTTCCCCTCGCATATTGTACACACTCCACGTCACCAAGCCAGATCTTGCCAATTGAATCCTAAGCCGCACCATGTGATTGAACGGATTTGGATGGATTGACTCCAGCCGAAGCCCCGGGAAACAGGGTAGAGACGATTCGGCAATGGTGCTGGTGAAAAATTCGACCACCTTCGCCATCATGTCAGAGCGGGACACTGATTGTGGGGGCTCACCGTTGATGGCTTCGAATCCAAAGCTCAACACCACCAGCTTGTATTCGGCATCCACGGAATATGCGGCCAGAAGATCCGGGTTCGAGGAATCGAACAAGACTTCGGGAATCGCATCGCCGGATATGGATAGCCCGTCCACATGGGTCTGATTGCCCGCACCGCCTGAGCCGAAGATGTAAATCGATCCGGATAGTCCGAGGTTGCCGGAATCTACGCCCTCCAGCACATAGTCCGTCACCTGGGAATCCGCCACGGTGCAAGAAAGATACTCAGCCGCGAAATCCGGGATCAGGGCCGTGAAAGTGGAAAGAAGGTTTTGACCACTCAAGAAAAGCCCCTTGCCGTCATCCAGGAACTGCCCCAAGGCGGCTCCATCAGCCTCGGCCACTCCGCCGGTCGAACGTTCACCGGTGAACCAAATTATCTTCTCATACTGGTTCAGGATTTCAGAGGGAGATCCGCCTTGGCTGATACGCCATGTATCATAGGGTATACCCCGGGTTTCCAGCTCAGTGGAATAGTAGGATGTCCGATCAGGCGCATCATCCTGGTCCGCATTCACAATCAGCCAATCCGCGTGGCCGACATGGAAGGTCAGCTCTCTGGTCAATGTGTACCCCGTGGCATCCGAAATATGGAGCATTAGCTTTATGGAACTGCTCCCAGAACCAGGGCCGATCTCAAACGAGAGGGGATCAGCCATGTTATCGGGGCATTCTCCGTACTGCACCGGTCCCAGGTCGGAGAATCCATCCGTCACGGATACCAGAGAATCATCAGAGGAGAGCGAAAGATGCACATATTCAAGGTCCTGAAAGGAGTTGCATACCTGCACGAGGAGATCCACTTCCTCTCCGAAATCCGGTCGCCCATTCTGGTTGCCGTTGGAATCATCGATGGCAAATGAGTCAACGCGCACGACGATGTCCAATGCCTTGAACATGTTGAGGTGGCGCCCGCCCAATTCGGGCGGGAAGCTGCTCAGTGTATCACAACGCGCCTTCAGGTGCTCTTCGACTTGCTGCGAAGTCCACTCTGGTCGCAATGACTTGACGAGCCCGCACACTCCCGCGGCGATGGGAGTCGCCATGGAAGTCCCTTCCATGTTGCCATAGGCTCCTGAAACCGTGGTGGAATAGATCTGTACCCCAGGCGCTGCCACGTCTACCCAGGTTCCATAGTTGCTGAAATCGGCTCGGTTCCGGTACTGATCCGTGGCGGCAACAGCAATCACATTGTCATAGTGCGCGGGGTAGCTGAATTCCTGACAGTTGTCATTTCCCGCCGCAGCCACAAGCACCACGCCCAGATCGGCGGCGTAATTCACGGCGGACTGTTCCGTATTGGAGAAGAACTCTCCTCCATAGCTCATGGAAATGACCGTGGCTCCATGATTTGCCGCATATAGGATTCCTTCGACTGAATAGCCGACATATCCTTGGCCATCCTGAGCCCTATATCCTACTCTCACCGGAAGGATCTGCGTGCGCCAGCCAACACCGGCTATGCCCTCTGCATTATCTGTGACTGCCGACGCATCGCCGGCACAATGAGTTCCATGACCGTCGAAATCCATGGGGTCATTGTCCGGTGGCGCCCCGTCCTCACCGGGAAACAACTGGCTCGGCGGGAGGGCGACAAAATCCCACCCAAGCACATTGTCTACATACTGATCGCCGTCAGCATCAAGACTGTCCAGATCCCCAGGATCAAAAACACCGTTCTGGTTCACGTCTTCCGCGGCATTGACGGCAAGACAGGATTGAAGATCCGGATGATGCCAATTGATTCCGGTGTCGAGAATCGCAATGACTACTGACGTATCTCCTGGAGTGATGCCCCACCCGGTGAAGGCTTCTATGTCTTCCAGAAACCACTGGGCGGACAGGAGGGGATCGTTGGGATAGATCTGGATTTTGGCGGCACGCCGCAGATAGCGGGGCTCGACATAGTCAAACCAGTCTCCCCCTTGCAGAGTTCGGATGGCCTCAAATACATCGATGCTTTCAGGAAAAACGAGCAGATACACGCGGTTCAACTCGGAATCGGGATAGCGTTCGATACGGGGAAAGGGGCGGAAAATCGATTCACACTGGTACTGCTCGAGTATCTCGCGCACAGGCCCGCGGGCGGAGTACCGCCCCTCAGTATCGAGACAGAAAACCTCCCGGGGAATTCGTTCCCGGACAAAGACCTCGCCGGGCATGACCGCCGGCTCGCAAAGCACGGATTGAATGCAGAGCAGCAAGAAGACGAAAGGAGTTGCCATGGTTGACTCCACTATTTTAAGTGCGGGCTAGAGGCCTGCGGCATGAAGGTGTACGTTACACCTTTTCAGCAGAAGTGCAAGAATGTCCACGATCTCTTCCAAATCCGGGTGTTTCAGGACAGACCGGGGTCATCGCGAGCGATAGCGCGGCGATATCGATGGGTGGATGAGATTGCTTCGTCGCGGCTCTCCTCGCAATGACTGAGGGTGGGGCCACGGTTCCGGGATCTCTCTATGGAATATTGTATTCCTATCTTGAGCTGTAGCGCGAGGCCGAGACTGTAAAACGAGAAAATGAAACCTCCCGAAAGCCGGTGAGAAATCCGGGTTAACTACGAGCGCAACGTAGCAATCAGGCGAAGAGGATGTGACAGCAGCTCCAGGGCGGATGTGATGCTTGCGCACACGATGTCGGCCGCCATCAGCGTTTCCATGGCCGCTCCCTCCTCTTGAATCACGGCGATTCCCAGCGATGCGCCCCGAAGCATGAGCCGATCATTTCTCCCGTTTCCAATGCATACCACACTCGCTGGACCAAGGCGCTGCACATAGGCAAGCTTCGCTGTTGCCTGATCCTCGGCCGAAAGAATCTCGAGCGTGCAGGGCAGGTCCCTGAGAACGGAGCGAGCCTTGCCAAATGTGTCTGCAGTCAGCACATGGATGCGAAGCTCCCCCGCGAGGTCCTCCAGTCGTTCCCTCACCCCTGGAAGGAGAGCCCCGTCTCGCGCCATGGTGCCGTTGAAGTCCAATACAAGATGCGCAAGCTCGAGCGTCTTGTACCCAGGGATCGTGATGCGGATCATGAAGGAAGTCTCAATGCCCCCGAGAGATGAGCACGAAACCTAAAGAACCGATTCTACTGATTCGATTTCAGGTATCTCTTCCTTGATGAGCTTCTCGATACCATTCTTCAGCGTCATCTGAGACATGGGACACCCGGCGCATGCTCCCTGGAGCCTTACCTGCACCACATTGTCAATCACATCCACCAGCTCCACATCTCCCCCGTCGGCCTGCAATGCGGGCCTGAGTCGATCAATGACTGCTTGGACTTTCTCTTTCATGCCTTTTTCCCTTCAATCCGTGATAGTAAATTCTCGATAAGTCTATACGGCATCAGAGAAATCCCCTCACCGAGCCATAGGCTCTACGAGCCGGTGGCCTGAATCCCCCTTTGGCAAAGGGGGAGGAGGTCGGATGCATGGACTTATTGAGAAGCTACTCATGATGGTGCAGAGTAGCCTCGGCAAACAACGGAATACCCCTTGTCGAAGCAATGGGCATCGATGCGCTGGTACAGTTCTGCACTCGTGAGACACTCCTTTTGCAAGAAAGATGCCCATCTGACATCATGGTTTGCACAAATCGTAGGCGTTCAGGGGTTCAGCGTTCACCGTTCCCGCCGGACCGTAGGCCCTATGGGCCGTAGGCAGGGTTACCTTTCGAAGGCTACGAATCAATGGTTCGGATTTCCGGTGAACCCTGAATCTCTGAACCTTTGAACCCGTGAACGGTTACCACAAATAAATTTTCAAGGATACTCGATCAGGTGCATCCGTGGCGGCAACGTGTACTCTGCGGGCTGCGGAAGCTTCTTCAGATACTTGATCAACGCATTGACATCCGCGAATCCCGTGTCGATTCGAGGCTCTGCAGCCTTGAGCATGGTGTAGTTGTCACCGCCTCCCCCCATGAAATTATTGAATACCACTTCGTATTTCCCATGGGCGTCAAGGGGTGTACCATCTTCGAGAAGCACCTTCACGACTCGTTTCCCGAAGGGTCTTGCCCTGTCTATGTACACATCGATGCCCGCTACGAGGATATTGCTCCCCGAGGCACGGATCCCGTTCTCCAGCGCCTTGACAAGCTCCTTGCCCGACAGTGTTCCCTTGATGAGAGTATTGCCAAATGGCTGGACAGTATACAGATCCTGCCAGGTCACATCTCCTGCTCCAAGGTCTGCTCTCACACCGCCCGGATTCATGAGTGCAATCTTTGCTCCTCCCACCATCTTTCGTTGGGCCTCGGCAATGACTCTCCCCATGGGCGATTCGCCCGCGTCATTGGAAATCCTCGAGAGTGGGCTCGCAAGCCGTGCAATCACCACCTCGGTGAGCGGCGCCAATTCCTGCCGGTATTCCTCCACCAGCCTCTCCATCTCGAGATCCCGGTAGCGCGTTGGATCCAAACGTTCCACCCTCGCACGCAGCAATGGCCGCTGATGTCCCAGGCGGTCGACCCACATTCTCACCACTGAGAAAGCCCGGCCACTGCTGCCTCCTTGAAGAACGGGTAGTCCATCCACGGTGGTAGCATAGAATTGGTGCGTGTGACCGTTGAAGAAGACATCGACTTCTTCCGCCGCAGCCCGAGCAATTCGGATCGCTTCGCCAACCCACCGATCCTTCATGTATTCAAGGCCGAGGTGACTGGACAAGGCCACTATATCGGGCTTCTCCTTCTTTGCCCCGGCAAGCCATTGCTTGATCGAAGTGCTCGGATCGAGAAATTCGAGTCCTTCCACATTATCGCTCAGGGTGATCATGGGCGTAGCGGGTGTGCAGACCCCGATCACTGCGACCCGTACCCCTCCACGCTCCACCATAACCCAAGGTTGCAGAAATGATGGCAACCGGCCTGATTCCCTTTCGATGATGTTCGCGCCAAGAAGGGGGAAATGAGCCTGGGCCGCCCGATCTCTGAGGATCTCCTGACCCCAGTCGAAATCATGGTTTCCCACTGTTGCCGCATCATAGCCGAGTTGATTGTAGAAAGAGATTGTCGACTCCCCGTTGAACAGATTAGAGATCGGTGTTCCCTGCATGACATCCCCTGCATCGAGGAGCACCACACCAGCCGGATTCTCCTTCCGTGCGGCCGTGATCCATGCCATGGCTCCACCGATACCAGCTTGGCGCCGACGGGGATTGCGCTCAAGCGCTCCGTGAAAATCATTGGAAGAAACAAGCGTCAAGGCTCGATACCGGGCATTGACCAAGAGGGAGATCAGCTCATCGGTATCAACCGGCGCGTCGGGTCTCAGGCTGTCCCCCGGTAGATACGCCATAAGCCCGGAGGTAACCACGGAATCCCATAGACTCATCGAGGTGGCGGGGTGTATATCAACGAATCGATCTGCGGCAGCTCCAGGTGTGGCCACTGCATTGGGTATCCACCGCACCAGGGCCTCTGCAAGCCGGCCTCTGGTCAGGATCGCAGGCGAGGCCAAGACATCCGCCACCTGTGACGACAGCTCCTGCCCGAGAAGGGTCCCCGCCAATACTTCCATCTCCATTGGCATCAAGGGCGATGTCCAATCCAGGGCAACAAGAACCTCATTTTCCGCTTGTTGGAGCATCTTGTCCAGGACAAGCTGCGCCCAATGCCCTTGATAGGTTGGGAGGCTGAACCAGCCTCGCCAGGGCCCGGGTCGGTAGTGGGGGTGGGCCGCGAACCATTTCTCCAGATAGCTTCTCAGCCACGTTTCACTCCGCCTGGTCTCAGGCGCATCTTTGAACCATGTGAACCCCTGCACACCAGTCCTCATGTAGCTTGTGATGACTACATGGAAGGTGTCCGAATTCCTCGCCGGTTTGCCAAAGCGTTTGAGCGCAATCACCCTCCTGCCGGGCTCCTTGGTATAGTCGAGGATGTACTCAATGCCTCCGGCAACAAGGAACGAATTCCTTTCTCTTCCAGGGGACACGGGTGGAGGATAAGATCCATCGTAAGGATACACATCCCAAACCGCCGCCGCATGTTCCAGGCACTGCACAAATGCGTCTCTGGTGAGTTCCACCGTGACCAGATGATTCAAGTACGGTTGCAGCCTATAGAGATCTCTCCGCAGAACCGGACCCGCCGGGAGCAGAAAATCCTCAGCCGGCGCGGGAATCATGGCCGCGGAACCCTGACCGTACTGGAGCATGGTCTCCAGGATTACGGAAGAGAGGGCATCCTGGCGACTCGAAGACATGGCGGCCCCCAGGGGCTCAGTCAGGGACCCGATCTCTTGATTCAACCACTGTGCCACCGGCCCCTGTGCGCGGACGAATGCTTCCTGGAGCACCGGATCGGGTTCAACCGCGTCGGTGGAGAGAACCTCACCTTTCTTGCTCAGGATATTCCATCCGGATTCGGTGGGTTCAAGCGTGATTCTTGCCGCTGCCACATGGGATCCCCGTGCTCCTGCTTGCAGGACCAGGCTACCTTTGATATTCTGATTGACCGTGGTGTGGGTGTGCCCCAGAAGAAGCACATCGATTCCCGGCACCTCAGTTGCGAGTGCGTACCCTTGATTCTCGCTGCCTGGAATGAAGCCCTCTGTGCCCAATCCCGTGTGGGCAAGCACCACGACCAGATCAGGATCGAGCTCTTCCCGAAGCCGAGGTATGATGTCTCGGAGACGCTTCACTTGATCATGAAACGTCACCTTGCCCCGTACGGCATTAACCTCCACCTCCGCGGTCCACGGGGTAGTGACGCCCACGACAAGCACTCTGATTGTACCACATTCGATGAGCGTATGCCCGGGCCACCACACATCATCTGAGGCCAGATTGGCCGCAAGCAGTGGAAAGGAAAGCTTTTGCTTCACCTTTTCGAGAAACGAGAGCCCATAGGTAAACTCGTGGTTACCCACTGCCATGGCCTCGTACCCCAACTGGTTCATGGCTCCGATCAAGGGATGAGGACCGGCCCTCTCAACGAGGGCGTAATAGTCGGCATCGGCGCTTCCTTCGAATGCATCCCCTACGTCGAGAAGGATGGAGCTCTGGGCTCCGGCACGCAGTTCGGTTATGACGGCTGCCGCTTTCGCAAGCCCTCCTCCCCTGATGCTGTCCGGGAGGAGCCGGCAATGGAGATCCGTGGTGGCAAGAATCAACAGCTCAACGGGCTCGGCTTCCTCATCATCGACTACATACCCCAGCTCACCGAGCGCCTGGGCCAATCGTGCGTCACCCCAGCCATTGGTATCGCCCCGAAGATCCGCCCCTGGAAGAATTCCGGACAGAAGAAAAAGTGCTACTGCAAGCAGATTCAGTGGGTATAATTTGTTCAATGTTGTCCTCCGACATTCGGTGATGCCTGTGAATTGCACCATCCCCTGCCGATGTGGTAGACGCAATCTGTTGTGTGCGGGAGCGTGGCTCCCGCCTTCCAAAGCGCAAGCGTGGCTTGCGCACTCCAAAGACGCTTGATGCCATTCATTGTGTTTGAGTCTGGAAAGGACCGGTATTGGATGCCAAGTCTGTCCTCTGTCTACTGTCTTCTGTCCTCCTGTCGCGATGAGTTGTCACAATCTAGTGTGTTCAAAGAAGAATTCAAATCGGTTCACTTGCGCTCGTGCCGCGGCGAGAATATGGTTGCGTGCTCCATTCCGTGAAAACGATATTATTCCTTTAGAATCGAACCTTGATTGGATTGCCCCTAACCCGGACTTCTCACCGGGTTTCGAAGCGAAGTCCCGCGTCGGACGCGGGATGCCATATCGGTTGCTGCAGCTGAAAGCTGGTGAGAAGTTCGGGCTAAGGGGGACCGCAAACACGCATCGGAGCGCGGTTATGACGAAGCATATAGAAGTCGGCCCCACCATGGCCCGCCGCGCCATAGTACTCTTCGCCGGCAAGATGTCGATGCTTCTGTTCTCCCTAGTCTTTGCGGTGGTTGGGCCAAAGGTGCTTGGACCCCGCGGCATCGGATTCTACAGCTATCTCTATGCCATCATCTTCGTTATGTGGAGCGTGTTGGACGCAGGGGGCGTCATGGTCTTGCGACGATACGTGCCCGACTTGCTTTCACGGTCTCCCGATCAGATCCGCCCCCTGTTCATGATGTCGCTGAAGGCGAAGGCACTGATGGTGATAGTCTTTCTTCTGGCCCTTCCCCTGACGCCCGATCCCTTGATGTACGCACTTGCTCTTTTTGCCGCCTCGTTTTCGACCCTGGTGGATTCAGCCCAGGTGGTGTTGTATACCGGCGGCGCTTTGATCGCCTATGCGCTCATCCCGGCGGTCTGGGCCGGGGCACGGCTGGTGCTCGTGCTGCTCCTCGGTTACCACTTCCAGCGAATCGGCATCTCCATGGGTCTCCTGATCGCACCGGCTCTCTTGCTGGTGGTGTTCTGGCCGCGAGCCACGCATCTTGTCCCTCCCTCACATAGTTCCTTGAAAGAAAGCTACTGGCGTTTCCTGAAGTTCGGTTTGGTGAGCTATGTGGCCGATCTCTCATTTGTGCTCTCCAATCGGATTGCGATTATCCTCTCCAAATCCTTCATGGACGATATGGCAGAGGTCGGGTTCTTGGGCTACGCATTCATGATCTATCTTATGGCTCGACAGCTCGCATTCGTCATAGGTGAGACATCGCTGCCGACCCTCGTTCGCTATCATGCCCGAGGCGAGACGGATCAGTTTTCTCGGACCATGTACCATGTGTGGCGTTACACCAATATCCTCGTATTTGCCGCAGCATTGCTCATTTTCCGCTACGCCAACCCGGTCATCACCCATTTCATCGATCCTGCCTTCGCAAGAAGCGCGCTTCTTACTAGACTGCTTGTGCCGGCACTCATTGCCACAACGCTGACCCTGTGCCTGAGAATTCCGCTCTTTGTCAGGGAGCGCTCATCCCGGCTTCTCATTGCACACGGCAGCGCACTCGTTGTTTTCATTCTATTACTCACCGGGTTTCGGTGGATCCACAAGGGAACCATCTTGACCGAGCATGTGGCCGGCTTTTTCAGTATCTCTACGGTGGTTGGTTTGCTTCTGATGGCATTCAATGCGGGAACCCGTATTCCGTTGGGAAGACTTCTCTGGGCCTTCCTCAAACCTGCCATGGCGGCAGCCGGCGCCTATGTTATACTCCTCAGGGTTTTTCCCGGTGATCATACCGCGTTCTTCTTGTCGGTGCCCGCCGCAGTCGCAGCATATCTTCTTCTACTTTTTGTGGCGCGGGGCATGGAGACCCGAGACCGGGAGCGGTTGATGGAGCTTTTAGGCAGGCGCAGCAGTGACCAAGAGACATCCGATCCGTAACATCCTTCTTCCTCTGCTCGTCGCCATGGCCGTCAGGCTCGTCATTGCCTGCATCGCTGATACGCCGACCGTTCTCACCGATGAGGTTGACTACTACCTGGCCGCCCGCGGCCCAAGGGGGCATCCGGGCATACTCTCCACGAAGTATCCACCGCTTTATGCCATCCTTCTTTCTACGGTGGCAAAGAGCGGCTCTCGTGTAGACGGGTATCTCCTCTGCCGGGTGCTCAATGCACTGCTTTCCGCTTTGATCGTACCCCTCACGTGGCCGCTCTGGAGACGGTGGGGCATGGCTGCGGGCATGGCGGTGGGGCTCCTCCCTTCGGGTATCATCACCAGCGGCCTCCTGCTCAGCGAGAATCTATTCCTCGTGCTGTGTGCGGGCTGGCTCCTTTGTGCGGCACATTGGATGGAGACACGCAAGACCTCATGGGGCCTTTGGTTCGGCGCCCTGGCAGCCCTGAGCGCGCTGTCCCGGGCCGCAGGCGGAGGGGTGGTACTGGCAACCATCATGCTGGTCGTTCTGGGAGCCCGTGGCTGGAGAAAGGGTATCGTCTCGCCCCTGCTGACTGTTTTGATTCCTGTGTTCGGGTATCTCGTCCTCCGGCAGCTATATCCCTCGGAGCAATTCAATGATCCATTAGCCGTAGGCCATCCACCGGAGATCGGCCGCTGGTTCACGGCTTCGCTGGCCGACATGGCGGGAGGAACCTTGCTGGAGCCCTTGGCCCGTGCCATTCCATTCGCCCCGCTGTTCACCGGGCTATGGTCTATCTACTGGCTCGTGCAGTATGGCTTCTACCTCCTCTTGGGAAGCGCCTTCCTGCCTCTTGTTTTCTTGAAGAGGGAAAACCGAGCCTCTCTACCGACCAGAAGGTTCCTTCTCCCTCTCGGAATGACCACCATCATCATGCTGCTTCTCTCGGCCAATCACAACCTGGCGGGGAAGCAGGCTGAGCAGTTTGTCCGCGGCAGATATCTCGAGCCGCTGCTTCCTCTCTGGCTCGCGCTTTCCCTGGCGGCGTTGTCGGCACGCGCACGTATGCGGCTTCCCTGGCAGGTGTTTCCTCTTTTCTTGATCATGAGTCTTGCCGCCCTCACGACATCTCAGAATCGTTCCGCTGATTTCCTCTATCCCTTGAGATCGCTGCTTCTGAATTCCGGGCCGGGATTCCGTTTCTGGGGTGGCCTGGCAGGGGGAGCGATTGCCTTCCTGGTGGTGAGAATCTGGCTCTCGGTGGCCACGAGCAGACGATGGCTTGTGCGAGGTCTCTTTCTGTTCATCTGTGTGAGCGGCATGGCCTCGACATTGCGATATCAGCGTCAGCTTCTGGTAGCCCAAAACGACGCCATCATCGCGCACTGGCTTGCGGAAAACGACCACGCCGCCGAGGTGACGGTGGCCGCTGAAGCTGACTCCCTGGGCAACCTGAAAGCCTCGGGTCTGGCCTGGGTGGTTCAGCAAATCCGCTTCTTCAGCAGCAACCCTCTGGTTCTGGGCGGCGGGGAGTATATTCTTGAGGTCACCGAATCGCCCACATGTGCCGTGTGTACCCAACCATCACCGGGGCGAGGGAACTCCATCGTCTGTCTAACCCGCATTTCTCACCGACCATCTGCTGCAGCGTTGCATTTGGCCCTACCTGCTGCGTTACGCTCCTTCGGACTCCTCGATGTATCGCAGGGGATACGCCTGCGGGGTCCTCGGTCGCAAGCCTTGCAGCCACAGCCAACTACACCGCTTCGCGACGAAAG
>JAUXFG010000175.1 GCA_030620115.1 Candidatus Fermentibacterota bacterium
CACGACCTCGGATAGGCAAAGACGAGCCCTCTCACCAATCCGCCGGGGAGAGAACTCTCTATTGAAGAGATCGAAACCAGCCTCTGCCAAGGACTGCCTGAGCACTACATCATTCGCGAGTTTTTCAATTGCTCCGGCCAAGGCGTGATAATCACCAGGGGGAACCAACAGGCAGTTCTCGCCGTGGAGAAACCACTCCCGTGCAGCAGCTGTATCACCCGTAATAACGGGCCTGCCAACGGCCAGGGCCTGAAAAACCTTGTTCGGGACTACGGCGCGAGCCTTCCTGGAGGTGCCAAAAATGCCGAGACAGATGTCGGCCTCGGCGATGTACTGAGGGAGCCGTCCATAGGGCACTGCATCAACCCACCTCACGCGACTGTCCGTACCTAACTCTTGGGAAAGACGGCGCACCTTGTCGTAGTCCTGCCCACGACCAACGATGGTGAATCGAATCGAATCGGGGTCCTTCAGTACGGCTGCGGCTCTGATGATCGTATCCACCCCATGCAGCGGTATCATCCATCCATAGAAAAGCACATGCACGACCCCTTTTCCTTCAGCTAGGGGTTCATGTCGAAACAGATCCGGTTCAGCCCCCACTGGGATTACATCGCTGCTCTCCAGCTTCAGCCCTAAATCGTCAGCAAAAAGCCTGCCATGGGCGGCCGTGTCCACAAGCACATGATCCGCGGCTCTGAAAGAGAGTCGATCCAGGAGTCGACACGAACGACCCACAAGACCTCTCGATCCTACGCGCTGCCTGTCATGAACGACTGTCTGATAAAGCGAGATGAAAGGATCAAAGACCACGGGCACACGCCGTAAACGCGAAAGCAGCCTCGCCAGAAAAACATCCACATGCCCAATGTATGGCACCACCACCACATCGTGCGGGGGAAGACGAAGATACGCCAATGCCAGGAGCGGCATGGCAAGTAGCCAGGCAAGAACGGGCCTCAAGTAGCCCAAAGGGTTATCGATCTGACCCCTATCTTCCATCCGACCCCATACAGGGGCTCGACACTCGATTACCTGAAGCCCTGCAAGCTCCAAACCCTTTCGCAAAACACGAAACCGTGGTCTGTGGGCATCATACGTGCCGAAAAAAACAACCCGTAGGGCGAGCCCGCATTTCTCACCAATCCCGCGTCCGCCGCGGGACTGCAGCCCCGGATCTGACCGCGCCTGCTTCGTTCCGCTTCTTCGGACTCCTCGACGTATTACATCGAATACGCCTCCGGGGTCCTCGGTCGCAAGCCTTGCATCCACGATCATCTCCGCTGCTTCCCGACGAGAGTTGGCGGAAAATGAGGGCTAGTCGGTCAGGCCCCATCTCCTGAGCTCTTCCGTCGCCTGGTCTGATCTATCCAGAACGCCCTCCTGTCCTTCAACCCACTTCACAAGCTCCCCAATACCATCTTTGAGAGCGACCTTTGGCTCGTACCCCAACAGAGTCCGTGCTTTGGAGATATCCGCAATACAGTGTCTGATATCACCTTCCCTGAACTTCCCGAGGATCAGTGGATCTCCTGAGAAACCAAGATAGCGGGAGAGAAGATCCGACATGCCGAGAATCGATGTGGCCGTGCCGGTACCCACGTTGAGGGCCTGATAATCTGCTTTTTCGCTCTCCATGGCGAGCATGTTGGCCTGGACAATATCGGAGACATGGATGAAGTCTCGCGTCTGTTCACCGTCCTCAAAAATGATGGGTGGTTTTCCATTGAGCAGACGGGCACTGAATATGGCCCCCACGCCGGTGTAGGGGTTGGAGAGCGCCTGCCGGGGACCATAGACGTTGAAATATCGCAGGGCAACCGTAGGGATCTTGTACGCATAGCCCACCGAGAGGCACATCTCTTCATGGTCACGTTTGGTCACCGCGTAGATGGAGGTTGGATAGAGCGGTTTGTCCTCCGCAGTAGGAAGCGGGCTCGTCTCATGCCCGTCATGATCCAAAACCTCCCACCGCCGATCCTCTAATTGTGCCCTGGGCCGCAGCCTCGGGTGGATCGTGGCGCCATCCCGACACCGGTACGAACCCTCGCCGTAGATGGACATGGAGGAGGCAACGATCAGCTTCTTGGGGCGGACTTCGGGATTGCGCACGAGGTACTCGAGAAAAAACGCGGTGGCAGCGGTGTTCCCCTCTACGTAACGATGGATCTCATACATCGATTGCCCCACGCCCACCATGGCGGCTTCATGGAAGATGACCTCGACCCCAGGAAGCACCTCTCTCAGCATGGCTGGATCGTCGATACTTCCCTTGTAGAATTCCACCCCTTTATTCAGATAGCCAGGAGGGGTATGACGATCACCGTGTACCTGGGGTTCGAGATTATCCAGAACCCTGACTGAATGCCCCTTTGCGACAAGTGCATCTACAATGTGTGAGCCGATAAACCCCGCGCCGCCGGTAACAAGAACTACTGCCATGATCTATGGTGCTCCTCGAATGTCCCTCTGAGCTTGGTTCGCGCAACGATGAGATCCGCCAGAAGGCCTTGAAAAAGTAATAGCAGCGAGACAACAATAAGGATGACATCTGATTCCCTGATATCATTATATCTGTAGTTATTATACAGCAGTTTCGCGAGACCGATGACAAACAATACTATGCCAGACGGGAAGAATACCTTGATTGGATTGAAATACATAATCGTCTTGATGATCAGCAGAATATAGTTATATGTATCAAGCAATGGGTGAAACGTTGACTTGCCGATTCTCTTGTAATAGTCGACTGGAATGAATTGAACTGGCAGACCATTGCTCAACATGGCAAGCGTGATTGTGGTAACCCAGGAATGCCCCTGGGGGAGGATATGAAAGAATCGCTGCGCGCTTTCCTTTCGAAAAACACGCAGACCCGAATTGAGATCCGGGATTGATTTCCCGCTGATATAGGTGGCCAATTTGAGGATGAACCACTTTGGCACTGCCCGAACCCGATTCCGGGCAACCTTCTTTCCAGTGCGCGCTCCCACCACCATGTGATAGTAGGAAAGGCCCTCGAGCATATTGGGAAGCTCGCTCGCCGGGTATGTGCCGTCCCCATCAAGCATGGCAATAGCCCCATAGTCGGCGGCGAGAATGCCCGTGTTCCTGGCGGCGCCCACTCCCCTGTTCTCTCTGTGACGGATAAGCTTGACACCCGCAAGATGGGACACTGCATCAGCCGTACCGTCAGTACTGCCATCGTCAACTACGATGATCTCGTGGGGCAGATCGATCGTCCTCAGCGCTTGTTGGATTGCTGCCACTGTCGGCGAAATACCGTCTTCCTCATTGAAGACGGGTATTACCACGGAAAGGCCGTCGGCAGCCCAATCCCCGAAACTCATACGCGGCTCGTGGTGTGCGAATCGGATGTGTAGTAGTAGTAGTGATAGTAATGGCCATAGGAGCCATAGCGGTGGTATACGTCGATGTTGTTGAGGATGACCCCAAAGATATGTGACCCGATCTTGCGCAAGAGATCGACTGCGTGAATCAGCAGATGTCTGTCAGTCTGGCCCCACCTGCAGACAAGGAGAACACCATCAACCTGGCGACTCAGCAAGGCCGCGTCGGTGACCGCAACCACGGGTGGGGTGTCAAAAAGGACAACCCCATACTCCTCCATCATTTCAGTAATGAGGGCGTTCATCTTCTGTGAGCCAAGAAGTTCCGCAGGGTTGGGAACCGATCCGCCGCCGGGAATGGTGAAAAGATTCTCCACCTCGGTGCTCCTTACGACATCCTTGAGGGTGAGGTCCTTTCGAGACAGTAGCGTAGTGAGGCCCGGATCTCTTTCCATTCCAAAAAGATAATGCTGGGTAGGTCTTCGCATATCCGCGTCAACTACCAGCGTTTTCTCACCCATCTGGGCGAAAGTCGTGGCGAGGTTGATCACCGTAAGAGACTTTCCCTCCTTTGGACCCGCGCTGGTAACCAATATGGATCGAAGCGTCCGATCCAACCGTGTAAACTGCATATTCGTTCTCAGGGAGCGATAGGCCTCGCTGATGGGATCCTTAGGGGCAAAATGTGTGATGATTTTTTCGCTGATCCCAGAGGATTCATCGCCCGGGTTCGAAGCGCCCCCGATCCCAAACACATTGCCTGCATAGGTTCCCGAGGCCTTGACGCCCATGCGTATCTGCGGGATCGTGCCCAAGACACTGAGATCAGTATAGCGCTGGACCTCTTCTGACGTTCTGATGGAGTTGTCGAAATACTCGAGGGAATAAGCAGCTCCAATTCCAAGAAGAAGCCCAATCACCGCACCGAAAAGGATATATGTTTTCGTCCTTGAAGGCAACGGAGCGATGGGGCGTTTTGGAGGATCGATCATCTTGATGCCAGCGGTCTCCGTCGCTCCTTTGATGCAAGCTTTCTCCCGCTCCTCCACAAGAAAATTGATAGCCTTGTTGCGGGTATCCACCACGCGCTGGAGACGATGAAGCTCAACGGTCTGCTGGAAAACCTTGGGGTTGTTCCGCTGGAACTGCCTGATCTTGCTACGATAGTAGTTTTCTTGACTCTGGAAATCGTTCCACTGGGTTTCCAAACTGGCAACCTGCGCCCCCAGCTCTTGCCACCCGCCCACAAGCGTTGGATTGAGAGTACCCCCCCGGTTGCTTTTTGTCTCCGCAAGGATTTGCCTCGCGATCTTCTCGCGATCGATCCTGAATTGCTTCACTTCCGGATCATCAGGCTCCCGAAGGAGTTTGAGTCTGTCAAGCTCGTTATCAATAGTGAGAAGCTCGTTCTGCAGCTGATTCAGTTTCGAATTCCCGGTGATCCCGCGGGGCCTCATCTGGCGGTCGAGCTCCCGGTATCTCCCTCGGGCGCTGGCAAGTTTCCCCTCCATCGTCGTTTTCTGATTCGACGCGGCCCGCATGAGTGATCTATATCCTGCCAGTTCGGTCACCACGGCTTCATTTTCTTCGACCCGTATATCACCGATCTCTGACTTGAACTGCTCTACTTCATGAGCGGCCTGGCCTAACTGCTCGCTTATCACCTCAATCTGTTGCGTGATGTAAGCCACAAGCTGCTGGGAGTCTTTCCTCACCAAATCGTCGCACTGAGCCGGGAAAAGCTCCACCGCGGCCTTGGCAAGGTCGTAGGCTTCATCAGGATCATTTGCCACCGCGGAAAGGCTATAGAAGCCTTCATGGCGTTGCGCGTCGAATGAGATCTTGCCGAGGACTCTGCCGAATGCACCTTCGGTCGTCAGATTCGACGTTTCGCTCTGAAGCTCCTCCGAGTACGCCTCCAACGCAATGGCTCGCAAGAACATGTGGCTCTGAAGTATTGCCCGATAGAAGTCTATTGAGCGAACCTTCCTTCCGCTGATCGCCATCTCCCACGGGGTCGCCTGCATCTCCGGGATATCTATCAGGATCTCTGAGGAGGACCGATAGACATTGGGTTTGGTCAGTGCGAAGTAGGTCGTGACGCCCAACACAACCAAGAAGGCTGTAATGATGACGCCTTTCCGTCGAAAAAGAAGGTCTACGTAATCCTGGTATTTGGTCTCCTGTGGCTGCACGTCTCTTCCTCTTTGGGTAGTTCTTGATTGAGGGCTCGTTCAATAACGGCTGCTTGTTCTCGTATTCTCTCCCCGGTCCATTTTCGCCCGCTGAGCGAAAACGGCCTCTCCCAACCCGAACTTCTCACCAACTTTCGGCTGCAGTCCCGCGTCTGACGCGGGACAGAGGATACGCCTGCGGGCTTCGCCACGGCGGAGCCAGGCTACGCCCTGACAGAGCCGGGGTCCTCAGTCGCAAGCCTCGCATTCAGAACCATCTCGGCGGTTTCGCTTCGAAAGCCGGCGAGAAGTCCGGGCTAAGCAAATATCATCTATCCCTCAGTATCTGAGCGCCAAACTATGGCCTGTAATACGCCTTTCATGCATCGCGGTGTTTTACATCAAGCCCCGCCGCGCTGTCCGATAGTCCAGTGGACTCGGTCCGGCCTTTTGACACGAGAACTAGTTGGTCTGTTGCTCGATTCTTACGATAGTCAAGTATACAATGAGGAGTTGGGTTATATCTCTTGCATAGGAAATGAACCCTTCCCAGCTCAAGACGGCTTCCGCCTTCACAGGGACGAAGATGCTGTCCCCGGCATAGATCTCAGGATTCGAATTAATGTCTCCCTTTTTGAAGAATTTATTCACATCCACCGATCTGCGGATTGCCTCCCCGGAAGCACTCGAGACGATCCAGACTTGATTCTTTCTGGCACTCGGCACAAAACCGCCTGCTTTGGTGATAACATCGAGCAATCTGACATTCTCGAAGATGTAGTAAAATCCCGGAGTCGCCACGCCGCCCATGATATTGACCCGGTTCCCTTTGGCAGTGCCCGGCACAATGATCTTATCATTGTCCCGCAATTGGTAGAGAAGGTTCGGATCTCCTGTGGCCATGAATTCCTGGAGGTTTACGATCTGCGTCCTGATGTTCCCCTCGACCTCGCGGACGATCTTGATCCCATCCAGGCGCGCCATCTCTGTACCACCACCGGCCTTCTTGATGGCTTCCTGCACGCTTGATTTGGTCGAAAGCTGTATGACTCCCGGATTATTCACCTGGCCGAGCACGCTGATCTCGATGAGATATGTTTCAGGGATGCTCACAAATACCACAGGCCGAGAGATCACCGTGACCAGCTTATAGGTAATCGCGTCCTGGAGACTACCGATGGAGATCCCCGTCACCGGCGTATTTTGCATATAGGGATAATCGATCATGCCCCTGGAATTGACGGTCACCACTTTGCTGAATTCCTCGTGACCCGTCACTCGAATCGCCAGCACATCACCAGGCTCGATAGACATTTCGCTTGCAGACCCAATCGCGGTCATCAGTGACAGGGTAAGAACGAACCCACATAAAACTGACGAGAATTTCACGCCGCAGACCTCCACAAACCCGAGTCTCCCCTTTGGGGACCGCTTGATTGCAAGAAACGGCTTATCCCCGCCGGGAAGCGAGGCGGCCGCAAATCGTCGAAAAAAAGATTGAGCGAAGATACCGCCAGACTATGTGGTGTCAACGCTTTCCTGTATCAGCCTGTATCAGAATGAACACCGAGCATGGCCTCGTCTCTTGGAATCAGCCAATCCGATAATTCCTCTCCCCTGCTTCGCCCGTTCCTCACCTCATCAGTCGTCCCTATTCCCCTATTCCTCTTCCCATTCGACGTTTCCGCCAGCTGGCGGATTCGATGTTCATTCCCACATTCCAGCATTCAGCTTCCCTCCTCCCCCAGATTCTTCAGTCGCTCCGCTCCCTCAGAATGACGCGCATTCATGCATCCAACGTCAAGCACCCCTGTCATTCTGAGCGACTGCAAGAAGCGAAGAATCTCTCCTTGCTCCTCGTTCCGTCATCTGCACGCTCTCTTCTCCCCATTC
>JAUXFG010000160.1 GCA_030620115.1 Candidatus Fermentibacterota bacterium
CTCCCAGATTCTTCGGTCGCTCCCCTCCCTCAGAATGACAGCTATTCGCACATCCGCATAGGCACTGCCACTGTCATTCTGAGCGACCACAGGAAGCGAAGAATCTCTCCTTGCTCCTCGTTCCGCCATCTGAACGCTGAACGCTTCCTCCCCCCTCCCAGATTCTTCCCCGCCTCGTCTTCTGTCTACCCGTCCGGAGGAGTTGAGTCAACAGTATATGACGA
The DNA here is from genome assembly GCA_030620115.1 of Candidatus Fermentibacterota bacterium. GTDB lineage: Bacteria > JAFGKV01 > JAFGKV01 > JAFGKV01 > JAFGKV01 > JAUXFG01. The sequence continues at coordinate 225 of JAUXFG010000160.1, forward strand.
CGGATAAGCTTCAGGCAACCCTAAATCCCGCTTCCAGCGAGAAACTCTGACCAAACATATTTAAATTTCATTTCAGTTCAAAGCAACATTGATTGCCAATTCCACGCTTCGGGTTATGCGGGTGTTCAGGAAAGAACCCGGTCCTTGGCCGCTGATCCCCCCTGAAATCTGGGGATGTTTCAGAATAGGCCGGGAAGTGCTTTACACTTTCGGAACCCTCCTTGCAATGACTGAGGCCGTGCCGGGGGTCATCGCGAGCGAAAGCGCGACGAACTCAATGGGCGGATGAGATTGCTTCGTCGCTACCCTCCTCGCAATGACTGAGGGCGGGGCCACGGTTCCGGGATCTCTCTATGGAATATAGTATTCCTAATCTTGAGCCGTAGCGCGAGGCCGAGACTGTAAAACGAGAAAATGAAACCTCCTGAACCCTTGTTTGAGAGTACATTTCATAATCTGCGGTACTCCCAACTCTGGAAAATCTGATGGCGCGGCGCCATCAGAGGCCGGACTGAACCCTGAACCCTGAACTCCCCTATCCCACTCTTGACCGGACAGCGACAGCTTGCCACCTTCTTTGCTTCAAGTGGGCTTGTATCCTTCAGGCTCCGACATCCTTCTTTCCCGGAGGTGTTTTATGCCCTGGCGTGTTTCCTGTCTTCTTCTGGCCGGGCTCCTCCTTTCATGTGCCACCAGCCCAAACAGTCCGGACCCGGGCGTGCTCAAGCTTTACGTGACAGCCGACCTGGGTGATTTCTCTGTGGCCGAGAATGATACGCTCTTCCTTCTGTTTTGGAATGAGCGGGCCTACAGGGACGACGGACTTTGGGCTGACGTGTACAATGCCTTGGAAGGAGAGCTTGCCAACCGGAACATTGTGACCGACACGGTGGAGATACTCTCCGCCCGAGACGTCGAGAAAGGAGCTCGAATCGGGCTCTCTCATCTGCCGCCCGCGTGGTATGACAGCCTCACGCTGTCAGTCGATCATTTGGGCTACATTATTCTTGATGGCGTAAGGATACCCGTTTCCTCGGCCCTGGAGGAGCGCAGGACGGTTGTTCACTATCGCTTCGAGATACCGGAAAACGACACCACGGAGATCGTCTTGACATGCGACATCGACAGCTCGTTGGAACGGCATGGAGATGAGTTCAAGTTCACCCCCATCCTGACTCCCCCGGCGTCACCGATTAATACTCCGACTACGATGCATGGAGACGAGTTCAAGTTCACCCCCATCCTGACGGTGGAGTAAGACATGTCACGCTCCAAGGAGGTGATCCTGTGAAACGGTTACTTATCGCGGCGCTGCCTCTGTTGTGGTTGATCGTCGGCTGTCAAGGCGATGACAATCTGAGCCCGAACCTCGCTCCAGAGACAAGCCTCGCCAATGTCCCCGTAGCCAATACGCCGGAGAATCCCTACCTGGCCGTGCTCACGCTGAGCTGGGATGGTGGGGACTCGGATGGCTACGTGGTGGGATATGAATACAAATGGACTACCCATCATCTCATCCAAGGCGATTCGCTGGTGAATGATTGGCAATTCATCACCAAGGCAGAGAGCACTTTCGCGTTCGAGTCCTCTGACTCCGTCAATCTTCAGGCATTCTTGGTGCGAGCCAGGGATAATGACGGCGCGGTCGATCCGACACCAGCCTCGCTTTCGTTCTATACCGCTCGTGTCATGGCGCCGGAAACGTACATCCTCGCCCCTGACAGCGGGTCCACTCTCTTCATCCTCTCCACGGAAACCGATTCATGGAGGGGCATCGTGTTCTCCTACTCGGGAGACGATCCAGATGGCGATGTTGCTGCCTATTCGTGGCAGATCGATGAACGAGACTGGTCGGATTGGACGGATATCAACGCCGTGACGCTGGTCAAGGGTGACTTCCCTGAACCAGTAGTTGGGCCGCATACTTTCAAGGTACGGGCCCGCGACAACACCCTGGTGGAAGACCCCACTCCCGCAGAAATCCAGTTTTACCTCGTCGAACCATCATTCGCCAAGAACCTGCTGGTGGTCGATGAAACCAAGGATGGCACAGGCAGCACCGAGAATCCAACTGATGAAGAGGTTGATGACTTCTACGCCGCGGCGTTGGGAGGACATAGTTACGACAGTTGGGACTATGCGTCCGAGGGGCCCCCTCCAGTGGAGCTCCTCGGCGAATACCGGCTTGTGCTCTGGCACAGTGATGATTCCTCTCCCGATCTTGCTGAAGACCCGAGTTCGCTGGCCGCCTACCTCGACATAGGGGGTAAGTTGATCATGGGAGGCAAGAAGATCTTGAGAACCATGGCAGGCAACACCAGTGGCGCCTTCGTGCAAGGCGACTTCGCCATGGACTATCTCCATATCAAGGAGTTCGACCACGAGGGCGGCACCATGTGGGTGGGAGGCGATGGAACCGGCGACTGGGAATGGGCCACCGTGCGACCCGACACCGCCAAACTCCGGTCAAACAGAAGAGGCAATCTCAATGAGGTAGATGCCTTTGATCCAAGCACCGTGTTCGCACATCCAATCCTTCTATTCAATCACTTCCGGGAGGACTCAACGTACCACTCCAGACCGTGTGCGTTGTTCTACGACGGCACAACCTATGATGCCGCGTACTTCGGGTTCCCCCTGTACTACACTCAAGCTGATCAGACCAGAGACCTGCTGGATGATCTCATCAGGAGGATGGGAGAATGATAGACCGGCAGTCGACCCGCAGTGTGCGATTCTCTTTCAAGAAGATTGTTTCGGATAGACTCAGGCTCTGTCTTCCCGTCGCCATCCTCCTTTTCATGAGCCTGCCTTCTACAGGAGTTGCGGGAGTATTCGGGAAGATAGCTGGTCGGGTCATCGATGCGCAGTCGAGGGATCCTTTGCCCAGTGTCGCAGTCTTCCTTGAAGGTACATCAATGGGCACCATGACCGACAACGACGGCCAGTACCACATGATTCAGGTTTCCCCGGGAACCTACTCGCTCAGAGCAGAAAGGATCGGATACAGAACCGTTGTCAAGCATTCCCTTCTGGTCATGGCAGACCTTACCACCCGGGAGGATTTCGCGCTGGAGTCAGCACCAATAGAGATAGAACCGCTGGAGATTGTGGCGGAAAGACCGCTCATAGTCCTGGATGCCACGAGCAGTATCCGGTCTGCGTCCCGGGAAGATGTTGAACGCCTTCCGAACATAAGAGACTTCCAAGACGTGGTGTCGCTTCAGCCCGGTACGGTGGGGGAGGGAAGCAGCATACATGTGCGCGGCGGCAGAAGCGGCGAGCTTCTGTACATGGTTGACGGCATCCCCATACGTCACCCCATCTATGGAGGTACGGCGGCACTGACCATCCCTGTGAAAGCCATCAAAGAGATCGAAATACTCACCGGTGGCTTCAACGCGGAATATGGCAATGCGCAATCAGGTGTGGTCAATATTATCACCCGTGAGGGGACCAAGAGCTTCTCGGGGAGCGCTGAGTATCGCGCTGACCAGCCCGAGCTTTTCGATTCATGGAACACGGACGAGTTTGATCTGACAATGGGCGGCCCTGAGCCGGTCAGTACTCTTCTGCTCCCCCTGCTTGGCGTCCGTTTTCCGGGAAGTCTCTACTTCTTCCTGACCTCAAGCACTGAGCTCTCCGACACCTATCTACCCTGGGATGAGAGCCGATCGCCGCTGGAGCCCTTGGGAATCGACCTGGGAATGGACCAGCGTCAAAGCAACAAAGAGTTGCTCAACGGGAAGCTGACCTATGCATCCAAGGGTGGTCGGTTGAAGCTCGGGTTCGGCTTTCGTGGCGAGTGGCGACGCTATGACGCCTTTGACTGGGCATGGAGAGATATCCCGGATCGAACCATGGATTATCGACGCGATTCGGATCAACAGACTTTTACCATGACCTACACACCGTATGAGAGGGCTTTCGGCACGTTGCGGCTCGGGAGACTTCATACCGCCTATCATGGAGACGTCAACGGCATGACGCCTCCGGAATACTGGGAAGAGAACAACGAGCGGAAGTACACCTGGTATCGCGACACCGATGGCGACGGTTTCCAGGAAGGAGATTCCTCGGAGCCCGATGATCCCGACCCGCGTGGCGCCATCCAGATGAGATGGAGGGATGATCAGTCCGACGTATATACCGCCAAACTCGACGTCACCTCCCAAGTGACGCCGATTCATCTTGTGAAGGCAGGTGTTGAGGTCAACGATCATGACGTACGTTACGTGGATCTCCAATATATCGGATGGCTCTACACCGAAGGCAGAGACAGCTTGCCGGGCCCGTGGCCCGAATACGGCCTCTACCGATGGTACTTTGAGGGAGCGCCCCTGACCGCGGCCGCCTATATCCAGGACAAGATGGAGTTTGAGGGGCTCATCGTGAATGCCGGCGTTCGCATGGATCTCATCCGGCCGGGAAGCGCATTCAAGGACTCGGCGTATCAGGCCATGTGGGAAGCCGTCACGGATATGGACCTCGAGCTCAAAGAGACTACCACGATCTTCTCGCCGCGCCTCGGTATCTCTCACCCGGTCACGGAGAAGATGGTGATGTACTTCTCCTATGGGAGATTCACCCAATTCCCGGAATTGCAGTACTACTACCGTGACCCATGGACGGGAACCTGGGTGGGTAATCCGAACCTCAAGCCTGAGCGGACCACGAGCTACGAATACGGCTTTGCGTATGAGATCATCCCGAATATCGGCGTGGACATCAAGGGTTTCGCGAAAGACATGAGGGACTATGTCGGTCAGATACGTGTGGGCGATCCGCCGATGTCATTGTGGACCAATCTTGGATACGGAAGCGCGAGGGGCATCGAGCTCCAGCTCCGGAAACGATACAGTGGCTATGTTGCGGGAAATATCAGCTACACCTATCAGTATGCATTGGGCTATTCGAACAGCGCCTATCTCGCCTACGATTATAACGCCGGAGAACGGGATCCTATTCGCGAAAGCCGACTCAACTGGGATCAACGTCACTCCATAACCGCAAATGTGGAGTTTCGAGTACCCGACGGGGATCATCCTTGCGTACTTGGCATGACGCTGCCCGATGACTGGTCGCTTTCCTTGCTCTGGAAGTATGGCTCAGGGTTGCCTTATACGCCCCTCCCGCAGGGTCTGATCCCTGAGACCAATACGGCAACGGCCCCCCATACCAGTATCCTCGATCTTCATCTCGAGCGTTCCTTCCGCTTCGTGGGAACGAAACTCACGCTCCTGTGCGATGTCCTGAACGTCCTCGACAATGAAAATGTCACCGATCATGGTGCATTCTTCAATGCGTACGAAGGACGGCCGTACGTCTACGGAGACGAGGATGGCGATTCCGGGCGAATCATTGCCCACAAAAACATCGAATACCGCCTGAGCCCATCGCGTTTCGGTTCACCACGGACCGCGCGCCTTGGACTCCGGTTCTCATGGTAGGAGGTTGGGTATCATGAAACGCACGTACAGATTCCTGATCCTCATGTGTCTGATCATACCCGCACTGGTGGCCGCCCAACAGAGACCACCCATCCACGTGAAGTATCAAGATGTCAGCAATGTCAGACTTCAGGTCACCAACATGGGTGGGATTACCCGATGGGGTCTCCCGGTGGACTGGAAACGAATGGTGTGCGAGTGGCCACAAGGCACGTTCATGGAGCACATCAATGGCGCGGGAATTCGCTTGGGCGCCATGGTCGATGGCGTGCCGCATGTCTCATGGGGATACGCGGAATATGCCGGATTCTCCAAATGCTTCCCCAGCTACGATCCTGCGGACACCATATGGGAGGCAAGCAGCTACCTCCCCCTTCCCGAGGGATTGACCGACATGTATCCTGGCTATGAAGCCAAGAGCGAGCTCGACTTCATTTGTCAGTATTGGGACGATATCGTAGAACGACCTGAGCATGTTCCGCTCCACATCCATTTCATACAGAGAACGTATTCGTGGAGTTATGATCCCCTCTTCAATATCGTCTATATGGATTACGACATTATCTGCGAAAACGAAGATGGGCTGGATTCTGTATATATCGCCTATTTCTTCGACGCGGATGTCGGTAAATTCGAAACGGAAGACGATTTTAACTTCTTTTGGGATGACTATAGCTGGTACGATGAGGATGAACGTTTGGCGGTGACCCAGGATGCTCCCGGCGGTGCTGATGGAGATGCCAATTCAGGTGTTGCCATCAAGCTGCTTCGGGCACCCGGGGACATGAGTGAGCTCACCTTCACTTTTCGCACCGGCCACCGTGATGATGTGGACGACCCATTGGACCGGGGAAAGTACGAGAAGATGTCCGAGGGGATTATCATGCCGAGCATGACGCCTGGCGAAGCGACCCAGACCGCCTTTCTTTTTGGCTTTGGGCCGTTCACCATGGCCTATGGCGATACGCTCCTCATGACATTCGCTCTCACCTGCGGCCACGACGAGAATGAGATCCGGCAAAACGCCGAAATCGCGCAGTGGCTCTATGACCAAAACTGGGCCTCCCCGAATCCCCCTCCACCCCCACCGCTGAGGGGTTATCCGGGCGACCACCGCGCCATTCTTTCGTGGCATGTAGGAGAGGGCGACGTCAACCCCGAAACGTACGAGGATACGCTTCGTCTTGACGGCATATTTCAGGACTTCGAGGGTTATCGCGTCTACAAGAGTGCGGGCAACCGGGCTGGTCCCTGGACGCTCCTGGCGGAATACGACAAACCCGACGATATCTGGGGCAATAACCTCGGTCTTTCCTACGAATTCACTGATGACGGCCTTGTGAACGGAACGAGATACTACTACGCAGTTACTTCCTTCGACATGCCGGATACCGTACTCAAGTATCCTTCCTTGGAAGGCGGCATTACGCGGAATGTAGTCACTGTGGTGCCGGGAACCCCTCCCGACGAGTCAGGCGATCTCAATGTCTGGGTGGTTCCGAACCCCTACAGGGCCGACGCCGGCTATACAGCGCCGGCCGGAGAAGTACGACCTCCAGGCGCTGATTGGGAATGGCCACTCGAAGAGGGACGTGGTTGGGTGGAACACGACCGGAAGATCCAGTTCGTCAATCTCCCACCCCGCTGTACGATCCGGATATTCACCCTGTCGGGCGATCTGGTAGACACCATTCATCATGATGATCCTGATGCGGGTTACGAGGATTGGCATCTCATCTCCCGCGTGGCTCAAGCCATTGCCAGCGAGCTCTACCTGTTCACCGTCGAAGACCTCGACACCGGCAAGACACAGGTCGGCAAGTTCGTGGTCATCAAGTAGGAGGAGGGAACGATGAGAACACTGAAGCTTCTATTGATTCTGGGGCTGTTCCCTGCTCTGCTCCTTGCCGATCAGCCTCGGGTGGGCAGCACCACAGGCCAGATCCTCAAGCTTAACACGTCTGCGCGGAGCTCCGCCTTGGGAGGGGCATTCCTCGCACTGGCGGACGACCCGGCCGCCGCCTTCTACAACCCCGCGGGCCTGGTGAGATTGGAGGGCAATCAGGTCCTCCTGACCCACACGATGTTGCCCGCGGACATCTCTTATGAATGCGGGGCTGCATCCTTCAAGGTGAATGAAACCAACACGCTTGGTTTCACTTTCGGCGGTCTCTACACCGACGAGATGGACGTGACTACGCCATACCATCCCGGAGGCACAGGCGAGACATTCGTCTACAGCGCATTCCATGGAGGGCTCAGCTTCGGCCGGTGGATGACCGACCGTTTCTCCTTTGGGGCCGGAGTGCGTTACCTGCGGATCAATCTGATGGACTCAGAGTATACCGTGGACACATGGAACGGCTATCTGGGCAGCCTCTATGATGTCGGCTATCGCGACACGAGATTCGGTGTGGTGATCGGGAACTTCGGCCCCGACATTGAATTCATATCAGAGGCCTATGGCCAGCCGCTATTCATCTCCGTCGGCGTGCTGACCCGAGGATACGCCGCAGGTGATCATCATCTCGACTTCATGGCTGAAGCCTCAAAACCCAAGGATACTACTGAACAGTACACCATGGGTGCTGAGTACTGGTACCGGGGTCTGCTGGCCTTGAGGACCGGATATCGATTCGGGCACGATAGCCTCTCATGGGCAGGTGGATTGGGAATCAACATCGGATCGGGGGATGTAGCCTTCCGCCTGGACTATGCGTACGTTGATATGGATCTGCTGGGCGAGAATCACCAGATTTCGCTGACCGCAGCATTCTAGTCAGAACGGGAGATCGGGTACAGCCGCACCCGGTCTCCCGTTCTGTTGCAAGGGTTCAGGGTTCGGTGTTCAGGGGGGATCGCGGCCAGGGATCAGATTCTTCCTGAACCCTGAACCCCGAACCCCC
>JAUXFG010000095.1 GCA_030620115.1 Candidatus Fermentibacterota bacterium
CTCGTGCCTCGCCCCCCTCACCCCCGCACCCCCCCGCGGCGATTCTCACCCCGACGCTTCTGTCGCACGCGCCAATTCGTTCCTCTGCGGTCGAAATCCATGAAAGGATCCGGCCGGGCTCGACTGACGGCTTCGGACCACCGCTGAGAGTTTCATAGGTTTTCCTCAAGAGGACGGTGGGTTGCGTGCGGTTGAGCAGCTCTGCCACAGCCCATCGCTGAGTGCTTCTGCCATCGAACCCCGAAAATGATGTGGTACGTGCCAGGAGCCCGGAGGCCAAATCAGCGGCAAAGGCGATCACCGCCAGGCTATACAATGCCGTGCGGGGAGCAGGCATACGCCCCTTCCAGGCCGAACAGACTGCCGAGAGGAATGCGACCGCCCACATGGCTTCCGGCATGACAACTGTCCAGATCACCGCCGGAAGAAGAAGCGCAAATCCTAGCCTGCCCGATGTGAGCAAAAGCAGGAGCGAAGCCCCCCCTTGCATGAGCCCCTGCCACCCTCCATGGTTCCCCGTTGATGAGCAAGCCAGGAGCGTTCCGGCCATCAGCATGGTGACCACGCGGGCCACACGATCCTGGAACCGGGAAGCCCACAGAACGCAAACCAGGAGGATGATGGAGGGCCCGATTCCCAGGCGCCCCGGAGAGGGCAGAAGCCACGATAATACGATGAACACGCATAGGAACTGACTAAGCAATTTCACTTCGGATCTTTCTCCGCTCTCTCGATGAGATCGAGCTCCTGTTGCGCATCCGTGACCCAACCCGGGCCGGCAGACCTATCCTCGATGACAGAACGAAGATGTCTCCTGGCCTGTTGCCGCCTTCCCATGCGTCGCAATAACCTGCCGGCGAGAAGATTGAATCCGGGATTGCGGGGAGACCTCTCCAGTCCTTTCCGTGCCCATCTGAACGCTTCCTGCGTCCGCCCCTCTGATTCAGCCCAAACGGCAAGCTCCCAGAAGGGAAGCACAGAGGTGGGGTAGGAATCAGCAAGCCTGACCAGAAGGGCACGAGCCCTCCGGGTGCTGCCCGAACGACGCTCCGCCTGAGCCATACCCATGCCGGCAGACAGGGAATCAGCACCATGCTGCAATGCAGTACTGAACGAAGTGCGCGCCTCAGCCGCCCTTCCCAGCTCAAGCAACGTACGCCCCAACAGCAGCCATACTGCACCATCGTGCGGCCGCCGATCAACCAGCCGTCTGCACTGTTCATGAGCGTCCCTGTTCCTACTCCCAGCAAGAAGCGCCTCCACGAGTGACCATCGAGTCTGATCGGATCCACCACTTTGAACCACGGCCTGCGAAGCAAGCGAGATTCCTGCGTCAATGCTCCCGGAGGCGAGCGCAACCTTGCTCCCAAGCAATAGCATTCGCCAGTCGTCGCGATCCAACTCTGGAGCAGTCTTCAGCTTCCACTGGGCCATCACCAATCGACCGGCGCGGAGATCGCGCTCGACTGATTCACGGAGCTTGTCGAACACATCGAGAGCTTTTTGCTGTCCCGCGACTTCATTTGCCTTATCGTCGGAACGAATGGGCGATATTCTCGCCAGGGTTCGGCGTAACTCCGAGTCTGACGTCTTCACAAGCCATGCCACCCTCAGACTTTCGGCGGCCACACGGTCACCTCGCAGAATCCAATAGTTGATTGCGCCGAGGGCTATTTCGGAGTCCCGCTCTTCCCACCGCAATCCGTTCTGGATCCTTGACGCTCCTCCCGCTTTGCCACGTTCGGTGGCGATCATGGAAAGGTACACTCGTGCTCTGGCTCCCCCGTAGGGTACGACCCCGCGAGGATCCAGTTCCAGAGCCTTGTTCAGAAGTCGCCTTGCCTTGCCAAGCCTATCTTGTCTCAGGAGCTGCTCTACGATGCGAACCATCTCGGGAACATAGCCCGGATATTGAAGACTCCCGTGCAGCGGAGCGTCCAGGAATCTCTGCTCCGCCGCGTCTGCAAGCACTCCCTCGAGGGTTGGATTGTAACCGCCGATCCACGTCGCGACCTTGGCGGCCGTGCGAGCCTTCTCTCTATCGCCGCTCCGCAGAGCCGTATTGCTTGCCAGAGCCAATATGTTGGCCCCCCATGTGACGGCGAGTGCCGCGACCGGGATGATCATGGGCCACGGACATTTCTTGGACTCGCCGACCTGTCCGTGAAGCGAAATCAGGGATGACCCAGCCAGGAATCCACTGACAAGGACCATTATGGGCGAGAGAATAGACATATCTGCCGCATTATGAATCCATACAAACAGGAAGCCATAACCTGCGAGGGCTCTCGGCGACATCGATCCTGCGGCGCGCGTACGTCGAGCCCATAGAACCACAAGTACGAGAAGCACGATGGCGCCTGCCACACCGATTTGTTCGGCAACATGTAGCAGAAAGTGGTGCGCGTGCTGCATCATCCTCCCTGAGATCACATCGAGCTCTGCCCTTGGCTCTACCGTTCCGAGGGCCATGGGATGAATGAGGCCGAGGCCCCCGCCGAATGGTTTTCTCATGAGGAATAAAATTCCGCTCTTCCAGTGGAACTGCCGCGCAGAAACCGATAGGGCGAGCTCACCTGGAAGTCGGGGCGGCGGTAAAAATCCAGCAAGCAAGACGAGCAACGGAAGGGAAACCAACGTCCATCGTGCGAACTGCTGTGCTTTCCCTCGTGGAATCAGTGAGACTGCAACGATCATGATGCCGCAGAGAAGCGGCCACGTGCTGCCAAGAACGGCCATAAGAGCCAGCGCCAAGAGACCAGTCACCAATGTCAGCCGTCGCGATCGGGATCGCGCCAGCATCACAAGAAGCAGGAAGCCAAGCCCTCCCTGAGCCGCAAGAAGATTGATATTGAGTCCCCAATCATTGCGGATGGTTTGCAGTCCACCATGACGCGCCACGGTAGTGACGAGACCCAACGCGATGGGGGCGATCAGTGAACCCGACACCAACGTGAGGTCCCTTCGAGTCACTCGTGTATCGCGCCCCAACATGAAGCCTGCGAGGAAAAGAACGAACTGCGTCAGGAGATCCCCCCACCGGCATGCTGATCCCGCACGGACAAACTCGAACCCCCACCACGCGTACACGCCCAACCATAGCCAATTGCGCCTCGTCCAAGGCAGACCCTCGGTGCCGGCAAGAATCAAGAGAAACACCGGGAAGCACGCCCAGAAGAAACCCGGTGGTACAAACAACAGAGAGACGAGCATGACAAAAACAGCAGGATGGCGAGACCAGGCCACTGACCGGGCAACAAGGATCATCAAGCTCGTTGCGACGGCCACGGCAAACACCTTCCAGGTACCTGCCATCGGGACGGAATCCGCCGCGGACCAGAGAAGATCCGACGTGGCCATGCGTTCCATCAGGATAAGCATCGAAACACCAAAAACCCAGAATGACAGCCTCTCTGCCCGCCCAATGCGTCTCAAGAAGTAGGCGAACAAAACCGCTGCCGCTCCCCAATAGCCGATCCGTTCCGAAACAGAGGGAAACAACGCGTGGACTAGAGCGACCACGGCAAGGGCGTAGACGAATAGAACCCAATCTCTGATCTTCCAAGCTCGCATATTCTCACTCGGTGATGGTATTCCGCTCACTGAAGAACACGTGCAGTGGAATATGCCGACACGTCATTCGAATGCCAATCGGATTCACGAGAAAGGCGATGTATTACTGGGACACAGAGTTGGCATTTTTTATTCGTCACCCGAATAGGGAGAATAGTCCATGTCCCGGTTCCGCAGTCCCATGCCATGCCCAGGTCCTCCGAGAAGGATACGCAGCCGCAGAAATCCACTTGTTTGATCTCCAGGAACCACCTTACTTCCCCTATCCCGGACTTCTCACCGGCCTTCGTCCTGGAATGGCTGAGATGGCATTGCCCGCAAGGCTTGCGACCGAGGCCGGTCGAAGGCGTATCCTCTGCGATACGCCGAGGGCGACCGACAGAGCGTAACGAAGCAGGCGATGCCATATCCGCCGTTGTAGCAGAAGGCTGGTGAGAAGTCCGGGCTAGGACCTGCGAGGACAGGATTGAGCCCAAAGGAAAGGATGGCGACAACATGCGGCAAGAGAATGAGTGATGGTATTCCTGTGCAGTGAGATGCAGCGAATCTGCAGCCTGATCGGAGTCGGAGATATCAGTCTCCCTATTATCTCAGGTGGACAGCTCAAGACTGACAGATGGAAGCCTACATCCGATTGGCTCGCTGGCAGGACAGAATCCTGACGCCCGAAAAGGACAACTTGCCGGGTCTCTCTGGATCGATTCTCGTCCATCGCTACAGGCAGAACTACGGCATCCCCGACGAAACAGAGATCACGGAAAACATGGTTGTCTCGCATTGGAAGCTAGAGATGCAACTCGCAAGAGGGCTTCTCGAGACAAATGAACAAGATCGGTGGGTTGCATTCGAGCGGGCTTACGCGAAGCTCTATGATGAGTGTCCGTGGCTCAATTCAGCCGTTGGACAGATCAATGAGACAGCACCCGAGCGAAGATATCGTTCTTGGGTCAGGGCCATCGGTCCACCACCGAAGGATATATATGAAATCGGATCGGGAACCGGAACGATGATCGAATATCTTGCGTCTTTAGGATACCGATGCAAGGGAATAGAGATCACGAAACAACGAGGCGAAGTTCACGTGGGGGATCCGGTCCCTGGCCTCTCGTGGGGAATCTCCGATGGGGTGCATCTGGATCGATTAGAATCCCCCTCTTCCTATGATGTCATCATATCCGATCAGGTTATTGAACACCTTCATCCGGACGACCTTCAGACTCATCTCCGAGGCGCATTCGTCATTCTCAGATGTGGTGGATTCTATCTACTTCAAACACCTCACAGGTTTACCGGACCTCATGATATTTCTCGCGTTTTCGATTGCTCAGAAACGCGCGGCTTGCATCTCAGGGAATACACTTATGGTGAACTCCAAAGAACCGCCATTCAGGCCGGTTTTTCGTCGGTTCACTACATACTTCCGACTCGGGTCATACGGTACCTGAATAGTCCGGCGCGTGCAGGCCTACCTCGCGCAGATTGGGGCATGTGGTACTTGAAGCTTCTCCTGTCGGTTGAGCGTGTACTAGGGGGGATCCACGATGCATCAAAGAGGGCCAAGCTATCACGGTTCCTTCGGTCCGCTTTTGTGTTCCGTGACAACATCTTCCTCTGTCTTCGAAAGGACCACGAGCAGACTCAATCGACACGCTGATTCAAGCAGCATCTCGGGGGAATCGAGAAGCCCGGGTTAAGCCTGTCAGATGTGCGTTCTCCCGTCTTGAATGATCTGTGGGAGATATGAGCCATTCGCATGATCGAATGGCATAGGCCGAGATGCACGCTGCAGACGATCGTTTAGAACCAGGAGGTGATGCCCACTCTCCAGCGTCGCCCCGGGAGCGGATACCCCCATTGATCGTTTCCGGATTGATCCAGCACATTGTCCACCTGGAAAAGCAAAGAAGGCAAGGAGCCTCCACCGAGCTCCCCCCATACCCTCATGTCGGTTCTTCCCCCTTCGGCTCTTGCATTTGCTCGGTCGAGATAGAACGAGCTCTCGCTGGTCACGCCAATGCCGACACGGGATCTCTGCGCAATGCGGAAGATCATATTCCCTCCCCCTCGCCAGGAGGGACAGCCAGGGAGATCTTTGCCCCGATAGTACGGCGCCGGGGAACGATCCTCGGTCTCCTGGTATGCGCCATACAATCGCACCGAGAGATAATCGTTCCAGAGACCACCAAAACGAACGCTGATCTCGACCCCCTTCATTCGGACCTCACCGATATTCTCAGCGATGACGACACGAGGCGATCTCAGCCAGTAATGAATCAGATTCTCCGCGTCACGGACATAGGAGGTAAGCCTGAGTGTGCCGTCCCACACATCCAGAATGGCTTCCATCTGCCTGGCCTTTTCAGATACCAATGCGGGATTGCCTCGAACACTCCCCTGATCGCCAAACTTCTCCAGAAGCGTAGGCTGACGACCGCGCATGGCCATGGTCAGAAGACATGTCACATCGTGAAACGGCTGAAGCTCCAGGGCTAGCCGGGCTGTCGCCAGATCACCTGTGGAGGCGCCGCCATGCTCATCGGTATCTCTGAACCAGGTAAGTGCAAGCTCTCCCCTCCCCCTGCTCCAATTCACGGGCCGCACTTCGATACCTCCGCCAGCGCTTCCTGTGAGCCGCCGCTGGGTGGATGCATGGCTTTGTCTTGCATCGGTTTCCGCACGAAATCGCTCGAGGCGTGTCTCTATGCGAAGATCCTGGCCCACGAATGAGCTTCCTCGGCGGCTGTGGAAGAGCCGCGCTCCGGTACTGGTGCCTGTTTCAGTTCTGGTCGATGGGTAATGCCTGAGCTCCGCCCGAGGATCGCTCACCTTGCTGGAGAACCATTCCTGATAAGCAGTGATCTCGGTGATCGTACCACCACCGGAATCTGCCATATGTTTCACTGCAAGCCGTTCCTCCCATGCACGATGGCGTGCCTCGCGAATCGGATTTGCGCCGGGACCGGGTACCCCTTCTCGCCTCCAACTGCCCAATGAAGTAAAGAGGAATCGCTGATGAGGATCAAGCCGCAGCTCTGACTTGAGAAGCACGTTCACCACGTCAATGGCGTTGTTTGCCCTCGTTCTGAGGGTATCATCCGTCGCATTCAGGGGTGTCGTATTATCATCGGTATAAACAAAATCATTCTCCTGCGACAAGAGTTCCACATCAGCCCATGTCCATCCCGATCTGAAACGCGAACCGAAGGCCACCCCCCCCTCCCGGCGGCCAAGGCCGCCTCCGCCCACCCGGGCACGAACGCCGGCTCTTGGTGCGGATTGAGCCGACAGCTCCACACCCCCACCAATGGCGGATCCACCCAGCCGAGGAGGAGTCCATCCCTGGTACACATGCAGCCGCTCGATAACACCGGGAAGGATGCCCTCCGCCTTGGCTGTCCCAAAGCGCGCGCCTGATAGCGGTACGCCGTCCAGCCACATCTCGGTCTGCTGAGAAGATGACCCCCTGATGCATATCGCCCCAGCCCCTAGCCCTGTGCCGACCTGAGCCGCCCTCACACCCGGCACTTCGTCCAGTGCCTGTGAAACAGTGGATGCACCCGGATCCACCGAAATCGAGACCACGCCAGAACTCCACTCACCTGGTCTCTCGGCGATGTCGTCTATCTTGACAGCCGGCATTGGCGTCGGACGTGGATGCATGGAGATGATCCAGCAACCAGCGCCGGACACCAATGTCGTATCCACCCGCGCATAGCCAGTCCGAACTAACGACACATCAATCGGCATCGTAAGATCGTTGGGCAATGTTACAGAGCCATCAGTACCGGTGACCGCCATCCACGGCGCTCTGCCTCTCAATTCGACGCGGACATCAGCGATACCTTCTCCCGTTGACGCATCGAGAATCGTGACCAGAGGCGGGCCGTCCTCCAAGCCCGCCGCCGCTATCTGAAGGACCAGAGACAGGAAACAAAGAACCGTAAAGCTCTTCATTCCAGCTCTCTCGTTATGCCTCAAAAACAGGTTTCAGAAGAGGCCATGGCTATCTATTCACCACCACCACATGTGTTTCCACACGGCCTGTTTCCCTTACCTTCAAGAGGTACACCCCAGAAGCAAGGGGCTTCCCTTGGGGGCCAATGAGCCCGAGTGATCCACCGAACTCTGAAAGCAATGCGGAGGAGATCTTCCGACCTGCCAGGTCCGACAGCTCCATAAAGAGAGACGATTCCCTTGGGGATATGGGACGAACATGCACCACATCCGCAGCAGGATTGGGCCAGACCATATAGAGGATCCGCTCCTCGGCCAGCACAGGCCCCTGGTCCGCACCCAAAGGCGCCACCACTGCTCCGTTCGTGGGGGGGAGACCCGTCGCCACGGGCCCGCAGATCAGCGTATCGACAGTTGCGTCAAAGAGCAGCAGGCCCGCCAGCTCCGGGTTCTCCCACGTGCCCTGATCAGCCACATAGAAGATACTGTCGTGGACAAGAGCATAGGGCAAGTAGCCACCGCTGGAGCCGGGAAAGGGTTCGGAGATCGTTGCCGTGGGTAGATCGAATGCTCGAATCGAATTGACCCAGGTCTCATCGGAGATGATGAGGAAAACCCTATCCTCGAATGCGGCAACATGCGTCAGATTGCCCCCTAGCTCATCTTCGGTCACGAGCACTTCTGGTTCCTCTCCGCCGGCCAGATCCAAGAGAACAAGGCCACCATCAGTGTAAGAGCTCCAATTGGCTGTACACCCGACAAGCAGGCAACTTCCGTTCCACGCCCACGATGTGGGATTCTCAAGGGGCAACCAGATCGGATCCAAAGCTCCGGTGGACGGGTCGGCGTCTACTATGGTGTCAGTGGCGGGATCGATGATCGCCATACACCCCGGGCCCGCCGGATCCATCATGGCGGTATTACGGTCGAGCCTCTGGCAAACCACGAGAACCTTATCACCCCAACGGATCAGATCGGTCATTTCTGGTATGCCATCAGAGCTGTCGGCAACCGAGGAGAGATCGATAGATCCCAGATGCTCCCCGGTCAAGGGATCCACAATAAGGAGTCCGCTCATCTCAAAAAGCGTCACATATGCTTTGTGATGATCGATCAGAAGAATATCCTGAGGATTGCTTCTGTTTCCCGTGGAGAACTGAATGAGGGGCGTCTCGAGATCATTCGCAGTGAGGACCGTGATATTGTCATATCCTAAACGATTGATGACAAAGATGTACCCGTCCTGGGAACGCACCACCGCATCTCCCGAGACTGGTAAGGAGAGCACCGTGGTTTCACATGCGCCCGCGTCCTGACGGGCCATCCCACCACTGGAGAAATCACTAGTCACCCAGACCAAGAATTCCTGCGAAGAAGCTGGTGGGGTGATGAGTACGAGAAGAATAAGAAACAGGATTGCACGCATAGAACACCTCCTAAAGGCGCGCAGTGTGGAGATGTCCCGAGGCAGGATTGTTCCAAGGAGACGGAGGGAGGACGTTCGTCAAAATGAAGAAAGCTCCGGCTCCCGGAGCTTTGGGGTTCTCAACCCACTTCCCGGCCCCGGGGAAGACAACGGTCGAGCAAGGCAGGCAGGTTTTCTGGCTCCCGGATCATCCTAATTCCCGCGCCTTCCCGCCATTCGGCAGTGGCTCCTGCGGGTTTCGTACCCGGTCACAGCGGCGGCCCCGCGACGGCTTCGCACCGTCTTCCCTTTTACCCGTAAGGGGCACCTGTCTTGCTCTCCTGCAACGCGCGATGGCGTTGCTCTTACGTGGAGACGGAGTACAACTCCGTGCTCCACCATATGCACGCCGACACGTAATCCCGTACCCCTATCTCGTCAAACACGAGAGGGGCGCCGGTCTATATGCCGCCGAACTCTTGAACTACTGTTCTGAGCCTATACTGTTGGCAAACTTCGAAAGACGCGACTTATTCCTGTCTGCGGTACGCTTCTTGATGACGCCCTTCTTGGCTGCCCGGTCGATGACGGAAATCGCTTTGGGAAGAACTGTTGCAACCTCCTCAGCGCTGGAGGCGCTCCGCACCTTCTTCTTCATTGTCCTTACTTCGGACATCACTGCCCGATTTCGATTCCGCCTCTTCGCATCCTGGCGCAGGCTTTTGGCTTGCGACTTATGATGAGGCAATAAACACCCCCTTCAATCCATGACTTGTGTTTCTTGATTGCGATATATGAGAAAAACGCTCTAAGTGCAATTCTGGCGGACCAACATGTCATGAGAGAAGCTCGTGGTCAAGACCTCCTTCTTGTTTGCCTTCCCACACAGATTCCAGCCGCACCGCCCCTTGACTCGGGCGAAACTGCCCACTACAATCTTCCTCCACCAACAACGGGCTGCCTCATTCGAAGCAAGGAAGGCGAACAGACGTGGCCAAACGCTCATTGATCAGAACTGATCGACACCGCATCGATCTTGTGTGTGGCAGGCACTCGATATTTGGTTGCTTCCGATTCCTCCTTCCTGTTCTCGCGGCTGGATTTTTGGTCGCAGTGGCGTGTGAGAAGCATCGTGATGGACCAGTACGCCCTGGGGAGAGTCTCTTTGACCTCCTCACCAGCGCTACGGTACGATCGTATCCCCAAACCACGTTGCCAGGGAAATTGAGAGATCATCTTTCAATGTCTTCGCATTTCAGACTGCGATCTAGTGTCTTGGATACCTCAGAATGGATGAATGCCGGGCCTCTCCCTCAACGATATAGAAAGGCCCTGGGCTCACAATCAGCCGTGGGATATTGGACCGCCAGGCCTTCTATTGCTCCCTCAGATAGATCTGATTCTGGCGTGATATACAGATTTGGGAAAAGAGTTCGTCCTTGGCGCGTCGATCACGATCCTTTCCCCGGAGCGCATATCTGGTGGGATTCAGCCAGCGCGGCTCTCCGTGCGTTGTCGCCTCGCCCTCCTCATGGCATATCCATGGAGTTCCTTGTCCCGCGCCATGCGGAGCTCGGAGCCTATGAGATCCAATGGAACTCCGCCCACGAGGGTCAACAACGAACCTGGCCTCGTCCGGGCGATCTTGTACGATCAGTGGAGATGCAGCGTGTGAGCAGGCGTGCTCTCTTCCTTCCTGCGCCGGGAGAAGTGACGATCCCCGTGGGGATCCTCTCATGCGACAGACTGGAGGTTTCGGTAGGCCTCATTGATCATTGCTACGAGGTGGTAGGCGATCATGTGGCGCAGAGACAAGGATGCAGCAATGGGATGACATTCTCCATCAAGATCTCCGCGGGATGGCGAACTTCGACTGTATGGCGACGTCACGTTACCCAGGACGAGATGGGCCGGTGGCTCCCGGAAGAATCCGTCGATCTGAAAGCCTTCTTGGGCAAGAAAGCCACTATTCATTTGGTGACCGAGCCCACTCCGGATGGCAATTGCGACTTCGACTATGGGGTCTTTGCGGAACTCCGACTGGCCGGCCGGCCGAAGAGGGAAGTAGGTCGGCCCCACATCATCATGATTGACATTGACACGTTGAGAAGAGACCGCCTGGGTGTGTTTGGCTATGAGCGTGCCACGACTCCACGCCTCGATCGGTGGGCAACATCTTGTGCAGTAGCATTCGACAACTGCGTCGCAACCGCTTCATGGACACTTCCTTCCACGGCTTCGATGTTCACGGGGTTGGCCGTGCATCAACATGGAATAGATCGTTTCTCGAAGGCGTTGTCGGTGGAGGATCGACCATTGCCGCTTCTCCTACGGGAGGCGGGCTACGAAACCTATGGAGTGGCCGAGGGCGGCTACGTGAGTGCGGATTTCGGATTTGCGATCGGTTTTGACCAGTATGACTGTGGCCGGCTCAAGAACCCCGGATGGAGTGATGTGCTCTCATGGCTGCGATCGAGACGGAGTGAACAGCCATTCTTCCTTTTTCTTCATACGTACATAGTCCACGCTCCCTACCCATTCGATGACCACTTCCTCGATCATTTAGATCCCTATACCGGTCCGCTGCAAGGACACATGGTGGACTATCCGAATATCATCGCTCCCTATATGAGCGGTGAACTCGATCTCTCTTCCGAGGACCGGCGGTACATCAGCGATCTCTATGACGCACAAGTCTATCGTATGGACAGTGCCGTAGGTGATTTCCTCGACAGTCTAGGGATGATCCTCAAGGATTCGCCCTACGCAGTGATATTCACCTCAGATCACGGGGAAGAGTTCTTTGAGCACGGACAAATGGGACACGGGCAATCCCTCTACAGCGAGCTCCTCAGGGTCCCCCTCATCATCCGATTCCCCGCGCATGACAGCGGTCTGCAGGTTGGTCGCAGCTCAGCGCCTGTGTCACTGGTGGACATAGTGCCTACAATACTTGATATCGCTGGCCTGCCGGTCCCCGAGAGACTCCCCGGCCGTTCATTGCTGCATGCCATTCCTGAAGGACGCGTCAGAGTTGCCTCCCACTATGAGAGGGTCCACGGAATACAAAGCGGGAAGTACAAACTCATTCTTGGTCCAATTCCAAGCCTTCAAGGCCTTTCTCCCCCCCGACAGCTCTTCTGCCTCTCTGAAGACCCGGACGAGCGCGTCAATCTGGCTGACACCAAACCGGACATCGCGAAGATTCTCATCGAGAAACTCCACCGTTATCAACGGCAGCACGTAGCGAGAGAATATCCCAAGCCAACACGTAGATCACCAAATACGCGGAGGGATCTTGCCAGGCTGAGAGCCCTGGGCTATGTACAAGACCAGGGTCCCTCGCAAGTTCAATGAGAGAGGGACCCTAGGTCGATGAAGAGGACGCCGCGCTACGGGAGGTTTTTTACCAGCACATCTGGCCCGCGGCACATCGTCATACGAGGAAGAGTGGAGAGCGTTGAAAGGACCCGCCTTATCATCCGTTCCGAGGGGGAGCTTGTTGCGGTGCACTTCCGGCAGGCTCCGGGATTGTATCGCGGGGATATCGTCGAGATTATGGTTCAGAAGTCAGATGAGCGCGTTGATTATCTGACACACAAGCTCCTTGTAAGACCGGCGGAGGATCCCGTCGGGGTACGACACTCGATGTATCACGAAATGAGATCAAAGTTCGAAAACCTCCACGCCCGTGCCCGCATGTGGTCTCGCGTGAGATCCTTTTTCCAGGAACGAGGCTTCCTGGAAATCCAAACCCCGAGCCTCGTGCTCTCGCCGGGCATGGAGCCGAGTCTCGGGTTTTTCACTACAACATACGTAGACCACCAGCAGAGACCCCACGTGTACTACCTGCCCACTTCACCGGAGTTTTCTCTCAAGAAAGCGCTCTGCGCCGGCTACGAGAGAATCTATGACATACGGCCCGTGTTCCGTAATTTTGGGGAACTGGGCCCACTCCATCATCCTGAGTTCACCATGCTTGAGTGGTACCGTGCATACGCTGACTACACCGCCATCATGCACGATACCGAAGAACTGGTCTCCCTCTTGGCTCGCGAGCTCGTGGGCAAGGAGCCGGTGCCCTTCAGAGGCATCAGGATTTCCTGGGAACCCCCCTACCCCCGGAAAAGCGTTCAAGAAGCGTGGAGCCAATTCGTTGGTATCGATCTCCTTGCATGCCTTCAGGACCCCACTTACATGCATGCACAGTGCCAGGAGGTCCTTGAGAGGACCCTGCCCGCTGACGAGGATCAGACGACTCTCTTCCACCGCGTCATGCTGGAGATCGTGGAACCACAGCTGGGCCTCGATAAGCCAATGATCCTCTACGACTATCCCGCGGATCTGGCGGCACTTTCGGTGATAAAGCAGGGAGAGCCGTTGCTTTGCGAACGTTTTGAGCTCTATATCGCCGGGGTGGAGATCGCAAACGCGTTCACAGAATTGAACGACCCTCGTGAGATGGCGCTTCGCATTCGCCGGGATCGGGGATTGCAGATGTCGGCTGGTATCCCTCCAAGCCCGGTGGATGGCCAACTTCTCAGAGCTCTCCGGCAGGGAATGCCCCCGGCCGGCGGCATTGCCCTGGGCATGGATAGACTTCTCATGGCGCTTCTGGGAATCTCCACCATTGAAGAGGTAATCCCCTTTCCACTCTCTGACCTGACATCTCACGAACAGCGACTGGGAAGGCTCGGCGAGGATAGGAATGAGGGTTGTTGACAGCGCAGTGCTTCGATATCACCTTCGTTGACTTTTCTCTTTGGAGGCTTCACCATTTCCGGGCATTAACCCGGACTTCTCACCGGCTTTCGAAGCGAAACGGCTGAGATGGTTCTGAATGCTAGCTCGGACTTCTCGCCGGCTTCCGTAGCGAGACAGAAGAGATGGTTGTGGCTGCAAGGCTTGCGACCGAGGCTCCCGCAGGCGTATCCTCTGCGATACGTCGAGGAAGCCGATAGAGCGTAACGCAGCAGACGGAGCCATATCGGATGTCGCAGCCGAAAGCTGATGAGAAGTCCGGGCTCGGCTTGCGACTGAGGACCCCGGTTCTGTCAGGGCGTAGCCTGGCTCCGCCGTGGCGACCTGTCCCGGCGAAGCTCGAAGAGCGGAGACGGAAGCCCGAAGGCGTATCCTCTGTCCCGCGTCGGACGCGGGACTGCAGCCGTAAGTTGGTGAGAAGTTCGGGTTAAGTACGCAAGAAATGGAATGGTTAGGATTCGTGTAAGAGATAATTCGTGATCATGACGCACAGATTTGCGGCAGATTTGGTCTCCCCCATGTAGGGGCACGGCATGCCGTGCCCACCGGCCTGCCACGGGTCAGCCTTGGCGTAGACGGGAGCAATAGCATCGTTGATTAAGATAGCGACACCAGTTCTCGGCGAGGAAGAACTCGCCAATCTGGAGCAATGCATCAAGACCGGATGGATCTCTTCAGCCGGTCCGTTCGTCAGCGAGTTCGAAGAGCGGGTAGCTTGTCTCAGCGGCTGCGCCTTCGGCATCGCCACGTCGAGTGGCACTACTGCCCTTCATCTCTCATTGGCCGCCCTTGATCTCCAGCCCGATGATGAAGTATTGGTGCCCTGCCTCACCTTCGTGGCAACCGCCAGTACCGTGCTGATGGTGGGGGCACGTCCGGTATTGTGCGATGTGGATCCAAGCACATGGTGTCTCGATCCTGCAGAGCTTGCGCGAAGATGTACCTCCAGGACAAAGGGTATCGTAGCGGTCCATCTCTATGGCCACCCCTGCGACATGAAACCCATCAACGACTTCGCAGAACAAAATGGCCTCTGGATCCTCGAGGATGCTGCCGAAGCTTTGGGTGCACGCTATCGAGACGAGCCAGTAGGGAGTTTTGGGAGGGCCGCGGTCTTCAGCTTCTTCGCCAACAAAACAATCACTACAGGTGAGGGTGGCATGATGGTTACCGGTGACGCGGAGCTGGCTGAACGAGCCCGGCTTCTACGC
>JAUXFG010000110.1 GCA_030620115.1 Candidatus Fermentibacterota bacterium
ATCAACCCATCAACCCATTACCCCATCTCCCCATCTCCCCATCAACCCATCAACCCATTACCCCATCTCCCCATCTCCCCATCACCCCATCACCCCTTCACACTCCCCAATGTGAGCCCACCCACAAGCCATTTGGAAAGCGAGAGGAACAGAATCATCACGGGAACTGCCACGATGAGAGCTCCCGCCGCGTACAGACCCCACTCAGTGCTGAAGTTCGACTGAAACATCTTCAAGCCCAGGGGGAGCGTATAGAGCCGCTTATCATTCAGCACTACCGCCGCCACCAAGTATTCACTCCATGCCGCCATAAAACTGAACAATGCGGTGATGACCAGGGCGGGCATAGCCAGAGGAAGCACAATCTTTCTGAACGCACCGAACGCGCCACACCCATCGATGGCCGCGGCTTCTTCAAGGCTTGAAGGTATGGTATCATAGTAGCCCTTCATGGTCCACACACAGAACGGCAAGGCAGTTGCCGAGTAGATGATGACCAACCCTCCGAACGTGTTCCAGAGATGAAGGGCGCGAAGCATCATGAACATAGGCAAGAGCAGCATGGTGGCAGGGAACATCTGAGTGGTGATCAGGGAAATCATGGCGGGCCGGCGCCCCTTGAAGGAGAAGCGACTGATGGCATATCCTGCGGTGGAGGCCAGAGTCACGCCAAGAAGCGTCACACAGAGGCTCACGATTGCCGAGTTCAGCATCCACTTCAGGTAATCCGTGCGCAGGAACAATGTCTTGAATGAATCCAGCGTCGCTCCCTCGGGAATAGGAGCCAACGACCGGCTGTGCAGCTGATCACCAGGCCGAAGACTGACCGTCAGCACACGAATAACCGGATAGACGCTAAAGACCACAAAGAGCAACAGCACGAGATAGATGAGGATGGTCATCCAAAGCGGATCTCGCTGGATCATCTCAATACACCGCCTCAGTGCCCTTCGTGCTCTTGATGAACCGGATACTGAACAGGAGCAGTATGCCGAATATCACCATCGACAGGGCCGCCGCGTAACCAAACCTATAGAGATTGAAGACCGCCCGGTACACATAGGATACGAGAATATGGACCTGATCCGCCGGCCTTCCCCCGTTGGAGACCAACCAGATCACATTGAACCCATTGAAAGTCCATATGATGCCGAGCGAAATGGCGGGAACAAGCACCGGCCTGAGCAGGGGGAGCGTGATGTTCCGGAGCCGCTGCCATCTATTTGCTCCGTCAACCACCGCAGCCTCATAGAGCTCCGTGGGTATGCTTTGCAGGCCGCCCAGCGCGATGATCATCATGAAGGGAAACCCGAGCCAGATATTCGTGATCAGACATGCGCCAAACGCACTCACAGGCTGCGAGAGCCATGCCACAGGAGCAAGCCCGGTCAGCTTATCCAACACAAGATTCACGGCGCCATACTCATAATGAAACATGCCTCGCCACGTCAGAGCGGTGATGTATTGAGGCACGGCCCAAGGAAGCACGAGCAGCGTTCTGATAATCGCCCGCCCAGGTAGTGGTCTATTGAGAAGAAGCGCGAGAGAGACTCCGATCACCACGTGAAAGAATACATTCACAAACGTCCAAATAACCGTCTTTGCCAGCGTAACGTAGAAAATCCTCTCGCTGAATACCTTGAGATACTGCTGTCCTCCTATGAGCTTCCAATCCCAGAAATGCCGCATGCTCATGTTGGAAAAGCTCAGCACCACATTGTACGCAAACGGAAACACCACCACCAGAGCCAGGACCGCTAAGGCCGGGAACGAGAACGAATAGGCGATCTTCTGTTCGCGTGTCATTCGTTCATCTCGCGAATCATCTTGAGCGCGGCCTCCTGGGCGTCACGCGCCGCGTCCTCCGGACTCTTAGACCCATTCAGCACCGACTGATAGTTAGGCCGCATGGCATCCCAAATCGCCCGCATCTCAGGCTCGATGGGCATGGGCCTTCCCACGCGGGCCTGCTCAATGCTGATCCTCAGCAAGGGATCCTGCTGCAATACAGAGTCCTTCAATGCTTCACTGCGTGAGGGAATTGTTCTCATCTTCCGGGCATACGCCAGCTGCGCCGCGTCGGAGGTCAAGTACATCAGGAGTTCCGTGACCATCCTTCGACGTTCGCCGGAGACATTGACATTCAGGCTGTATCCCAAGGTGGAGACCATGGGCGTAGACCATTGCCCTGTCGCGGATACCTTCGGGATGAGCGTAAGCCCAAGATCGATATCATTCTGGAGGTAGGAGGCCCACGACCACGGGCCATTGATGATCATGGCAGCCCTTCCTTCTTTGAAGAGGGCATCCGCGGTATCATAATCGCTCTCGGGCGGCAGCACCTTGTGTGTGAACTTCAGATCTTTCATGAACTGGAACGCCGCTACGGTGGCGGGAGCATCCAGCGTGGGTTGGGCGTGCTCATCCATCACCCATCCACCGAAGCCCCCAAGAAAAGGCACAAAGAAAAACGGCTCCTCGAAGTTCCAGGCCATGCCGTAGTAATCGTTTCGCCCGTCTCCGTCCTCGTCTCTGGTCAGCGCCTTGGCCATCTCGATCATTTGATCAGTGTCTTCAGGCGGGATCGGCACCAGGGCCTTGTTGTACACGAGGTGGAGATGGTTGCCGACCTGATCGCTCACCTGATAAAGATGACCATGGCTCCAGACCAGTCCCTCCGGGACAAAACCCTGAAGGAACACCTCCGGGAGAATCTCTTCCAGCGGTTCAACAAGACCCATTACACTGAACGGCCCCACCTGATCGCTGGGTCCATACACCAGATCAGGACCACTCCCGCCAAGCACCGAGATCTGATAGTTGCTCCGCAGTTCCTCTGGTTCATAGTAGACCTGAGAACAGGTGATCCCGTGATGAGCAGAGGAGAATTCGGCGAGCAATGAATCGAGTATGGCCCGCCCCTCGGGCCGCATGGTGTTCCAGACTATGAAATCACCTTCGCCTCTGGGGCCACAGGAAATCAGAAGAATAACAAGAAGACCATAGACACGAAACATAGAACAAGCCTCCCGGCATCATTATCCCGACCAGTCCGCATAACTATGCAGACTATCGCCCATGAAACATCATCTTGGCGCAGTCCTCAAGGAGAACGAAGCTCCGTTTCTCTGTCTGCCTGCCGGCAGACAGGCGGGATTCGGACGCTGGTGCAGATTTCCGGTGAACCCTGAACCTCTAAACCCACGAACCCACGAACCTCTGAACCTCTAAACCCGCGAACGGTTACTCAGATTCTTCGCTTCCTCCGGTCGCTCAGAATGACAGGGGTGGTCGCTATCGGGCATGCTACTACGTCTGTCATTCTGAGGGAGCATCGCGCGACCGAAGAATCTCGGCGGGGAAAGGATGCACCATCCATAGGCCCCGAAGAACGTTCAGACAGCGAAATCCTACTTTGATCAGAATTGCCTTTCCTGAAACCTGTGAACGCCAACGACTGCGTAAAAACCCTCTTCCTTCCCATAACCCATCACCCCAACACCCCAACTCCCCAACTCCCCACCCATCTCCCCATCACTCCTCAGTCCTCTTAGGCCGATACTCCCACGTGGCAACATCGGCGGTCAGCGGGCCAGGGCCGGGGTCCACATTGAACCATCCAGGGCTCACCGCAGCCCATTTCCCGAGCCAGCAGAGACAAAGGAGACCAGCCTCTTCCTCTAATAAGACCCTCAGTTCTCCGGTCAACATTCGCCAATACTCTTCGGTCAGCGCCACATCGACTGCCGCCCGAGCTCTGCTCTGTTGAAGCGGATCGGACATTCCCGGGGGACTAGGTGGAAGGATCTGCTCCGGTGAGACGGACCATGCGCTCACGTATGCCGCGACCTGCCCATGGTCCCGTCCCTCACCTGCATGAATCTGAGCCGACACAAGACACACACGAATCCCAAAATCCTCGATATCACGCTGTATCTCTTCCCCGGCCCTGATGGTCTCCCACTGATCCTGAACCACAATCACCAAGCTCTCAGGGAGATCGGCGCGCACTGAAGAAGCGTGGGGGTCCTGAAGCCACGGAGCCCAGGCGCCGGGTACATCCGGGGGCACAGGGCAATCGGTGATCCATGAAGGGCGTGACCCGATGCGTGATGCCAGCCTCCGCTTGTCAATAAGCGTGCCGAGCCATCTCCTTGTCTCGGGCGATTCAAGACCAGGGTATTCCGTGTTCCACATCACATAGATCAGGCTATTCACCCTCCTGGCGAAAACCTGGAGGTCGGGTCTGGAGAGGTGAATGTGCCTTCGTTCCTCCATACTGAGGTCATCAAGCGCATCAATCTCACCGGAGAGCAAGCGCTCAAATGCCTCCGCCCGGGAGCGGCAAACCACGATCATGATGCCCTCCGGACCGACGCCCGGTGTCTGTCTTGCAAGCAAGACATGCTGCTGCGGAATCCAGTGGCGGATTTCGAACCCACCTAATCCAGACGCAGTGCCGTCCCTATTCGCGAGACACGGAGCTGCGAGAAGATCCCGCCAACCGAGCTCCTGTTCCAGAAGACGCAAGTGCGTGCCACGCCGGGAGACTGCTTGGGAACACCCAGTATCGGGCCAAGCGAACCGTGCCAACCCCGCTGAAGGTACTACCACAAGCCAATGGCCATCTGGAAGTTCTGACCATGCTGATGCCAGGCCCGGACGAAGAACCCAATCTCTCCCGAGAACTGCCCAGGGCTAAGCGAACAGATGCTCGGGTGCGGGATACATGGCTGGAGAGAACGCATCCTGTGGGGATCCGAGCTCACCGATCCTCGGCACCACCAGAATCCGCAGTTGGTTCGTGGATACCAGATGAAGTAGGGCAAGCAAAGCGATATGTTTCACAACTCCTCCAGAGAAGGTCCTCCTTCTTGCACAGACTCACATGAAGCTTGCTTCACGGCCGGCATGGGTCAATCTTTTTCTATAGGCGTTCAGGGTTCTGGGTTCCCCGTTCAGGGTTCTGGGTTCCCCGTTCAGGATTCTGAGTTCCCCGTTCAGGGTTCGGTGTTGCCTTCTCTTACAAACCTTCACTACCCGAACCTTGAACCTTCAACCTTGAACCTTCAACCTTGAACCTTGAACCCATGAACGGTTACCCGTTATTTGCCTTGTGTGTTGACAAGCTCCGCCATGACACGTAATAGTCTGATTCCGAATGTCATAGGGGTTCGTGCAGGAATAAGTTCGCATTCTTGGCGCACAGATTTGCCGCAGACTTGATCTCGGCGAGGGAGCGAAACCGGAGGCGTAGTCCCGCGTACTGCGCGGGATGAAGATGGGATGTCAGAATGTGAAGCTATTCCTACGCGAACCTCATAAACCGGATCGAAGAGATCAAAGACCAGGGAGCACCAAAATGAGAACACTGGCTATCGTTTGTTTCTTCTCGGTTGTTGTGATACCGCTCACTGTCTCTGCCATGGATGTGTCCGACATCGGCTTCATCACCGGGCATCTCAGCATGGGCATGAGTGGCGGCGACAAGTTCGGTTATACCATCGGTCATGAGCTCGAGGAAGAGCACAAAGACCGGATGAAGAACCTCGACAATAACATGGGTCTCGGCGGCTCCTTGTCGTATAGACGCGGGATTTCGCCCTCGATACTGTTCGGGGCATCATTTGACTACTTTCGGAGCGCTACCATTGCAGGAGAAGGCGTTGAGGATGTGGCGCAACACGACAGTACATTTGAGGCCGGTTCCTATGCACTGTATGGCATATCCCTCAACCTTCAGCCGGGCATCAGCATTACTGAACAACTCATGATTTTCGGGAAGTTCGGCCTGGGCGGCTATACGGCACGGCTGGCAGGAGTGGATCAGGAACTGAATGCGGCCTTGAATATCGGCCTTACGGTAGACTACTTTCTCAATGACTCCATGGGCATAGAACTCGCTGCATGGAAGCCGTTCTTCTTCTCCGAATTCATCTACATTGATGAGGGCTACACATTGGATCTATCCCCATTGCAGCTCACTCTGGGGGTAACCTGGATCAGGCAGTAGACAATCGATCCTACGATCCAAGGGTTCGCGCAAAAATAAGTGGGATGTTTCAGGATAGGCCCTTCGACTGAGCTCCCTTCGACTATGCTCAGGACAGGCAGGACAGGCCGGGAAGTGCTTTACACTTTCGGAATCCTCCTTGCAATGACTGAGGCCCGGGGTCATCGCGAGCGACAGCGCGGCGATCTCAATGGGCGGATGAGATTGCTTCGTCGCTACTCTCCTCGCAATGACGGAGGGTGATGTCACGTTTCCGGGATATCTCCACAGGATTCCGCATTCCTATGATGAGCCGTAGCGTTACGCCGAGACCGCTAAACGAGAGAATGAAACATCCTGTCTTTTGCACACCAACACCCTGGGATTACACAAAGGAGGAGCTTGATGAAACGGTTGTTCTTCCTCGCCACGGTCTGTTTGGAACTATGTTTATTCGGCAGTGAGGAAGCCGCTTTCGGGGATGACGCAACTCTACAAGTACTCGCCGAACGGATCGAGACACTGGAGGCCTCGCCCAGTCGGAGCCCGGCGAGTCTCGATTCCCTCGCCCACCAATTGGGCACGCTCGAAACGATCTATGACTATGTCGCAACACAGATCACCCATGAGGCATATGCGGGGCGATTGAAAGGGCCGGAGGGCACCCTACGCTCCGGTAGCGGGAATGCGGTGGATCAGAGTGAGCTCCTGCGAACAATGCTGCACATCGTGGGGGTGCAATGCCGCTATGCGAAGGCCAAGCGCGCAACCCCTGAGGGGACACATGTTGATCACCTATGGGTCCAGATCCACAAAGGGAAAAAGTGGGAAGACCTCGATCCCGCATTCCCGGAACTGACCCGGGGAGGAGAACTCCACGGTCATGTCATCACCATGACGGAGCTCCCTCAAAACCTCAATCACACTGTTCGAATCGACGTCAAGTACCGCTTCGCCGTTGCGGGCAGAAAACAACAGAAGTCGGCATTGGTTCATGAGCTCCACGTGGCGGATCTTTATGCTCAGCCTCTGACCTTGAGCAATCGATTCACAGGCCGACGGGAAGAGGATCGATTCATGGTCACGGAGGTGCAGCCAATCCTCCAGCTCGGAACGAAGCTATTCCCCGGGACAATTGTCCCGGAGCAGAGCGAGAAGGAAAAACCTCAACCCAGCTCACGCCTGTTCGATGTCTTCGGTCAGGCTGAAACTGAACAGGATACCCCACGAGATGGATCTTCCGAAGCGAGAGTGGAGATCCTCGCCCAATGGGTTGAGCTGCAGATCATATCTCCGGGTTCACCCCGGCGGCGGATTGTCTACACGATCTTTGACCGAGAGTGGGAACGCGATGCCTCTCTGAGCAGTCTTGGCGGCCTGATTACCGCGGTGGCATTTGGTTTCTCCCCAGTCGAAGTGGAGAAGGATGACTTGGTCATCGGGCTTGCTGCCTGTTCAGCAGACATCCGTGCCCTGATCGAATCGCTCCGCTTGCTCTCGCCGCACGGTTCGACCAGCAACATCAATACAGCTTCGATCTCGCCCGAAGAGGCCGAGAGGTTGAACCAGGCGCTGGAACAGGGACAGAGAATCCTGGCGTGGTCTCTGCTGCAGCAGTATCTCCAGCTTTCAGACCAGGCCCTGGGGGTAACCTCGGAGAAGCACGGTATCCACGCATACAGTGGCGCCCCTCGCGCCATTATGGCCTGTGTCAGCTACCGCGACGAAGAGATCAGATTTGATCTTGACCTACAGGAGAATCCAGCGACCTATGTCATGGCTGATGATGCCCCTGAAGGCTTGCGCGAATTCTTGCAGTACCATCGCGGCGTCTATGAGTCACGGCTCGAAGGAGCGGTCATGCAATCCATCACCGGCCATGCCGGGATCACGGCGGGTGACATCATGTTCGCCGCTCAGGAGCAAGACATCCCGCTGCATGTCGTGGTCAAACAACTCCGGCGGGAGCTTTCTTCATGCACCCTGGAACACCGGGCTAAGGTACTGATCAATCAGGCTGTCTCCAGAGGACGGACGGTGCTTCTCCCGGAACGGGCTGTGTCAATCAATGGGAACAAACGCATGGCGTGGTATGAGTACGATCCGGCAACCGGTTCCATGGTGGGAGTATTCCCCTCAGGCAAGCACCAAAGCATGACGGAGTACTTCAACGAAGAGACGGTGATCACCACCCTGGTTTCACAGGGAATGTCGTACTTCTCATCCATGGTGGCAGGGTATTACTTCAGCGTTGCCACGGGCCTGGGGCACTTCTACGCCTGCCTGCTCGACCTCGAAGATCCCGGAAAACCATGCTTCGGCCAACCTGCGGTATGCGAACCCGCCACAAGAGACGCCATGGTTTTCTGCAAGGCGTGGAAGGAGGCCAAGAAGTACTGGGATATGGCCGGGGCCGCCCAGGGCCTTGATCTGGCGGGGCTTGTTCCCTGGCCTGATGCATGGGAAACTTTGGCAGGCGATCCATGCGAGCGCGGCATATCGTATGGACTCCAGTGGTTCGGATGTGGCCAATGAAAGAGAATCGCCTGATGAAAAACATGGCCGCTCTTATCTTGGGATCCACCTTTGTAGCTCTCTTCGCACTTGGCTCGGTGCTCTCCGCCGAACCGCCTTCTGTCAATGAGACAGAGCCAAATGATAAGCGGGAACAGGCGCAGAATATTCCTATCCCATGCATCATTTCCGGCACCTTCAACCATCAGAGCAAACCAGATCACTATCTGTTCGTGGTGGGCAATGAGGGGCTTCCATCCCTCCACGCAGTACTCTCGGTAAAGGGCACGGTCAATCCATACATCCAATTGCTGGACGGAGCCGGCACAAAGCTCACCGAGTCCGACTTCTTCCGGGAAAGTTACGGTGAGAATCTCACAAGCCTCCTCCTTCCTCCGGGATCCTACTTCCTGTGCGTCAACGTGCGATCTTGGGCACAACAGGAGGGAGTACCCTACCAACTCCGGATCACCCAGGTTCCCGAAGTCACTGTCGAGGAGATCCGAACCGCGCTCAACAAGGCGCTGGACTATCTCATTGCGCAACAGGAGGATAACGGAGGCTTCGTGGTGAGAATGGGCAAGGTCGCTATGCCTGCCATGGCGATCCAGGCGTGGCTCGGGGCCGGATGTCTGAACCGTGACGACTGGAAAGCGGTATACCGGGCCATTGACTTCGTGAGAGAGTACTATCACGATCCGGCTTCCTCCGGCAAGAATCCGGCACAACAGAAAAAAGCCGGGGGCATCTTTGCTCACAAAGACCTCTACGAGCATGCCATTGCTTTGACTGCACTGATCGAGGCATATGCCATGGGCGTCGAGGAAGACCTCCCTGAGGTGATCCGCAATGGGCTGGATTTCCTGCTCCGCGCCCAGTGCTGTGAAGAGCGGCCGGCCGCCCTCAACGGCCCTATCACCCACGACTCTATCTATCACGGCGGGTGGCGCTATGCCGTGAATTCCACTGATGCCGACATCTCGGTCACAGGCTGGCAGATCATAACCCTCACCGCGGCCAAGGCTGCGGGATTCCAGGTTCCACCTCAACGACTGACATGGGCCCTGGACTTCGTACGCCGATGCTTCAACAATCACTCTAAGGAGTTCGCCTATCGCCCCGCGGGTCGTACGGGCACCGGGCGTAGCGCAATGGGCGCCCTCTCCATGCAGTTGCTTGGCGCAGGAGACACAGAAGAGGTTGCCCACGCCTTGAGGACTATCATGTACCGTGCCCCCGCCTGGGAGGGGGAACCAGGAGGGACTTACCCGTTCTACTACTGGTACTATGGAACCCGCGCGGCATATCTCGCCGGAGGCCAAACGTGGGATCTCTGGCACCAAGCCATGTGTGGTTTGCTCGTGCGGCACCAAAACAAGGATGGCAGTTGGGAATTAAATCATGACGAAGAACGGAAGCTTGACAAGGTCTATGGGGCAGCCTTGGGCGCGCTGATCCTCGAGCTCTGTTGTGGGAGCCCCCCGATCTATCTTCGAACAGAAAAGGCACCCCCGCGGTCACAGGCGCCTCTGCGGGACGAGATCACCGTGTCTATCGACTACCCAACCGCGCGATCAATGGTTCAGGGCAGTATGGAGATCAAAGCCATTCCGGAAGTTCCGGATCGGATCCGCGTGCGCCGTGTCACCTTCCTCCTCGATGGAGAGGAGCTGGGTACGGCCACCGCAGCTCCCTGGGCCTGGGAGACAGACCTGGGTCCGGGTGTCAGATCACGACGGATTCAGGTCGTGGCAGAGAATGATCTTGGTACACAGGCCGAAGCCACGGTCGTCACCAAAGAGGGACAGAATAGGGTTCAGATCCGCATCGTCAAGCCCCGGGGCAGAGCCGTGCTGGGGACGAGCAAGATTAAAGTCTCTGCATCAGGGCATCCCGATTCCCCATTGCGAGAAGTGACCATCCATGTAGATGGACAGGAAGCCTTCAGAGGAGCCGAGCTACCCTTCGAAATGGACTTCGACT
Source organism: Candidatus Fermentibacterota bacterium (assembly GCA_030620115.1). Classification (GTDB taxonomy): domain Bacteria; phylum JAFGKV01; class JAFGKV01; order JAFGKV01; family JAFGKV01; genus JAUXFG01. The sequence goes on from JAUXFG010000110.1 coordinate 10,490, forward strand.
TCGGCGCCATCGGCGGCCAAAAAATCGTGGCCGCCACGGTCAACGCCTTGGGCAAAGAAGCTGCTGACAGTCTTGTCCTGCCTGAGGCGCCGGCCTTGGAGGTCGACTTCGTGGCTACGGTAACCGATGCCCACAACAACTATGTTTTGGACTTGGAGAAGGAAGGCTTTCTTGTTCGCGAGAACGGGATCACCCAAGAAATTCTTCGTTTCAGCCGTGAGCTTACCCCCGTGTCCATGGCAATTGTGCTGGACACCAGCGGAAGCATAAGGCGCCATATGAAGGCGGTTCAGGAGGCAGCGGTCCGATTCGTGTCTCAGATTCGACCTACAGACCGGGTTCTGGTGGTGGACTTCTCTGACCATGCCAAGGTGGTTCAGACATTCACCTCGGACATCTCCCGATTGCAGAAAGTAATCCGTGGAACCAAGGCAAAGGGCGGCACGGCGCTGTACGATGCAGTGATCACCGCCTGTACCCAACTGAAGCGGGAAAAAGGGCGTACCGCCATCATCCTGCTCACCGACGGCAAGGATGAGGATAAGAGAGGAACCGGCCCGGGAAGCAGACACACATTCGAACAGGCCATGGACACGGCGAAAGAGAGCGGTGTCACAGTGTACGCACTTGGATTGGGGAAGAATATCGCCAGAGCCGTGCTGGAAGACCTCGCAAGGCAAAGCGGCGGCCGTGCCTACTTCCCGCCCACCGTGAAGGACCTTGCAGAAGTCTACGGGCTGGTCGCCAAGGAGCTCCGGAGCCAGTACACCATTGGCTATTCGTCCACCAATCGAATCCGAAACGGCGAATGGCGTACATTGGAAGTGACCACGCCCCATCGAACTCTCACGGTCCGTACCAAGGAAGGCTACTTCGCACGCTAGCAATCAGCATGGTCGCACCAGATCGAAAGAATAGCCTGGGCCATCCAAGATGTTAGTCGAGTATCCAGGCTATCGTCCCCGTCTTCCTGAGAGCAACCTTCTCGTATTCCTCGTACTGACGATTCTCTGCTTCGTCTCCTTCATGCCAACTCTTAGTGCTCTCTATACTCCAGAATTCGTGGCACACTACGGCCCCCTGCTTACCAAGCAAAGATCCATAGATCTCTCATGGGTAGGCGAAGAGGCCATCAGATTCCGCAAGTTCCGCCCCCTCTCCTCCCTGACACATATGGGGTTGATTGGGCTTTTCGGCACACAGCCAATCCCCTATAAATCAGTACATCTCCTGCTGCACGTATGCTGTGGGTTTCTCCTGTTTCTGATAGTGGCCGGCTGGTCGAGGCGATTGACGGCATTCCTGACCGCCGCGCTCTTTCTGTTTCTACCCACAGAACTGCAGTACCAGTCACTCACCCACGTCATGTCATTGGAACGAATTCTCTCTCTATCGCTGCTGCTGGCGAGCTATCTCCTCTGGAGGGCTGGGGATAGATCACTGATCTCATGGAGCCTGGTGGGGAGTGCGGTGCTGTACGGACTCGCGCTCCTGTCCAAGGAATCGGTGATGCTTATGCCTTTCGCATTCCCCTTGCTGTACATGTATGTGGAAAAGGAAGGCTCATTTCGGTTCCGAAGGGCATATCTTCGGTTGCTCTGGTTCGGTCTCCTTCTCGTTACCTACTGGACTGTCCGCACACAGATGCTTTCGCACCTCGACTATGGGGTAGGGTCGAATCAGATTCGGCTCAATTCTGATCTTCTGCTTCGAAACATCTCCGAAGCCGGCGTTTACCTCCTGGGGCTGAGACCTGGCCCGGTTCCTTCGCGGTTTCCCCTGATGGCATGGTTCGCTATTCTTGCGTCGCAGTTTGTCCATAGATCGTGGGGCGCACGGATTGCTGGAATTATGTGGATCATGGTGGCAGTGGGTGCCCATCTTCATCTGCGGTTCTTTGGTGCAAACTATGTGTACGCTGCTGTGCCTTGGCTCTGCTACACGGCCGTTCTGCTTCTTGATAGAGCCTTCTTTTCCCTCCGTATGCGCGCCCCAGTGTCTGCTATAGCATGGATCCTCTTGCTGGCCATCATGATGTTGTACTCCCATGGGGGATCGATTCGTGAGGCGGGACCCTGGAGTTGCCTCTATGAGGTGGCATCACGAGTCGCCCGGAAGGAGCGTTGCCCCGGGGGATCTCTAGACGTGCAATTGAGTTCCAACCGAGACGTGGTGGATCCCGGAGA
>JAUXFG010000128.1 GCA_030620115.1 Candidatus Fermentibacterota bacterium
CACGGCGGAGCCAGGCTACGCCCTGACAGAGCCGGGGTCCTCGGTCGCAAGCCTCGTATCCAGAACCATCTCGGCGGCTTCGCTTCGAAACCCGGGGAGAAGTCCGGGCTAACTACGGAGCACCGGGAATCTATGTCCAATGGTGGCCGATCGAAATAGAGGGCGCCAGCCTATTTCTGAATCGCTACGATCGTCTGGAGGAAATGCTACGAGAACGTGAAATGATCGAAACCTGCGGACGCGACGGAGCGCGTCCCTCCAAAGAACAAGACGTATACATTCCCCTCTGGAGGGCCATGCTTCGTCATGGCCGCCGTTGGTGCCGATACCTGCGGACGCGACGGAGCGTGCCCCCCAGAGAAGACAATGTAGACAATATTCCATCGCGAACGAAGAATAGAGCGCAAAATGGAATAGTCTAGTAAATCTATAGATTTACTAGACTATTCCATTTTGCGCCTGCTGAACCAAGGGTTCGCGCAAGAATAGGTTTGCATTCTTGGCGCACGGATTTGCCCTAGAATTGGTCTCCCCCTTGTAGGGGCATCCGCCAGCTGGCAGACCGTGCCCACCGGATTGCCACGACGAAGCTTTGGCGTAGACGGGAGGCGTAATCCCTCACCCAATGCTTTGGGTGAGGGATGAAGATGGGATGTCAAAATGTAAAGTTGTTCCTGGACGAACCCTCATGCCCGATTCGGGGTGGTGGGGTCGAGGTGGGGATGCTGAAATATGTGGTCCATTATTCTTGACTAGAGCTTTCTGGGCTGATAAGCTAAACCCCCGACGTGGGCCAGAGTCACCAGTGGCGCAGAGGATGGTGCAGGACGGCCCGAGATCCATTTTTTATCAGTTGGCAGAGCTACTGGGTGGCCACTCCGGTCATCACCAGGCAGCGAAAAAGGGCCGGATAGTTTTTGGTGAAAACCGCGAGAGGTGGGTGGATGAAGAACCACCTCGCGGGAACAGCCACGCGGATGAAGGCCCCATGAGGAGAAGGATGGCCCAGGAGATAATTCTCGAACCTTCCAGGACACTCATGGAATTCCGGCTCCTTCCTGGGGAGACGACACCGGAGTGCACCATTGATCAGATCTCGTTGAGGACCCCGTTGGTCTACACGGAGAGTGACGGCGAGGCCTTTTGCTTGAACACGCCGATCGTGGCGGCGGCCATGCAGTCGGTGTCAGGCGCACGGCTGGGGATCGAGCTCGCCAAACAGGGAGGTGTTGCGTTCATCTACTGCTCTCAACCCATAGAGCGTCAGGCCGAGATGATCAGGGCCATCAAGACACACAAGGCCGGATTCGTGGAGCCCGAGACGGTGGCCCCTGACATGACCATTAATGCGCTCTCCGATCTGTCACAGCGGAAAGGATTTACCACTTTCCCCGTGGTTGATGACAATGGTTCGTTGCTGGGGTTGATCACGAAGAACGACTATGAGGTCTCACGCCACGGGCACCTGAAGGTCAGCGATAGAATGGTGGAGAGGAAGCGGATAGTCGCCGGTGTGGAAGTGGAGGAGCTCAAGGAAGCCAATGCCTTACTGGTGGACAGTCACCAACCCGTTCTCCCGGTGGTGGATGGCAAGGACAAGTTGCGGCACCTCGTATTTCGGAAGGATATCCGCGATCACCTTGACAATCCTTATGAAGTAGTGGATGAGGCCAAACGATTGCGGGCCGCGGCAGCGGTCAACACCCACGATTATGCCGAGCGTGTTCCCGCCCTGGTTGAGGCCGGCGTCGATGTGTTGGCCATCGACGCCTCAGATGGGTATTCCTTTTTCCAGAAGAAGACCCTGCAGTGGATGAAAGAGCACTATCCTGACCTGCCGGTAATCGGGGGGAATGTGATTACCGGAGAAGGCTTCGACTTCCTTGTCCAAGCCGGCGCGCGCGCAGTGAAGGTTGGCATGGGTGGCGGCTCCATTTGTATCACGCAGGAACAGAAGGGAACAGGGCGCGGTCTCGCAACCGCCATCATCAAAGTGAGCCACGCAAGAGATGCCTACTTTCGGCGCTCCGGGCGATACATACCCCTGGTGGCGGACGGAGGTATCATCATGGCAAAGGATGTGGTGATTGCGCTGGCCCTGGGCGCCGATTACGTGATGATGGGGCGGTATTTCGCCCGCATGGATGAGTCGCCCACCGAGAAGGTCAGGATCAACAACAGGGTCATGAAGCCATACTGGGGGGAAGGCGCGGCACGGGCACGCCACTGGAAAGCGGCCCGGTACCATCAGATGAAGTTCGTGGAGGGCGTCGAAGGGTTCGTGGAGTATGCCGGCAGGCTCAGGGACAACCTTGACGAGACGTTGGCGAAGATCAGAGCGTCGTTCTCATCAGGTGGCGTCAGATCCATACCCGAGCTTCATGATAAAGCCGTTCTTGAACTTGTCTCCGCGCTCTCCATCCGGGAAGGCCAGGTCCACCATATCTATCATCCCGGCGGCGAAGGCAAGTATCGCTCGGTGAAGTGGGGAGACTAAAGATGGCGAAGCTCATCGTCATCGGCGCCCAGTGGGGCGATGAAGGCAAAGGCAAGGTCGTGGATATCCTCTCGTCAGAGACGGATCTCGTAGTCCGCTACCAAGGAGGCGCCAATGCAGGCCACACCGTGGTGGTGGATGGGAAGCAGATTATCCTCCATCACCTGCCTTCCGGCGTCCTCTCTCCGCATACCAGGAACATCATTGGCAACGGCTGCGTCGTGGATCCCGAGCTGCTTGTGGAAGAGATCGACATGGCCAAGAATAATGGGGTCACTCTCACTCCCGGCAATCTCACCATCTCCGGCCGGGCTCATATGGTCACCCCGGTTCACAAGTTCATGGATCGGCTCCTCAACGAGCGGCTGGGTACCACTTGTCGCGGCATCGGACCATGCTATGTGGATAAGGTGAATCGGAGCGGCCTTCTTCTCGAGCAGGTCTTTGATGGGGCCTTAGCCGATGCGTTCCGTACGCATGCGGAAGAGTTCCGCAGGATCTGCGAAACCCTGCATGGGGAGCAGTTCCTCGATATCGAGGCCGCCCGGGAAGTTTTTCTCACTTCTTGTGAAAAGGTGAAGCCATACATCGGGGATTCCATGGGGCAGATACACGAGGCGGTGGTGCGCGGCGAGCGTATCCTGTTCGAAGGGGCCCAGGGAACGTTGTTGGACGTGGATCATGGGACCTATCCTTTTGTCACCTCCTCACATACTACCATTGGCGGGGCTCTGACCGGCGGCGGTGTGTATATCGAGTTCGATGGACGGATCGGCATTGTGAAGGCCTATACCACTCGCGTGGGCACGGGGCCATTCCCTACTGAGGAACAGGGCGCCGTGGGGGAGCTTCTTCGAGAGAAAGGGCGTGAATACGGGGCTACCACAGGGCGCCCGCGGCGGTGCGGCTGGCTTGATCTCCCTCCGTTGCGAAAGGCATGTATCATCAATGGCTTCAACTACATTGCCCTCACGAAGCTTGACTGCCTTTCAGGCATCGAAGATCTAAAAATGGCTGTCGGGCGGGACGCTGGTGAAGAGCCGGTCTATCGCTCCTTTGAGGGATGGGAGGAGTCTATCCTTGGCATCACGGCCTACGACAAGCTGCCCGGCCCCTGCCGGAAATATGTGGAGTTCATCGAGGAGTCCCTGGAGTTGCCCATCGATCTCATCTCCACCGGGCCCGACCGGTCCCACACCATCCTGAAGCGCGCCCCATGAGCAGAGCACAAAGCGGCCTCGATATCGATCTGGGGAATGAGAGCTCCCGGATTGCCTTCGAATGGGCGAAGAAAACCTTCATAAATCGAGAGGGAATGCCCGGCAGCCCCGCCATGGATATTGACGGGGGCTTTGCCAACGTATTGCAGTTTGGCGATCTGAGGGTCGGGGTGTCGTCAGACGGCATCGGGACGAAGATCGAGTTGGCCGAACGCACGGGTATCTACGATACATTGGGCTTTGATCTCACCGCCATGGTGGTTGACGATCTGGTGGCGAATGGTATCGAGCCCGTGAGCCTCTCGAACATCCTCGATGTGGACTATCTGGATCCCCAGGTTATTGATCGGCTCATGCATGGACTACATGACGCCGCCCGTGTCGCGCGAGTTGCCGTCAGCGGCGGGGAGATCGCCGAATTGGGGCCGCGGATCAGTGGCTTCGGCGAAAGCATGCATTTCAATTGGTGTGCCACTGCCATAGGAGTTCTGCCCAAGGAGTCCCCTGTCATCGATGGATCCAAGATTCACGCGGGGAACCATGTGTTGGCCTTGAGGAGCCAGGGGTTCAGAAGCAATGGCTACTCCAAGATCCGGGCGATTATGGAAGCGCGATTTGGGCGGATGTGGCATGAGATTCCCTGGGAGGGAGGCACGACCTGGGGGCAAGTACTGCTCACCTCGTGCCGTATCTACACGCCCGCTATGGTAGATCTTTTTCGCGCAGGATTTCGGATCAAGGGTCTTGCCCATATTACCGGTGGCGGTATCCCCGACAACATGGCCCGGGTGCTCCGCCCAAGACGCTTGGGTGCGGTGCTGGATCATCTGTTCGAACCTCCCCCGTTCATGAAAACATTGCAGCGTTTGGGAGAGGTCAGCGAAGAGGTAGCCTACCGCCTTTGGAACATGGGCAACGGCATGTTGGCCGTGGTGAGCGCAGAGGAGAGTAGTGATATCGTTCAGGCACTGGCCGAGATGAACTACGAGGCCAAGGTTGCCGGCAAGGTCACGACAGAGCCGGTTCTCGAGTTCGACACCAAGGGACTGGTGCCGCAGAGGCTCCATCATGTGGTCGCGGGGGCCCCGGGCCAGTGAGAGGGATCGGGAGAATCCCCCTCTATCCCCACCCAGATTCTTCGGTCGCTTTGCTCCCTCAGAATGACACACATTCCCACATACTTTTGCACATGAGCACTGTCATTCTGAGCGACTCCAAGGAGCGAAGAATCTCTCCTTGCTCCTCGTTCTGTCATCTGAACGCTTCCCTCTCCCCCCCATTCCGCCAGATTACAGATTCGAGATTGTCAGATTCTACATTCTTCCCCCATTCCATCACCTCAAATGTGTAGCGTAGCTCAATGAACGAGACCGCCCACCACATTCTGCTTTTGCTGAAGGATGGCATCTTTGATGTGGAGGGACACAGGGCCGCCGAAGAGGCAGGGAGATACCTGGGCCTTCACACCGGCAAAGTAAAAAAGGGCAAGCTCTTTTCCATAGTCCACGAGATAAAGGAGCGAGAAATCCATGAGTTCGCGCATTTCGCGCTGAAGGATGTCGTGCTCCACGATGTCTATATCAACACCTTGTATCAAAATTCGACATTTCAGTCGTTCATTCTCGTGTCGAAGTTGCCAGGCGTGACCGACGATGAAGGGGTTTCCGCGCAGAAGACACTCTGTGACCTTCTGGATATGCGGGACGATGCAGGGAGGCAGTTCATCTTCTCACATGACCTCTACTATCTCGAGCACGCACTGCCGGAGGAATCACTTCGCCTTCTCGCGGAGGAACTCCTTGGAAACCCTCTCGTGAATCACTTCCAGTTTGGGTTGCTGGAGGATTTTTCTTGGTACGTTCCTACGGTGAGCCTGGCCTCCGAAGCGCATACCGCCATAGTAGAGATCGATCTCCCGGATGAGGAGTTGGTTGCGCTCTCCAAGAGGATGCTGCTTTCGTTGAATCTCGCGGAGATGAAGGCAATCCGGGCCTACTATGAAAATCCAGCGGTCAGAGCCCAACGCGCCCAGGCAGGTCTCTCGCCCCTGCCCACGGACTGTGAGCTGGAGGTACTTGGGCAGACATGGTCTGAGCACTGCAAGCACAAGGAGTTCAATGCCACAATCACCTATACTGATCTCGATACCGGTGAGGTCAAAACCATCGACTCACTCTTCAATACGTTTATAGCAGGCGCCACCGGGCGAGTGAAGCAGAAGCTCGAAGCGGCCGGGGAAGACTGGCTGCTGAAGGTCTTTTCAGACAACGCAGGCGTAGTGCGGATCGATGAGAAGTCTGTGTTTATCTGGAAGGTGGAGACACACAACTCTCCTTCAGCCCTGGATCCGTACGGGGGCGCATTAACAGGGATTGTAGGCGTGAACAGGGATCCCTTGGGCACCGGAGTCGGGGGCGGCAGACTCCTTTTTAACACCAATGTGCTTTGTTTCGGAGATCCGTTCTTCTCAGGCCGGTTGGTGAAAGGCCAGCTTCACCCCAGGCGCATTCTGGCCGGGGTGGTGCAGGGCATCCAGGATGGGGGAAACAAGTCCGGTATTCCGACGGTGAACGGCTCGGTGGTATTCGACCATCGTTTCATGGGGAAACCTCTGGTTTTCTGTGGCACGGGGGCCGTGATGCCGGCCTCTTACCAGGGAAGGAATTCATGGGAGAAGCGTATAGATCCCGGGGATCGTATCGTCATGGCCGGCGGCCGTGTCGGCCGAGATGGCATACACGGCGCCACATTCTCGTCCCTGGAGATCGATGAGCATTCCCCCCGTTCCGCGGTCCAGATCGGCAGCCCCATCACCCAGAAGAATCTCTCGGATTTCATGCAGCATGCGTGCGTGCAAGGCCTGGTCAAGAGCTCTACCGACAATGGCGCCGGGGGGCTCTCTTCATCCGTGGGAGAACTTGCGGGGATCCCCGGCGGTGCGGTGGTGCATCTGGACAAGGTTCCTCTGAAGTATCCGGGGCTGAAGCCGTGGGAGATCTTCGTCTCCGAATCCCAGGAACGCATGACCTTGGTGGTAGAGCCAATGGCGCTTGGCCCTCTCTTCGAGCTGGCGGCGCAGTTCGAGGTCGAGCTCTCCGATATCGGCTGGTTTACCTCTCTTGGTGTCCTTGATGTACAGTATGAAGGCGCGCGGGTGGCCTATCTCGGCCTTGATTTCCTTCATGACGGGGTGCCCAAGAAAGAGCTTGTGGCGGAATGGAAGCGTCCGTCACTGGCGGAGCCTGTTCTTCCTCATATCGACAACTACAATCAGATCCTCACCAGGCTCTTGGGGAGTTTGAACATCTGTTCCCGTGAGCCCATAATTCGCCGGTATGACCATGAGGTAAAGGGAAGAAGCGTGGTGAAGCCGTTGATGGGTCCATCAGGGAAGGGGCCTCAGGATGCCGCGGTTCTGCGCCTTTCCTTTGACTCCTACGAAGGTATTGCCGTATCCAACGGGATTCTTCCCCGCTATGGTGACATCGATGCGTATGCCATGTCCGCCGGGGCGTTTGATGAGGCCATGCGCCAGATCATTGCGGTGGGGGGGAGACTGCCTGATCCGGGGAAGGGTTCGCCGGATTTCTGGTCGGTGAATGATAACTTCTGTGTCCCTGATTCAGTATACGAGAAGAAAACGAATCCCGATGGCAAACTGAAATTGGCCAAGCTGGTGCGGATGTGTCAGGCCCTTTACGACATGTCCACATTCTTCAATATCCCCATGACTTCGGGCAAGGATAGCATGAAGAATGATTTCCAGGGCGAAGGCGTGAAGATCTCGGTGCCGCCGACTATCCTCTATTCCATGGTCGCAAAGATCCCCGACGTGCGTCGGGTTACCACGGCGGAGCTCAAGCATGCCGGTGACCTGATCTATCTGGTGGGCACGACATACGATGAATTGGGAGGATCCGAGTTCTACCGGCTATTCGAAGAGACCGGGGCCAATGTGCCTGTGGTGAGAAAAGAGAATGCCAGGCGGATCTATGACAAGCTTAATGAAGCTCAAAATGCCGGGTTGGTGGCCTCGTGTCATGACCTCTCCGACGGAGGATTAGCCGTGGGCCTGGCCGAAGCTGCCATGGGAGGCGATCTCGGTTGTGACGTCACCTTGCCTGACAATGGCCTTGGGTTCAATGCCTTGCTCTTCTCCGAATCACATTCACGTTTCATCGTCTCCGTACGCGCGGCGGATGACGCCGCGTTTCAGGCCATTCTCGGGGAAGACTGCAGCCGGCTCGGCGACGTATCCTCTGCGCGGCGAATGGTGGTAAGGCACACAGATCAGGTCATGGTGGATATCGAGCTCACGGAGCTTATGGATGCCTGGTCGAGCGGGCTTGGCGGCGTGGTGTGAGCCAGGTACACGCGCTGATCCTCTCAGGGCTTGGCATCAACTGCGAAGAAGAGATGGCTGCCGCCTACCGCCTTGGCGGTGCGGAAGCCGAGATCCGGCATCTGGGCGAAATCTTTCGCGGCACATGTTCCCTCCATGAGTTCGACGTGGTCAACTTCCCGGGTGGCTTCTCATTCGGCGATGATCTTGGCGCGGGCAAAGCCCTGGCCAACAGGTTGAAATACAAGAAGCTTCCCTCCGGCAAGCGCTTCATCAATGAACTCGAGAGATTCCTGGGCGAGGGGAAGTTCATCTTCGGCGTGTGCAACGGCTTCCAGGTCCTGGTGAAAATGGGGCTCGTTCCGAATCTTCGCGGCGCCATGGAACAGGAGGTCACGCTGACGCACAATGATTCAGGTCGATTCGAGGATCGGTGGTGCTCTTGCGCCGTGAACGCCGCGACGAGGACGCCGTTTCTTCGAGGAATCGATCGTATCGATCTGCCCGTTCGGCACGGCGAGGGCAAGCTGGTGATCAGGGACGAAGAGATCAGACGTGGCATCATTGAGGAATCGTTGAACTGTCTCTCCTACTGCGATGCACAAGGAGCGCCCACTGCCGAGTATCCCCTGAATCCCAATGGCTCCGCGTTGAACTGTGCGGGCCTCACGGATCGGAGCGGCCAGATCCTCGGGATGATGCCCCACCCCGAGGCATTTCTCTCGCGCTACAACCATCCCAACTGGGCACGGTTGGTGTCCGAGCATCCCGGGAATGGCGATGGTGATGGGCTGGGGCTGTTCAAGGCCATGGTGGGCTCTCTTTTAGCGAAAAAGGAGGGGATATTTCAGGACAGGCCGGGAAGTGCTTTACACCTTCGGAACCCTCCTTGTAATGACTGAGACCCGGGGTCGTCGCGAGCACTTCGACTTCGCTCAGGACAGGAAGCATAGACTCCGCGCGGCGATCTCGATTGGCGGATGAGATTGCTTCGTCGCAACCTCCTCGCAATGATAGGTGGAGGGGCTGGTCATCGCGAGCGATAGCGCGGCGATCTCAGTTGAGGGCAGGAGATTGCTTCGTCGCGGACCTTATCCTGAGCTTGCCGAAGGGCTCCTCGCAATGACTGAGGGTGGAGCCACGGTTCCGGGATCTCTCTACGGGATTCTGCATTCCTATGATGTGCCGTAGCACGAGGCCGAGACCGTAAAACGAGAAAATGAAACATCGCCAAAAGAGGTGGCACAGAGTGAACACAGAGATGGGACGACTGACGATCAAGCGCGCGCTCTTGAGTGTCTCGAACAAGACGGGGATCGAACAGTTGGCCCTAGCGCTCAAGTCTTTTGGATGCGAGATCATCTCCACGGGGGGCACGAGGCAGGTATTGGAGCAGATAGGCATGGAGATCACGGATGTGGGTTCGGTTACCGGTAATCCGGAAGCATTCGGGGGACGGATGAAAACCATATCCTTCCCCCTGGAATCGGCTCTGCTCTATGATCGAACCAGAAATGCCGAGGAGGCAAGACGACTTGGCATCGCTCCCATCGACATGGTAGTCTGCAACTTCTACCCATTTGCTGAGGTCAGAAATGACGCCAACCTGGACACGCTAGTGGAACATATCGACATCGGCGGTCCCACCATGGTTCGCGCAGGCGCCAAGAACTCCCGTTTTGTCGCAGTGCTCACCGACCCCGCGGACTATCCAAAGATCATTCAAGAGCTTCGGGATCATGGAGGCAAGCTCTCTCTGGAGACCAGGGAGCGGTTGATGAGGAAAGCCTTCTCCGTTGTGGCGGATTATGATGCCATGATAGCCGTCACATTAGGACGCCTTGCCGGGGAAGAGACTGTGAGGCTGTCCTTCACTGAGGGGCGGGAGCTCAGATACGGGGAGAATACGCATCAGAGTGCCGTTTTCCTGAGGCAATCGCCTCGCGAAGCCTCGTTGCACGACCTCGAGCTTCTGCACGGGAAAGCGCTCTCATTCAACAATCTTGTGGACATGCAGGCCGCAACGGAAGCGGTTCGAGACCTGTCGAGCACGGGCTGCGCCATCATCAAGCACACCAATCCTTGCGGGCTCTCCCAGGGCGGGAGCCAGCGAGAGGTGTTCGAGCATGCCTGGGCGGGAGATCCCATCTCGGCGTTCGGGTCGGTCATCGCATTCAATCGCACGGTGAGGCGAGACACGGTTGAGTTTCTCCAGTTGAATCACCCCCGGAAGCGCGAGAGGAAGTTCGTGGAAGTGGTGATCGCGCCCGGATTCGAACCCGAGGCGGAGGAATATCTGGCCTTGCACAAGAACCTGAGGGTGGTGGTGTTCGACCCGAAGATCATGGTTCCCCAGAGAGACTACAAGTTCCTGTTGGGTTCCCTGCTGGTGCAGGATACGGATCAGAAGGTGTGGGAGAAAAGGGAGATCGTGACCGAGGCCAAGGGAGAGGTCGACGAGGAGCTCCTGGAGTTCGGGATCATTGTCGTGCGGCAGCTCAAATCAAATGCCATCGCCGTGGTGCGCAGGCTGCCTGAGGGCGCCCTGCAGCTACTTGGCATGGGTTGTGGTCAACCGAACCGGCTGGTGGCCGTGGAGCTGGCCATGAAGAAGTGCCTCGAGAATCTGCGAAGAGAGTATCACGGCCCAGAGGGGGGACTCAAGGGTTTCATCACCGGGGAGATGGGGCGTGCCGTGCTGGTGTCGGATGCATTCCTCCCGTTTCCCGATAATGTGGATGCATGTGCGGATCTTGGGATTCGTACCATTGTGCAGCCCGGGGGCTCGATTCGAGACAAGGCGGTGATCGCCAGATGCAATGAAAAGGGAGTCGCCATGATCCTTACCGGGATTCGGCATTTCAGGCATTAGGGGGGGGAAGAATGTGGAATCTGACAATCTAGAATCTGTCAATCTGGGGGAAGGGGGGAATGACAAGAAGAGAGCGTTCAGCGTTCAGCGTTCAGCGTTCAGCGTTCAGATGACGGAGGAAGAATGGAGGAGAGATTCTTCGCTCCTTGGAGTCGCTCAGAATGACAGTGGTAGTGTGCAGAAGTATGTCGCACTACGTGTCATTCTGAGGGAGCAGAGCGACCGAAGAATCCGGGTGGGGAAGGGAGAAGGAAGCGTTCAGCGTTCAGCGTTCAGATGACGGAGGAAGGATGTAGGAGAGATTCTTCG
>JAUXFG010000148.1 GCA_030620115.1 Candidatus Fermentibacterota bacterium
CACGATTGCCAAGCATTCTCCAAGAGCAGTGATGATGGGGGGCTGGCTGCTATCGTTAGTCTCTCTGCTGAGGCCCGAGGGCATCGTCTTTGTCTCGATCATCGGAATTGTCTTCTTGAGGCGCAACAGTCGAGGGATCGCATTGGCAAGTTTTTGGCTATTCCTCCTGCTTTGGACACCGTTACTGTTCTGGCGTTGGGACTACTATGGCGCGCTTGTTCCCAACACGGTCATGGCGAAAGGCGCTTTCTGGTCTGTGGCGCGCTTCAGTGATGGGTTGCGCTATGCCCGCGATTATCTTTTCTCCGATGGTACGGGGCGGTGGATCATAGTCCTTTTCGCCATGGTTTCCGTGGTAGCCACTCTGATCCGATATAGGAAGAAGGGCAGAGCACATGAAGGATCCTTGATCGCCGGGATCGCAGGCGTTGGCATTTTTGTGCTGATTTTTTCGAGTCTATCTGGAGGGGATGGGGCCTTTTCTTTCCGATTTCTCCAACCGGTGACTATATCGGCAGTCCTACTGGCAACGGTGGGCGCCGCGGGACTCGCCGAGAGGGGGCGTTCGAGCCGCGCCGCGGCACTGCTGATTGTTGCCGCCATGCTTCTTGTTGGCTATCGCGGGCTTCAGGTCGACAGATTCAACGTCCGCCGGCATGAGTTGTCGAAGAAGCCGCGGAATTGGATTCTCTCTGCGAGGCCTTTTCTTGAACAGCCATTGGATATCTGGCATAAGGCAGCAGTCCGTAGCATCGCCTCTAGGACGCATATAGGTGATGCCATTGTTATGGGTGATGTCGGCTTTACAACATATGCTAGCCAGTGTAAGACAATTGATATATTCGGATTGAATGATCGAGATGTCACAGATTACTATAGATCAACCGATCATGATAAAGATCTTCATTATGATAAGATAGTAACCAAGATCGAGATGATGAAGCCGATAATCTGCTTCTACTTTTTTGATACTGAGCGGGGACGGTATACAATGGAGCTGGATGGTCGGTTGGTTGAGGAACCACGGCTATCTGAGCGCTATGAATTCACGTCGGTGTTACCTATTGAAGGCTTCTCCCCGAGATTCGTCTTGCATGAGTATGTCTTACGTGACACATCGGTCCTGGATACTCTTGATTACTTGGATAGGCTGAGGGAGATGTCACATCGCTGTCCTCGTGCTATGGATTTCTACTTGTGGGCCATAGAAACGGCCCGCGAGGAGGGACTTCAGGAGTCGGTGAGGGAATGGACGAAGCGTGCGACTCAGGCCCTGCCGTTCTGGTCGCGTACCGCTTTGGGGGCTACTCGCCTTTCCGGCACACCATAATCCCAAAGCCCCAACAGATGCCTGGTGGGGACAACATATGGGAAGACCGGCCCCGCCGGCGACCACGAGATTTCGTCGTGAGGGGGCGAAGATCAGAGCTTTTCCCAGGGAGATTCCTCATCTCTCTGGGGGAGCACCTCGTCCACGACCAAGGTCGCCAGGTACTCTGCTATCAATCTCAGACCCGCGGGAGTCGAGTGGATCCCGTCACTGATGAAGAGCTGCTCAAGGTTCTCCATCGAATTAAATCTGGACTCCAGGTCGAGAAGGGAGGATCCTGATTCCTCGGCGATCGCTCTCACAACCGCATTGTATCTTTGATGCCAAGCAATCACCTCGCTCTTGTTGCGTGCATAACCCAACTCCACTAGATAATCGGGAACACCAAGATCGTAATGAGCAGTTGGCGCAGTCATGAATATGATAGGCGTTCCAGTCTCACGAAATACATCGGCGATATCGAGAAGATTCTCCCTGTAGGAATGAATAGGCACTCTGACCTCATCGAGAAGACCCTCCGTGTTCCCATATCTCAAGAAGACGGAGAACTTGATAAATCCCTGTAACAGGCGGCTGCCGTGCGAAAGCCTGTTGTACAAGTTAGTCCACTTTGACGTCCGGATGGCTTTTTCGGCATCTATCGCTCCGCGGGCGAGCCAGTGATCATTCCACCCAAAGAAGACAACCACCAGATCGGGCTCGAATTCTCGGCCATACATTTCTGCCAGCATTCGGCCTTGGTGTGAGCTATAGCCGCCAAGAGCAAGTACGATACTCTTGAAGGAATTAGCGTACGGTGACAATTTGGAGTTCAGTAGGGACTCGGCGATAGCAGGATAGTTCCTGGGGAATCCATAGTCAGTACAAGAATCTCCAAGATAGAGAATAGAATACGTACTTTCAGGATTAGATACGTCGATTTCGTCGCCGTGGAAGCCCAAGGAATTGACATCATCTAGGCTGCTTGGCAATCTCCAAAGCAGCTTCTCATCAGGAACAAGGAATTCAAAAGAAGCGGTTCGTGGAAAGCCAAATTCAATCCGTGACAGATATTTGAAGTTCATCAGTCTCAGCGACAGCTCCGGCATTACTATGAACAGGTTAATAATGCACAAGCAGAGCAACCATTCATACGGTCGCTTGGATCGATAGAGGAACCCAGTCAAGTGCCAGGAGGCAATGCCGATGACAACCAGGGAAAAGAGAACGGTGATCCGCGACAGACTCACTGTCTGAAAAAGGAGCAGTACGGCGATCACTGTGGAACACAGCAAAGAGCCTTCTATCAAATACCTGGTCAGAGTCAGGTCTCTATCCCGCACTTCTCACCGGCTTTCGTCGCGAAGCGGTGTAGTTGGCTGTGGCCACAGCCCTTTCTTCTGTCTCGCCACGAAGGCCAGTGAGAAGTCCGGGCTAAGCCTTTCCTCGGGCGCGTCGACATGCGTCTCTTTTTCGACACACCGACCCCATTGCGGCAGGAGATCAAGAACGGCGGGGATCTCATCACTCCCCGTGATCGTCTTGTACCACTCCCGAGCCATGATCGAATATCCCACGCCATTGGGATGGATGCCATCCCGAGACAATACATTGAACAAGTAGTTCGTTTCGCCGGGGAGGAGGGGCATGGTGAAGGCGGTCTCGTACATGACCGTATAATGATCCGCCAACGGAATCGAATCCTCTTCCGCCAGCTCCGTTATCGCCTGATTCAGGATGATGACGCGGTTGTTCACGTCCGGATCGCTCCAATCTTGGCCACACTGTTCCGGAGGGATCCTGGGGGGAATCGTGCCAAGTATGACAACCATGCCTTCCGATCGGGCGTCTTGAACCATCTGTCGGAGATTCGTCACTGATTCAGCTGCGTTAAAGTTTTCCCCGTCATTCGCATCGATGGTGCCGAAGAGAAGTAATAGGTACCCTGCATTGACACCCTGAAGATTCTCATCCATCTGTTCGACGCCGTCGCTGCTCGAACCCCCGGAGACAAAGGCGTAGTCGACCTCTACCTCATCGGCAAAGAATACAGAGAGCCCAAGCTCGAGTTCTTCTATGTATCCGGCGCTCATCCAGACCCAGATCTTCCCATCGTCCGTGAGGATTCCTTGGGCGCCCGCGGTGATGCTGTCTCCCCAGCCAAATAACTCATGAGGATCGCGCGATCCGATATCGGGTACGCGGAACGTGGCAGTCTGTGACCATGGGCCCAGCACGATGCCGTCCCATGCTCTCGCACGCCAGAAAAATGATGCACCATCAAGCGGCAACTCGGGCGCGACAGTCCATGTCACGTCACGCCCCGCCGGTACGATTGAGTGACTTTGCGCAACAAGAGATGTCATTGTCGACTCACCATGGATTTCGAACGTATAAGTCAACTCATCGGCGTCAAGATCGAGAGCCTTCCGAACGGAAAGGAGGGGCTTGCCCATATTCACGAGCTCGCTATCGTCCGGATCGGGATTCCCCGGTTGGCCGGGAATCCTATCAGATGCAACGAGTCTCACTAGCGAAGCCTCCCAGCCGGCGCGATCAGTCGCTTGGATCTCGATGCTGTTCCAGCCATGTATCAGTCCGACGGGGGCGTAGAATGCGCCGTTGACGTCTACCGCTACATTGGCTCCCTGGATCATCACAATAGACCCGGGCTCCGTACTCCCTGAAACGGTGATGCTTGTCTGCTGGGTGATCAGACTGTCGACGGGGCTGTTGATGATTATGAAAGGTGGTGTGGTGTCGAGTTCCAGAGGGAGACTGAGCAGGTTTCTGTTCCCGGCGCTGTCCTGTGCCTGAACAATGACCGTGTCGTGTCCTTCGGCAAGAAACACCATGGACTGAAAGGCGCCGTCTTGTTCTGGATCGATCTCGCCTCCATCGATCCACACGCGCGCGCCCGGTTCCGTTTCTCCGGAAATGGCTATCGGATTCGCGTTGAGAAGCGTTCCGGAGCTGGGAGCCAGGATCTCCAGCGGGGGAGCAATACGGTCGATGATAAGAACATGGTCCTGGCTTGTTTCGCTCTGATGTCCCGCGCTGTCCACCTGGAATGCCTTCATTGCACATGGGCCATCATCGCCGGCTATCGAGATCGTTGCAGTCCATGAGCCGCCATGGTCGGCATAAACCTCGGTGAGGGTTGTATCCTTGAGAACGACTACTTGAGCCATGGGTTCCGCGGCTCCAGCAAGACACACGTCATTGCCGGTGACATATGAGCTCTCTGGTGGCTGGATGATGAGGGGCATGGCAGGTGGGGATAGATCGACGTGGAAAACCGATGAATTTCCCCTGACCCAGCCACACCCCGGAGCGGAAGACGCCCTCACGCTCAATGTGTACGAACCATCGGGTCTGGGAGTTTCCAAGGCCAGCTCGAAGATGCCTGTCTGGGGAACCTCCTGTGCGGTAGAAATCCTGCCATCGAGCAGAATCTCCAGCCATGCACCGGCATCAGTACTCCCCGAGATCAGCATCTCGGAAGTCACGATGAGAAGCCCGTCTTCGGGGCTCGTGAGCAGAGGAGGGGTGGGTGCGGAAAGGTCCACGGCGAAGGGGATCTCCTCTGACGGGGCGCTTCGATTCCCCGCCGCGTCCTGGGCATACGTTCCGAGCAGAAACATGCCCTCTCCCGGGGTCTCCAATGAGCACGAGAATGCTCCTGTGACCGACGCATCGAGACTGTCGGTCCTCGCATCATCGAGCAGCAGGTAGACGAGGGAGTAAGGCTCGGCCACGCCCTCGATGACAATGGAAGTCTCTCGCAGTAGCTCGCTGTTGGCAGGTCTCAGTATGACTGGAGAAGGAGGCGGTGTCCGATCCACCGTGAACACGACCGCGTCTTCGGCAATGATTGCTTCGGCCCGATATGAAACCACTCCGCCGACAAAGGCGCCCTCAAAGGGAAGGGAGAGCGGGGGAAAGGCGAAATCTCCTCCCGAAGCCTGTGTGGTCAGGCCAATATCGCCCCCGTTGAAGAAGATTGCCAACGAAACGTTTTCCTTCACGGTTCCGTGGAAAGCCACTGTCGTCAAGGCAAGGGATGCACCCGGACTCGGTGAGAGGATTTCGTCCACCACCTTGGGCTGACCGCTCCCCACATGTACCGTGATGCTTTCCCCAAAGGCGGTATGCCCACCTGTCTCCAGCACTCCTCTGGCGTAGATCAGAGCCTCGCCTTGTCCGGTGGGCTGAAATGCGTCCAGGAAAAATGCGCCATCTTCCACTTGGACCGTTCCGATCAGGGTTCCGTCTCGAAACAGCTCAACCGACGAGACATCTCCTGTCGCCAAGCCCGCGATAGGCGCCGATTCCGCCGGCAGCCATGAGTCATGGGGAGGGAAAAGGACAACCGGTGTTTCCGAGGCGGCCAGGTCAATATGAACTGGAACAGGTTCGCTGACCAGTGACGAGTCTTCGACCATTCGGGCCCACAGAACCCTGCCTCCTTGTCCGCCCAGCACGAAATCATCAATCCTGAAAGCCCCGTCTTGATTCGCGTAGGTTGTTTCGCGCGGGGCGGTGCCGTCTATCAGGACCACTACAGCCTCCCCGGGGTCGGCAGATCCAATGATGCAGACCTTGAGCCGATCTATCCAGGAGCCCGGGGCGGGAGAGAGAAGCTCCGGCGAGGCACCGATAGGAGGCTTGGTTGGGCTATCTTCGCCGCAGGCCGAGAACAGAAGAAGAACCCAAAGGATCATTCTCACGAGCAATGCGGTTTTCATCAGTTGTACTCCTTGTCTATCGGGGAGAGTCCCCGACATCGTCTGCATAGCGCCTTTTTTGAATGCAACCCACTGGCGTTCTCCAGCGGCGCGATTCCATGTCATGATGCTTCTGGGGCCTCGTGCTGTTCAACCGCTCCTGATATCATGCGACGACGGGGATATGCTAGCCCGAACTTCCCACCAACTTCCGGCTGTAACCGCCGATATGGCATCCCGCGTCTGACGCGGGACAGAGGATACGCCTTCGGGCTTCCAGCTCGTAGAGCCTACAGCTCGGAGAGGGTCCTCAGTCGTCCCGCACCCAAAGCGTTGGGTCGGGACATTCAGAACCATTTCGGCGGTTTCGCTTCGAAACCCGGTGAGAAGTTCGGGTTAGGAATCAAAGAACCGGCAACCGCACCGTGAATAATGGGACTACGTCCCCCTCTCACTATTCTCGACCTTTGAGCCACCGATATAGAGAGGGTTGGATTTCGCCCGACGATCGACCGGCCACGAGGCCGGAGACACTGATGTCTTCGTCCAGGTCCGGCCAGTGAATGCCATTTCCCCGTCCGATAAGACGCCAATTGTTTCGCTCCTGGAGAGTGCCGTGTTGCAGGCGTGGGTACCAGGCGAGTGGAACGGAAAGGCTTCTTCCGTCGACCAGTTCAACCGTCAGCGTGTCATCTGTCAGCAAGACACTTCGTGCGAGCATGGTGCCGGCCTCAACTGCCAAAGTATTCATCCCAACTCCTCCTGAGTCCTATGATTGGCCAACAGCTCTGAGATAGAAGCTGTGGTATTCCCAGGAGGAAGGCAACAAGAAAAAGCCAGAAAACGACCTGTGATGCGCCGGACCGCAGGTTGCCATGTGTGTCTGATACGTGCGATATCCAGCAGAAGGACGGTGCTTCTCACTTCATCCTCTCCCTTATCCGCTTGCTTGCCGGACTTACCGCAGCCGATCGGATCCCTCCAAGATGCGCTCCTATCTCTCGGTTCGTCTCCCGAGTCACCTCCCGACTCAAATAGATCCCCACATTTCGTGTTTCGTGCCGCTTCCGGTCCCGCTCCAATAGGTCAGCCTCTCGGCTGCTGACGCAGCGACGGGGAGATGGGGAGCGGAGAAGCGGGGGACCGAGGGATTCGACGAGGCTCCCGCCGAAGCTCCCGATGAGGTTCTTTGGGGGAGGAGAAGGGACTTGGCTCAGTCATGGGTCTTCTTTCAACGTAGACATGTCTTCGAGGAAAGACCTTGACATGTGATAGATCGGAGAAGAGTGAGAGAACTGTAGGTGTGACCACAGCTGAGAGGATTGGGATCAAGAAAGGGATCCGGCAAGGGATGGAGAAGGGGATGGAGAAAGGGATCCGACAAGGCCTCATGGAGGGCATCCTGCTGGCGCTTGAGCTGCGATTCGGCCGGGAGGGTTCCCGACTCGAAGGTCAGCTAGGGGGAATCAGGTGCCTTGAGGATCTCCGGAGCATCAAGGACCTTGCGAAGACAGTCCCCGATCTGGAGACACTGAAGAGAGAAATAATCAGGCTTTCCCCACAGGTATGATCTGATAGCCAATCTGGTTACTGGTTATTGGCTGCTGGTTGATAGTCACTGGATACTGGATGGAACCCGGAGTCGTTCCGTTCTCCTTCCAGTATCAAGCAGCCAGAAACCGGCATCACCTCGCAGCCAACCCACATATGTCGTCACAAAACTTGACTCGTTTGTCAAGTTTCCAACCTATTGAAGACGGCTAGAGGAAAACGACTGAGCGAATTGTCCGGGGATTGAGGCGATGGTTGGACGCGAGGAATAGCCCAATAGGGAGAGACTTCCCGGGGTCAGGATAGATCCGGAGATTTGGTTCATGAGAAGGCAATTCGTTCGATAATCCGATTAAGTTTCTGCGCATATACTTAAATAGTTTCCAGGCCAAAGGGGCTATTGGATTGGCCCGCAGGCAAGATTGTCTGCGATGGATTGGATCTCACTTCATAGAGTTGTGCGGAGTCGAAACCGCGCCCAGCGTGCCCTGATCCTGCCCCACAGGGTGTGGCGGAAATATGGTTCGGGATCTGCCGGGCCGCGGTAGTACCAACGGCTCTGTAGATTCTCGGCGGGGGGCGATGACTCATCTGTCTCAATGCGGACACATGCAGGGAACAGGAGGCATCCGCGCAATGCCGGGTGGTTCCCCTGCGTGGCGTCCCAGGTGTCGAGGATCCATTGTTTTGGAGATTCCTCTTCGCGTGCGATCAAGGTGATCTGATGGGTTCCAGCGGGGAGTGAGTCGATGTCTACGGCAAAGCATCCGGGGGGTACTCTGCGCCATGTGGAAAGCGACCAAGGATCACGATCTGGGACACGCTCATGCTGTTGCCCCACCCCAAAGACGGTGAGCCCCCAGATATTCCCGCGCACTCTCATCTGATAGTATTGATGCAGACGATTTGCCACCAGACTGTCGCATGCGCGGGCTAGCCCGGACTTCTCACCGGTTTTCGTAGCGAAACGGCTGAGGTAGCGTTGCCTGCGAGGCTTGCGACCGAGGTCGTTCGAAGGCGTATCCTCTGCGATACGTCGAGGATGACCGACAAAGCGTAACGAGGCAGGCGGCGCCATATCAGCCGTTGTAGTAGAAGGCCGGTGAGAAATCCGGGCTTTACCATCGCCACAATCAGGATAGGCCCATCGGATTGCCTCCCATGTGTTTCCTTCGGTTGTTTTTCCCGTATCCCACCACCACCGGAAGAAGCTTTTCCTGAAATCGTCACGGAGCCACCAGATGTTTCTTGACGAAAGCTGGAGGACCACGAGGTCTTCCTCTTGCAGATCCATCGGGTCTTTCAATAGGGCGTAGTCTGCGTTGCCCGCCAAGTATGCCACTGTGGGGTGCAAGTAGAGTTGGGGCGAGAGCCAGATACGTTCATTCCCTGAACATTGTACCAGCCACCGGGCAAGTGCGCATTCCTGCCGATGGAAACCGTACAATGCCTCCTGGGCAGGGGTGAGCGTATCGAGGCTGCGGGGCCAGACAACGAAGTATCTGCCGAGGTTGAGCAGGGGAATGATGGTGAGTAGCAAGACGAGGATGAGGCGGCGGAGTTGGATGGCCGAGAGTCTCTCGCGGATCCAAAGCACTCCCTGGACGGCGAATAGATATGGTAGCGGAAGAACACCCAGTGTCCGTAAGCAATGCGGCGCCTGCCGTTCTACCGAGAGGATGCCGGGGAGGAGCATGACACAGAGCCAGATCATAAGAAGGATGTCGGTGCGCTTCCTTCTTCCCAGTGAAACAGCGAGACCAACAAGGAAGAGGAAGCCGGTGAGTAGATCCAACTGAGGAGCGCCGGCGAGATTGTGTCTCCAGTTCTGATCACCTGAGACCACAAACATGCCCACATGCTTCAGCAGATTCCTGAAGAAGCCGGCAGCTATGTCGGGGGTTTCACTCCAGAGGGCCGCCATTGAGGCGCGTGCGGTGAATAGCTCGGGGTTATCCTTCCATGCCCACGC
>JAUXFG010000190.1 GCA_030620115.1 Candidatus Fermentibacterota bacterium
AATGCAAACTACCGTTTCGATGAATGGGATCTTGGCCAGGTTCAGGAGAATATCGATACTGATACCATGACCTTAGGAGCCGCAGTACGGATGAGGCTGTAACTGCAAGCGCAGATCCACTATGTCGCAGGATAGTGTGCTCACTTGGCGGAAGCTTTCACAGCTATGGCGCGATGAAAGAGTCCCGCGGCTTGACCTGGAAGGGAAGAAGTATGCCATCGTAAGCGATCTTCATATGGGGGATGGGCGATCGGCCGACGACTTCCGCGAGAATGAAGGAAGCCTCGAAGAAGCGCTGGAGTACTATGAGAGAGAAGGCTTCGAGCTGGTGCTCCTGGGAGACATCGAAGAGCTCTGGCAGTTCGATCTGGAAAAAATCGTCCGCCGGTATAGGGACACAGTGTATGCGCGCATCAAGGCGTTCGGAGATGAGCGGGTGCACCGTGTATTCGGAAATCATGATATCGAGTGGGCATGCCCCCCTGACCCGGCCAAGAACGATCCAGTGATTTCCACGTGTGCCCATGAGGCACTGATACTGAACGATTGTCTGGGGGAGCCTCGTATTCTCCTTGTTCACGGCCATCAGGGAAGCACTGAATCAGACAAGCATAGTTGGCTGAGCAGATTCTTCGTCCGCCTATTCAAGGGGCTCGAGCCCATGGCCAAGTTTGCGGGGCTCTATGGCCATCCATCGGCCACGAAATCGCAGGTCACCAAGGGCTATGAACGAGTCCTCTATGCGTGGGCGAAAGAGTCCAAGGTGATACTGATCTGTGGCCACTCCCACCGGGCCATATTCGCCTCAAGATCATGGACCGATCGCCTGGCCGAGGAGATTGCCGAGCTCCAGGCCGAGATCTTGGCGAATCGTACGCATAAGGACCTGGTGAAGCGGCTCATCCGGGAGATCGAGAAGCTCGACAGGGAATTGCGTGAGGAACGGCTCAAAGGCAGAGAAATCGACCCCACCGATCCGGACCACGAGCCCCTCCCGTGTTATTTCAACAGCGGGTGCGCGCTCTATACCGACGGCTTGACAGCAATAGAAATCGACAGTGGTGAAATCAGGCTAGTGAAGTGGCACCGCGAGCCCACACGCTCACCGCGGCGCGAGATCTATCAGCACGGCAATCTCGAATCCTATATCACCCAGACCATTCGCTGACCCCTGATCTGAAACCTATCCCAAACTTCCCCCTCCTCGTCCCAAGAACCTCATCGGGAGCCTCGTCGATTTCCCCATCTCTCTCTTCCCTCCGGCAGCTCCCCAATCCCCTCTCTCTCAACCCTCATCGGGAGCCTTATCGGTTTTTCCCTCATCTCTATTCTTCACTTGGCAGTTGATAATTAGCCGTTATCCATTATTCATTGGCCATTGCATCCCTCCTCCACCCAGATTCTTCGGTCGATTTGCTCTCTCAGAATCACACATAGTGTACCACATCCTTCTGCCTCAAACCCCTGTCATTCTGAGCGGGAGCGAAGAATCTCTCCTACATCCTTCTCCGTCATCTGCACGCTGCACGCTCTCTCCCTCAATTAAGAATTCAACATTCACCACTGAGAATTGCCGCCTGAGGCGGCCACATCCTTCCTATCGATTTCGTCTTTTTACCTCCACAAAGGCGGAAAGCGTATTCATAGCTCTATCGATGTGGCGGAAGCATGGGGCGCCTGCCTCCAGAAGCATTCGCACCATGGGGTCATAGAGCGCGCCCGAATCTACGCAGAATACTATGGGTTTGGCGGATTTCCTGTAGATCTTCAGCAGCTTTGAAGGGAGACTGTTGGGAGACGTGATGTCCTCACGGTGTTGGTCGCTTGCCGGCAGATTGTTGAGTGCCGGAGTCGGCGGTACGGGGCTTACTACCAGGCAGTCGACGCCGGGATCCGCCTCCATCAGTCCGACGCAGCGGGCAAAGCCCTCTGTATTGGTGACCGGAGTGGCATCCAATGGATTGTGTGCATCGATGACATCCTCGGGCAATATTTTCGTCAGCTCTTCGAGAGTTGATTGCGTCAGATCGGCCAAGGTGAGCGATCCAAGTCGGTCCGCGGAGGCCGTTGCCTCGAACCCGGCATTGGTGGCCACCGCAACTCGATCTCCCACGATCCTTCGAGACCAGAGCAAACAGAACGTCAGGGTCAGGTCCTGGAACTCGTCGAAGGTCTCACATACCACCACGCCGGCCTGTTCCGCCAGAGCCTTGGCGGTATCGTAATCTCCCACCATGCTTGCCGTATGGGAACTCGCTGCCTTGGCTCCTTCCGGGCTTCTGCCCGCCTTGTATAGCAATACGGCTCTCCCGCTTTCTACAATCTCAGTCGACGCCGTAAGGAATTGCAGGCCATCGTCCGGCTGAAAGCCTTCCACATAGACTGAGAAAACCTCCAGACCGTCTTCGTCCTTGAGGTAGGCGAGATAATCTCCTATCGTGAGATCGACCTGGTTGCCGACGCTGATGGAATAGCGGGGGCTGATGATCTTGTCCATGTTGCTGGCCTGCGTCACAAGGTAGGCCCCGCTCTGGCTGATGGATGCCAGGTTGTCGCCTTTGCCCGGGTTGAACGGAAGCTTGTATTTCGGCAGGAAAAAGGTATTGTATCCTCCGGGGTTCGACACGATACCCAGGCAGTTTCCTCCGTTGAGAATCACGCCACCGTCCGGCCTTGCGTGGGATTCTGCCATAGCTTCCCTGAGCCGCGCCTCACGCTCTTTGCCGCCTTCGGTTTCTGCAAAACCGCCAGGTATCAAGGTGATGCTCGAGGTGGCTTTCTTCTCGACCAGTTCGAGGACGACAGTGTCCGCCCCTCGTGCCGCGGGGATGGCGACCACCGTCATATCCACCCGTGCGGGCAGATCTTCGATGCAAGCAACGCATTTCACCCCATCTATCTCAGAGGCCTTGGGATGGAGGCAGAAGATCCGGTTTTTTGCGATGCCGCCTCCTGCCACAAGGTTGCGAAGAATGATGCGACCAGAGTTCATCGCCTTGGCGCTTGCCCCAATGACCAGAGCACTGGAGGGGCGGAGCAGCCGCGCGATGGTGGGTAGTGGCCGCTCCGGTTTGGCGGCGGGAGCCTGTTCGACTCTGGCCAATGCGTCCAATACCACCAATCGCCCTTCGGAGTCCACCACCACGGGGTTCATCTCCAGCTCCGCGAGGCGGGCGGTTCCTTCCGGCGCACGATAGGACTCCACTGCAAGCGCGCCAAGACGGGAGATCAGTCCTTCTACATGAGCCATTTTCACTGGAGAGAATGATTGACCGCGCATTTTGCCTGCCAGAGGTCGCTCCAGGGCGGATCCCTTGATGAGGTGGGTCGATGACGGGTGATATGCAGAGCATGAACGGAGACGTGAGTTTGGTTTCAGGTGGGCGTGGAAAAATTCGGTATGAATGCCACCGATCCCAAGGTTTACCACCGGACCGAATGCGGCGTCGAGGCGGAAGCCTGCCAAAAGCTCCAAGCCAAAAGAGCCTTCGAAGTCTATGAGTTCGGCAGCCATGATTCCTTCCACTGCGTCGGGGCCATGAAGTGCACCCACCGTGGCGATCATAGATCTGACAGCGGCGGACACCTCTTCCGCTGTTCTTTCCACGATCCTGATGCCGCCCACTTCGGTCTTATGAGTGATGATGCGGCTGGCGAGCTTCAGGATCACCCGGTCACCGGAAAGTGCGGCGAGAGAGTTTTCGCTTACTGAACTCGAGGAGGTGAAAAGCACT
The DNA here is from genome assembly GCA_030620115.1 of Candidatus Fermentibacterota bacterium. GTDB lineage: Bacteria > JAFGKV01 > JAFGKV01 > JAFGKV01 > JAFGKV01 > JAUXFG01. The sequence continues at coordinate 3,735 of JAUXFG010000190.1, forward strand.
GTTCGAGGGACCGTAAATCCTTCTACTTCAAGAAGGTCGTATGCCTCCCCCTCTAAAAGGACTTCTCTCCCTTCGTCTATGCAGTGTCTCAGAAGTTCCTGGCTCTTTTTCCGCATTCAACTATCCTCCTTGCATGCGCTCCTCTTCTGGTACCAGGTTCGTATTCTCGAGGCAATCTTCTGTGGTGTGAAACCGAAGTGCTCGCTAAGGACTTCGGCGGGGGCCGATGCGCCAAACTCCTCCATCCCCACCAAAAGCCCCTGTCTGCCGATTATGCGCGTCCACCCCAAACCAACCGCAGCTTCCATGGCTACTACAGGGAGATCGCCGGGGATCACCGACCTTCTGTACTGGGTTGGTTGTTGCAGGAAGAGCTCGATGCACGGCATGGATACAACTCTTGCGATCAGATCCTCATTGGCGAGCAGCTCGGATACACGCAAGGCCAGGGCCACCTCCGAGCCGGTGGCCACGAGAACCAGGTGGGGCGTAGGAACATCTACTATGACGTACGCGCCGCGCGGGACCGGCGGAATCGAATCAGTCGCATGGGGCAGCGTATCAACCTTCTGTCTCGTGAGGGCGAGTACTACCGGGCCATCCTTCTTTTGCAAGGCCCACGCCCATGCGGCCGCCACTTCAGGTCCGTCGGCGGGCCTGATCACGGTGAGCCCCGGGATGGCTCTCAGCGCCGCGAGATGTTCGATGGGCTGGTGGGTCGGGCCGTCTTCTCCCACGTAGATACTGTCATGGGTGAAGATATAGATAACAGGCAGTTTCATGAGCGTCGCGAGGCGGATGCTTGGGCGCATATAGTCGGAGAAAACGAGGAATGTCGCCACATAGGGCTTGAAGGCGCCCATGGCGGCAAGACCGTTGGCCACGGCTGCCATGCAATGCTCTCTGATGCCGAAATGGATGTTTCTCCCCCCAAAGGACCCACGTTCAATGAACGATGCCCCATGGATCTCTGCCTTATTTGATGAGGTCAAGTCAGCGGATCCGCCTATCAGCCATGGTGCATGCGTGGCGGCAGCATTGAGGGCTAGTCCTGAATGGACCCTCGTGGCCTTCTGATCCCGTCCTACCGCCTCCATCAGGATCTCCTCGAGATTATGCGGCAGAGGCTGATCGAACAGAGACTCTAAGAGCGCAGCTTCTTCCGGCTCGGTTTGCTTCCATTGAGCCATGTTCTTCTGCCACTGGCCATACACAGCCTTCAGATCTCTCGCCCGCCGGCGAAACGGCTCATACGCCTCATCCGGAACGCGAAACGGCGAATCTTCCGGCCAGTGGAGCGCTTCGAGCAAGCCCTTGACGCCCTCCGGCCCTACAGGCGATCCATGGAGCCTGTGATCGCCCTCCCGGCCCGGCACATGTTTGGCCAGAAGGGTTTTCGATACCACGAGCACGGGAGTTGCGTGCGATTCTTGAGCCTTCTCAAGCGTGGCCGCCAGCGCCTCTTTGTCGTGGCCATCGGTTTCGAATACGGTCCAGCCGAAGCTCCGGAACCTGCTGGTCACACTCTCGGTGAATGCCAGAGATGTGTTGCCGTTAATGGTAATACGGTTCGAGTCATAGACCACGAAGAGGTTATCCAACCCAAGATGTGCGGCCATGGAACCGGCCTCGCTGCTGATGCCCTCCATCATGTCGCCATCCGAAGCCAAGACCCATACGCGCGAGGGAAGACCAGGAAATGATGGGGAGCTGAATCGGGCCGAAAGCATCTTGAGCCCAAGTGCGATTCCTACCGAGCTCGCGAGGCCTTGGCCTAAGGGGCCGGTGGTGAGTTCGACTCCGGGAGCAGTTCCTCGTTCAGGATGCCCCGGCGTGCGACTCCCAAGCTGGCGAAACCTGCTCAAGTCCTCAATCGACAGATCATAGCCGGCAAGATGGAGCAGGCTATAGAGCAAGGCCGAGGCATGGCCGGCAGAGAGCACGAACCTGTCTCTTGCCATCCAATCGGGATCCTCGGGATTGTAGCGAAGAAATCGCGTCCAGATCACATAAGCCGCATCCGCCGCACCTAATGGCATCCCCGGATGTCCTGAATTTGCCTGTTCGATTTGCTGGACGCTCAAGACACGAAGAGCCGAAACCGCGATATCGTCCAAATGATCAAAAGCTTCTCTCGTCATGCGGACCTCCTCGAAGAATCGCAAGCCTACATGTTTCGACCCCGGAGGTCAATCCCTTTTATGCATGTCATCCACTTTCGCCTCTCCATCTATGAATCCCCATTCCCTCTCCTTCCAATCTCCTCTCCCAATCTGTGTCATCTATGGGTTTCCCAATCGTCGGCTCATCAGCATCTCTGGAGGGACGTCCGCCAGCAAGCAGGTCAGTGGCGCAGGTCAGTGGCGCAGGGAAGTGGCGCAGGCGCCCCTGCCTGCGATCCCGAATTTCCCCCTCCCCCAAATCCCCCAATTCTTATTTATTCGCATTCCAGCAATCCAGAATTTCCCCTCCTCCCCTCCAGAATTCGACGTTGGATGTTGGATGTTCATTCCCCCATCTCTTCTCCTCCAAACCTCATCGGGAGTCCCGCCGACGGCGGGATCGGGAGCTTCGTCGAATCCGACATTCTCCCCGATTCTCCGATTCGATGTTGAATGTTCGATGTTGAATGTTGAATGTTCGATGTTTCTCCTCTCCTCCTTCCTTCTCCCCACAATTGCTGTCATTCTGAGCGACACAAGGAGCGAAGAATCTCTCCTGCATCCTTCCTCCCCCATCTGCACGCTGAACGCTGAACGCTCTCTTCCCCCATTCCCTCATCTGAACGCTGAACGCTGAACGCTCTCTTCCCCCATTCCCTCATCTGAACGCTGAACGCTGAACGCTCTCTTCCCCCATTCCCTCATCT
>JAUXFG010000282.1 GCA_030620115.1 Candidatus Fermentibacterota bacterium
CCCGCGTACTGCGCGGGATTCGCAGTCTTCACGTACAGATTTGCCGTAGAATTGGTCTCGCCCATCTTCGTCGCAGACCGACGAGTTTCGTGATGCTGGTCGCCGGTTTCTGGATCCTGGCGAAACATTTGATTCGCCTTCTCCTTCCAGTATCAAGCATCCAGCTTCCAGCAACTGCCATCAGAGATGATCCGAATATGGGATATCAAAATATGAAGTTATTGCTGTGTGAACCCTAAGAGCGGTCACGAATAAATCTCTAGTAAATCCATGGATTTAGTGGAGATTTAATCGGAGCCGATTTCGGCGCACCAACGCTGGCCATGACGGAGCATGGCCCTCCATCAAGCAATGTGTACGTCCTATCCTGTGGAGGGACGCGCTCCGTCGCGTCCGAAAGCGCAGGCCGACAGCCAAAAGCTCAGTCGTCCCATCATCGGCTTGACAGGTCCATGGTCCAAGATAGCTTAGGCAGACCTTCATCGTCTTCCCGCAGTGACTCACCGCGTGGTTTCGTGAATTCCTCACGCCACGCGCCAATGTGGGTCGAGCATAGCGGAAGTGAAGCCCGGTCACGCTATCCCCGGTCGCGCCCCGAGCTTCGTTCAGGACTTGCCACCCAAGTCGGATCTTACCTCATGACCGGGCCTCGTGCGAGCTGATGCGTAGCTCAACACCAAGAGATGGGTCGGGACGATCGGGCACTCTCTGCGCATGATCGATGTGAGAGCGCATATGGATAAGCCCATCTTGGGAGGAGGACCTCCATGGCGGATATACGCAATACAGTGATCATGGGAGCCGCAGGTCGCGATTTCCATAACTTCAACACCTTTTTTCGGGGCAATCCTGCCTATCGTGTCGTGGCGTTTACCGCTGCGCAGATTCCTGATATCGCGGGCAGAGTGTACCCCGCGGAACTGGCGGGCGAGCTCTACCCAAAGGGTGTCCCTATTCACCCAGAGGAAGAGCTCGAACAGCTGATCGCCGACAAGTCGGTTGATGTGGTAGCATTCTCCTACAGCGATGTGCCCCACGAATATGTGATGCATGTTGCCTCTCGCGTCCATGCTGCCGGGGCCGACTTTTTGCTATTGGGGCCCAAATCAACCCAGATAGAATCCACCAAGCCCCTGGTCGGCATCTGTGCGGTCAGAACGGGATGTGGCAAAAGCCAGACAGGGCGACGGGTTGTGGACGTGCTGCAGTCGTGGGGCCACAAGGTGGTGGTGATCCGGCACCCCATGCCATACGGCGACCTGGCCGCCCAGGCAGTTCAACGATTTGCGACCTTGGAAGACCTCGATATACAAGATTGCACCATTGAAGAGCGAGAGGAATATGAACCTCACGTCATGAGAGGTGCAGTGGTATACGCGGGAGTCGATTATGAAAGAATCCTCCGAGAAGCTGAGAAGGAGGCTGATATCATCATCTGGGAGGGGGGAAACAATGACCTCTCCTTTTATCGCACCGATCTGTTGATTACGCTTGTTGATCCTCACCGCCCCGAACATGGTCTCACCTACTATCCGGGCGAAGCATGCCTCAGGTCCGCGGATGTGGTACTGATCAACAAGATCGACAGTGCTGACTGGGATGGGATCAAAAGAGTACAGGAGACGATTCGACTGGTCAATCCGGATGCCATGGTCATCGAGGCTGCATCGCCCCTATTCGTGGACGATCCTTCCCGCGTGACCGGAAAGCGAGTTCTCGTAGTGGAAGACGGCCCCACAGTGACCCATGGATCCATGCCCTACGGCGCGGGGGCTGTGCTTGCACAGAAACTCGGCGCCGCTGAGCTCGTTGACGCGAGACCGTACGCCACCGGAACTATTGCGGCAACCTTTGCCAAGTTTCCGCATCTTGAGCATGTGCTCCCTGCAATGGGCTATGGGGACAAACAGATCGCCGAGCTGCGGGAGACCATCAAGGCGACGCCATTCGATCTGCTTCTCGTGGCCACACCCATTGATCTTGCACGACTCCTGGACCTCGACATTCCTTCCATGCGGGTTCGCTATGAGCTCCAAGAGATTGGTTCGCCCACGCTGGAGGATGCGTTGGCGCCACTAAAAGGTCACACAAACTAAAACGGCTCGGCCCACGTCATCACATGGCTGTGGGTCGAGCCGCCACTCTCCCCATATCGAGGTTCTGCATGCCATTCATTATCCTTCTTTTCCTCGCCGCGAGCACCACGGTCGTGACCGGCGAGGAGGACTTCGAACCAAGCCCGAGCCTTCCCATGCACATCGCTTCGGTGGAAAGTCTGGTGACCATAGCTGAATGGTCTTATGCAATTGATGAGCAGGGGGACATCAGACTGCTCTTTGGAGGAGCCGCTGATCAACCGGATCATGTGGTGTATCTCGTCATCGAGAAAACCCCGGACAACCGCGCGTGGGGTGTCACATTCCTTCATCCCGTGGGTGTAATCTCGGCGCCCCAGGCAAATGAGAATCTGGAGCAACTTCTTCGTGCTGCCAACGACTTCAACAGAACGCGAGCATTCGGCAAAATTCTTCTCGATCCTACAGAAGACGGCTCGTGGTCAATTCAGCTCATTCATACCTTCGCCTTTGCCGATGGCATTTCCCCAGCCAACTTCCTCGATCCCGTGGTGCTTCTGCTCAGGGAAATGGATGGCCTCCACGACCGATTCTTCGTCCCACTGCCTGAGCTGCCATAGCCGTATCGCACTTCGGCAAGGCTCAGTACAGGCAACGAAAGACGGTGAGAATTCCGGGTTGACGCTACGGCTTATGATAGGAATACAATATCCCGTAGAGGAATCCCGGAACCGTGGCCCCACCCTCAGTCATTGCGAGGAGGGCAGCGACGAAGCAATCTCATGCGCCCTCAAATGAGATCGCCGCGCTATCGCTCGCGATGACCAGCTCCTCCACCTGTCATTGCGAGG